>JANQFY010000135.1 GCA_028277585.1 Sedimentisphaerales bacterium
ATGACCGCACGAACGATGTCGGCTTGCGTGTGCGCCAGATCCAGGCCGATGAAAGCACCGCGAATGTTGGGGCTGACATCAAAGGACGTTCCTCCGGCCAGACTGGGATTGAACAGCAGCTTATTGGCGCCGATCGCAGACGTCGCAGCCAGCTTCGTCATCAGGTCGTACGGATCGGCCCCGGCATCGCGCGCCTCATCGACGAGGTTTCGGCACAACGTATCGCGCAGCCAGCGGAAACTGCTGCCCGCCGAGAAGATCGCCACCGCCGAGGCAAACATACCCGGGACGACATGGGCGAATACATAGGGCCGCCCCCTCTGACTCAACAACGGTTTGCTTGAGGAGACGGCAATCCAACTGGACGAACCGAGAGAGTTGTATGCGCGCCCCTCCTTGAAGGCCCGCGCCCCCAGCGCCATGCATGAATTGTCCACGCCGCCGGCCACCACCTTGACGGATTGGGGGAGGGATAGCTCCTCAGCCGCCTCCGGCGTGAGTGTCCCGAGAACCTCCGTCGACGCAACCGGTTGCGGTAGCAGGTGCGCGGGCAGACCGCTGGCGCCGATTAGATCGTCGCTGTAGGCCCATTTCTGCAGGTCGTAGACGCCGCTGCCGGACGCGTAGGAATGGTCCGTGACAATTTGCCCGGTCAGTTTGTAGTTAACGAAATCCTTGGTGCCAATGACCTTGTCGATACGCTCAAAGGTCTCAGGTTCGTTGTTGCGCAACCACATGATCTTGAAGACCGTGTAAAGAGCGGGCGGAAATCCGTTGCCCGTCGTCTCATACCACTGGGCCTCATCGACCGTCTCGAAGAACTGCTTTGCTTCTCGCGCGGCGCGGGAATCCGACCAGATGGGTGTATCCTCACGGAGCAAGGCGCCGGTTCGGTCCAGGGGAACCACCCCCAGGCTGTGCCCCGAGATCCCGCAACAGACGATGGCGTCTCGGTCCACGCTCGACTCGCCCAACAATTGTCTCGTGCTCTGGACGACGCAGCGCCACCAGTCCATCGGCTTTTGCTCATGCCAGCCCAGTTCAGGATAGTGGGTCGCGTAGGGAACGAAACAGGCCGAGACGCAGCGACCCTCGACGTCATACAGAGACGCCTTGTTCCCGCCGGTACCAAGATCGTACGCGATGATGTATGGCCCCATACCCATATCTCTCCCCTGGATCGCTCCTTGCTTCACGATACGTCGGGACACGCTTGCAGGATACTTGCCGCTGAGCCGACGCCCACGCCGAAGCGCCGGGCGCCTCGTTCGTAGAGATCCAGCACCGTCGCCAGGTCGCGGATTCCGCCGGCCGCCTTTATGCCGATCGCGTCGCCCACGCACTCACGCATCAGCGAGATGTACTCGGCGATCCGCGTACAATCGGCCCACCCCGTTCCCGTCTTGACGTAGTCTGCCCCGGCTCGGACGCAGATGTCACAACCCTGTCGGATCTGATCGTCGGAGAGCAGCCCACACTCGAGAATAACCTTCAGCAGTGTCCCCTCGGCCGCATCAACCACGGCCCGGATGTCGTCTTCGACCGTCTTATGGTCAGCCGACCGCAACCGGCCGACGCTGAGCACCATGTCCAGTTCCGAACACCCCATGCCAATCAGTTCCCGGGTCTGAAAGGCCTTCGCAGCCGTGCTGTCGCCGCCGGAGGGGAAACCGACCACACCGCCAATGGCGATATGTGACTCGTCCGCCAACATCTCGACGAGAGTGGGTGTCCAGGCGGGCAGAGCAAAGACAGCAATCGCACCGTACCGGCGCGCCCCATCCGCCAACTTCTGAATATCGTCCGCGTTGCGTTCAGCACGAACAGCACTGAAATCCATCATGCGGGCGAGTTGCTTCTGTGTGAGACTCATGATCCCCTTTCATCCATGACGACAACGCTCCTGCTCGCAGTCAGAGATCATCTGACACGCTAGACGCAGGACATCTTATGCGATCCGGTGTCCCGACGCAATGGGCCGCGAGCGCATAAAAAAAGGAGGACCATAAAGGTCCTCCAAGCCCATCTCGCTGTGGAAGGGACGGGATTTCGGCGGAACTTCGTGAAAGGACCGATTCGCCCCACGAGACGGTTATGTTTGCTGGCCTTCGTCTATGCTTGCATCGAAAGCTCGAGTCTTAAGAATCGGACGCGGCGCCAGCCGTCGCAGGCTCCTGGGCCAGGCCGTATTCGTCGATAAGTCGATTAAACAGGACCCCCCTGCGACCGGCCGCTTCGAGTGACGCATTGGCCGTGATCGCGACTTCGAATTCAATGAGCTTCTGGGTCCTCTTGTCCTTGACCGGGAAACTCATCGTGACCACGCGTGAGCCATTGCCGCCTGCAGCGGTTCCGCGCCAGACACGCGTATCCACATTGCCCTCGTCGTCTGCCAACGTCAGGGACACCCACGCGAAATCCAGCCCTGTCCCGGCATCGCAGACAGCCTTCCACCATTCTTCGCGGTCCTGAGCTCGCCGGAAGCGCAGCTGCAGGTCCTCGAAGATGCGCTGCTCCTGCTTCTCGCGTCGCGCCACGGCATACTTGTTCTGAAGGGCGGACAGTGTCGTTCGCAGGCGCATGTCGCCCACGACGCGGAATAGAAGAATGAGCAGGAGGAGAATGCAGGCGAGGACCACCAGGGCCCCCCCGTCGCGGCGAACCATCATGAATGACCCGAGCCCCGTGGCGAGCAGCGTAGCAATGTAGATCGCAATCACCGCGTGGCGTTGCTTGAGCCCAAGCTCGATCAACCGATGATGGAAATGGCGTCGATCGGGGGCGAAAAGAGAGCGCCTTTCCAGGAAGCGGCGCAACATGGAATAGAATGTATCGAAGATGGGAATCCCCAGGGCCAGCACGGGAAGGGCCAGGCCGACCAGAGCGCTGGATTTCGTCAGACACATCACACTGGAGGACGCAATCGTAAACCCGACGAACAGACTGCCGCAATCGCCCATGAAGATCTTCGCCGGGTTGAAATTGTAGAACAGGAACCCACTCAAGCCTCCGAGCAGCGCCAGCATGAAGACGGCCATAATCGGATTGTGGCTGTAGATCGCAAAGACCGCGATAGCGCCGCAGGCGACCGCGGAGACGCCAGCGGCCAAACCATCGAGACCATCGCTGAGATTGACGGCGTTGGTGATTCCGACAATCCACAGGATCGTCAGTGGGCATCCGACCCATCCCAAATGAAGCACCATCTCGTCGGTGAGCGCGAGAGTCTTTATCTGCACGCCGACATAACACAGCGTACCGGCTACAGCCACTTCAGCCAGGAACTTGACCTTGGCGGGCAACCCTCTCACGTCATCGATCAGCCCGATCAGGAAGATGAAGACCGCGCCACACAGCAGCGTGCTCAGTTGCAGCCGAACACGTCGAAACGCCGCCCCGATCTGATTGTCGAGGAACAGAACGCAGATGATCAGGCACATCGCGGCTGCGAAGATCGCAACGCCTCCGATGCGCGGAACCGGCTTGGTATGCACGGTCCGAACGCCAGGCCGGTCAACCGCGTTGATCCGGAGTGCGATCCGCATCACGATCGGAGTCCCCACGATCGCCAACAGCGCCGCTCCAAAGTAGACACACAGTAACGTACTCACGTTGTCACACTCCCATCCGTAGGACGGTCCTTCTCAGTGAAGGGCATTCGCCTGGATCTCAGGCACCGGCTCAATCAGCAAGGGCGCCATATGCTGATACCGCGTTGTTCGACGTTTGGCCTCGATATCGCGGTACACGTGGGCGACCTGTTCGACCTCTAACGACGCGATCGGGGCGATCTCTTCCGGCGTCATACCGTGGTTCTTACCATAGAGGCAGATGTCCAGAACCGTGTGCGAGACCGAGAAATAGAACTCCTCCTGATCCTGAGGCATCGAATAAGTATCGGTCGTCGGAGGCCGTTCGCAAATCGCTTGGGGCAAGCCCAGGTATTCGGCCATCTGATAGACCTGCATCTTGTACAGGTGGGCAATCGGTTTGATGTCCGCGGCGCCGTCACCGAGCTTCACGAAGAACCCCTGATCGTATTCCTGACGATTGGGCGTCCCTGTCACGGCGTAGTTCAACCGGTCCGCGTGGAAGTACTCGAGCGTCTTTCTGACGCGCTGCTTGAAGTTCGTGGCCGCGACGATTTGGAGATACGCACTGAGCGGAAGTCGGGCCCGGCTCTGGAGGCCGTCAGGTGACTCAACGACGACGGAGAAAACCCTCATGCTCTCCGGGCCGAGCAGAGAGGGCAGTACAATCTTGCACTTGTAGTCAGGGCCGTATTCGGGAATCACGCTACGGATCGCCTCGTCGCGGTAGCGATAGCATCCAACGGCCGTGAGAATATCGGTGATATCCGTGGATTCGGCCTCGATACCCAGATGGTCGACGATCAACTGACTCAGCGCCAGGGTTTCTGACGACGAATCCCGCTCGGGTAATTGGAGCCCGAACACGCGCTTCGGGCCCAGGGCCCGCACACACAGCGCCCCCACCACGCTGCTGTCGATCCCGCCCGAGAGCGCCACGACCAAACCTCGCCTTTTGAGTTTATTGCCGACACTCTCTCTGATGCTCTTGACGATCTGTTCCGACGCCTTCTCACAGTCCAGGGTGAGCGCGTCCCAAGTGATAGCCTGTCCGATTGTCATTTTCATCCTTCTCCCAATGCGGCCTGTAGTTCGCGCCGGTTGATCTTGCCACGCTCCGTCTTCGGCAGAGCCTCGACAAACTCGATGTACTTCGGAACCATGAGCGGCTCCAATCTCTTGAGACAATGCCTCAGTATCCGTTTCTCATCCAGTAGAGCTTCGTCACACACGACGAAGGCCTTGATGGCCTGCCCCAACACGTCATCAGGCACGCCTATGACGGCCGTCTCTCTGACCGCCTCCAATTCACAGATCACATCCTCCACCTCGCGCGGACTAACGCGTTCACCGCGGGTCTTGATCAGGTCATCGCGGCGCGACAGGAAATACAGATAGCCGGCTTCGTCCGTGCGGAAGTAGTCCCCTGAGTGAAGCCAACGCATGGTCGTCTCTCCGTCGGCACGGAAGGTCCGCTCTGTCATGTCTCGATCGTGCCAATAGCCCTGCATCACATTGGCGCCGCGGATGAGCAATTCTCCGACCTCCCCCGGCATAACCGGGTCACCCTGTTCGTCCACGACTCGCACCTCGCAGTTCGGTATGGGGCGACCCACCGATGCGGGGCAGCGATCCAACTCCGCCCCCGAGAGAAAACAAACACGAACGCACTCAGTCAGACCGTACATATTGAAGATGGTCGCCTGCGGTATCAACTGGCGCAGGCGCTGGAGGTGTCCCACGGGCAGCGCGGCGCCGGCGCTGGTGATGTAACGCAACGAACTGAAGTCGTACTCATCGATATTCTCCATGCGGAGAAGCATGGCCGCCATGCTGGGCACGAGCGGGAAGCCCGTCGCACGCTGCTGGGCGATTTGCTCCATCGTTACGTGGGGATAGAGGAACGAACGCTCCAGGACCACCGTGAAGCCCACCATGCAGGCCATGAGGATCTGGTAGAGCCCGTAACCGAAGGACAGCGGCAAGACATTCAGAACGACGTCATCCTCGCGGTTCTCGATATAGGTCACGATACTCTTGGCCGCGGCGATCATGCTGCGGTGGCTGCACATCACGCCCTTCGCCTTGCCGGTCGTCGCCGACGTGTAGAGAATCGCCGCCAGATCCAGATCGACACAGCGCGGAAGAGCATTGAGCGAAGGGGTTAGCTCCGACGCCGAGGCAAACAGGTCTTCCCAGTCCACGCAAGAGGTCTGGGAACCCAACTCGACATTCGGTTCCCCTCCAAGCCAGACGATCCTCAGATCTGCATTGAGACCTTCCAACGCCTCTGCGACCACGGCCGCCTGAGTTCGCCGAACCACCAGAACGCTCGCCCCGGAATTCTCCAGGACATGGCGGAGACGTCGCCCCCTGGTATTGCCCTCCAGAAGCACGAAGGTGCCCCCGGCCTTCAGCGTTCCGAAGAGACTGACGACCGTCTCGACGCAATTGCCCAAGGCAATAACCACTCGGTCTTGCCTGACCACTCCCAAGTCGGCGAGCGCCCCGGCAAAACGGTCCGTGTGACCGTTGAGTTTGGCATACGACCACCGCTCTCGCCCGCAAACGATCGCCTCCTTGTCCGGGCGGCGTTGGGCCGAGCGAATGAGCCATTCATGAAGTAGTGTGGGTTCCAGGTTGGCCACGATTCTATCTCCACTCCTCGCACGAAATGGGAACTGTCCCACGGCACAGGGCCGCACGATCACGCACGCGTATCACCTCTCCGAAACGACGGCAGCCTCCGGAAGCCTGTCGCCGTGATGAGTCGGCCGGCGGTCTCCATTCGCGGCCGTACGTCTATCGATGATGACATCCAACGGGATTTCTCCAACGGAATCCACCGGTGAGATCCTTATGAACCGATCGTAGATGATCTGGGACGACAGAATGCCCGCCAGAGCCATGCTATCGATTTCGCCCGGATTCGGCACCGTCTGGAGCTTCGTGAGCAGTCGCTCAACCTTATCGGCATCAAACAGCCCTGCGGAGTCGATCATGCGTCGACCAAGCATGTCCCTGGCGAAGTCTCCGGCGTCACCGCTCAACAGACCGTGGACGATTGGGGCGCGATAGGGCTGCTTCCGACGGCTCCAGATAGCCTTGGGCACGTCCTCCGACAGCGATCGTTTCAGAAGGTGCTTCTCATTCAGACCAAGAACCTTCCATCTTGAGGGCACTCTTGCCATGAATTCAATCAGGCGATGGTCAAGGAACGGCAGTCGAATCTCCACCGAGTTCGCCATCGCCATTCGGTCGCCCTGTGACGAAAGCAAATAGTTGCTCAGGAAGATCTTCATCTCAATGTACTGCGCCTTCGCCACCGCATCCAACCGGTCGAAGCCATCCGGTAGTCCCCGTACGATCTGTTCAGAGGTGTCGTCCATTCCAGCAGCAGCGTTAAGATCGCCCGAGAAGAAAGCTTTGATTCGACCCGTGTTTCGCCACCGAATTCGATGAGAGAAGAGAGGGTCATCATAGTGATTCAGATCATCAGCGAAGAAGGACTTGAGGAAGCGCTTGGCACGGCGATCCCGAAAGACGTAGTCGTAAAGCCGACTGAGCAGAGCCGCACGCATCTGCGATTCAGGATGCTGAGCCCAGAAGCGCCTGACCTTGGCCTCCTTGAATATGCTGTAGCCTCCGAAGACCTCATCCGCTCCCTCGCCCGTGAGGACAACCTTCAGACCGCCGCGTCTGACCAGACCGGACAACATGAGAAGCGGCACCGGAGCCGTGCGAAGCACGGGCTTCTCGGCATGCCATACCGTCCTCGGAAACACCTCCCCGATCCGCGTTGACTGAGCGTACAGTTCCTGGTGATCCGTTCCCAGGAACGACGCCATCTCCTTTTGATGTTCTCCCTCGTCGAAACCGTCCTGGTCAAATCGAATGCCGAACGTTCGCAGGTCCGCATTGAAACGTTTCGCAGTGATGGCGGCGATCCCAGAAGAGTCCAAACCTCCGCTCAGATAGGATCCGACCGGAACATCGGCGCGCAACCTGATTCGGATAGCATCCGACAGAAGCTCCTGGACGGCGCCCGTCAGCACATCTACGGAGCTTTCGTCCTGCTCATCTCGCGCGAAGACCGGAACATCCCAATAGCACTGCGTTCTGACCTGGCCTTTCGAGGCGATCAGATAGTGTCCCGGAGGCAGTTCATGAACCCCCTCGAAGGCCGTGCGGCCGGGCAGGGTCGTCCAATACGTGAAGATCTGGCTCATCCCCTGGGCGTCGATCTTGCGGGGCAGATCCGGAATCGCGAAGAGCGCCTTGACCTCGGAAGCGAAGCACAGTCGGCCCTGGTGAACCGCGTAGTGGAGCGGGCGGATCCCCACACGGTCGCGCGCCAGGAACAGGGTCTGGCTACGGCTGTCCCAGATGGCGAAGGCAAACTGACCGTTCAGACGCTCCAGACATTTCGGTCCCTCCTGTTCGTATAGATGCAGAAGCACCTCAGTATCAGAGGTCGTGTAGAACCGGTGCCCTCGCTCCTCAAGTTCGGTCCGCAATTCCACGTAATTGAAGACCTCACCATTGTAGACAATCCAGAGGCTCTCGTCCTCGTTGTGGATGGGCTGACCGCCGGACTTGATGTCGATAATGCTCAGTCGCACATGCCCGAGCCCTACAGCGTCATCCAGATAGATTCCCGCTTCGTCGGGGCCGCGGTGACGGATCGCCCCCATCATGCGCCCCAGCACGTCGCGACGAATCTCTTGCCGAGATTGCAGATTATGAATTCCAGCTATACCGCACATGGATCCTCAACCACCGCCCCATCCAGTCTCGGGGCATTCGAGTTGCCGCAATTGTCTTACGCCACAGCCTTGGCCGCGAGTTTCTGCTCGACGAAGGTGGACATCTTGACCACACTGTCAAAATGCTCCGGCGAGAGTTCATCATCGGCGATGCTGATGTCGAACCGCTCTTCGACGAAACCGATCAGCTCAAGAAACCCGGTGGAATCCAATATGCCGCTCTCCTGGAACGAAGCGTTTTCGTCGACCCCGTCGCCGTCACCGAACAGGATGTTCTCCACGATGTACGTTCGAATCTCGTGTTTCACATTCATCGTTGTCAGTCCCTTTCTCTAGTTGGAATGAACCTGCCGGGAAACCGGCGAACGTTTCGTGACGTCGACCACCGTCACCCTCTGTCTTGGGCCTTCCAGTCCCTTGGTATCGGCCGGGCTCGCCTGACGAGCGGGCTCAAGATCTGCCGCCAACGTCTTCATCGTTGTGAATCGATAGTGTTCGCACAACCATTTGAGCTTCGGCCATGTGCTGCGGAGGTTGACGTAGCACTTGAATCGTCGCCGCCATTTCAACGGCAAACGGGGATGACTCGGATCGAATTCTCTCGGGTGCACGTAAACCACGAGCGGTCGCCCTTCTCGATGCAGCCTTCGAATGCCCCATCGAATCAGAGGCAGAGGTGAGATTCTCAGATACCCGCCGCCGAAGAGACAGACCGAACGGCCCCACAGCTTGATCGTAGAGCTGGGGATCTCAATAAGCGATCCGCCCTTCGTCTTGATCACATGGGGAGCAGGGTCCGCTTCGCACAAGCCGCCGTGGCCATGCTGAGCCGGAAACACACTGGCGTCATATCGATAGCCGGCTTCGGCCACCACATCGAATACCCAGCGATTGTTGTTCTTGACAGCGAATCCAGGGGACCGAAACCCGATGACTTCCTGGCCCGTGATGTCCTCGAGAATCTTCTTCGATCGAATGGCATCCTGGAGAAACACATCGGATCCGACGGTGTAGGAGAGAAGGTGACCGTAACCGTGTGATCCGATTTCATGGCCGGCCTCCTGACACCGCCGCACCAATCCAGGCATGCGCTCCGCCATCCAGCCAAGGCAGAAGAACGTCGCGCGCGCCTCATTATCCTCCAGAAGTTGCAGCAGGCGATCAACGTTCTTCTCTGCACACAGAGGAAGACGCGACCAGTCCTCCATGGCAGGCGCCCTGTCCGTATCGAGGATGTGGAACCAATCCTCCAGCTCGCAGGTGAATGCGTTGACAGGCTCTCTCTCTCGATGCGATTCCATTCGCTCTCTTCTCCTATACCCCCTTGCCTCACTCACTACGACCGAACCGGGCGTCAGCGGACGTCGAAGTTCGAGACGTTCACATTCCAGTTGGCCATTTTGAGGATACGATCGTCGACGCGTGTCGGATCGAGAATTCTGCCACACATTTTGATGCGGCGGGGACATCGTGAGGGCGGTACGCGGACCAGCCCCTGGGGAGAAAACGGCAGCCAGCCCACGTACAACAAAAGGTCTGCACGCGAGGCGGCCATGTCACGTGCGTGCCGCACGGCTTCCGCAAGACGATCGGCGGTCAAAGGTGTCACGTCAATGATGTAGAGGGCCCGGATGCCATCGTCTTCTTCGCAGACGCGGAGTGTGCACTCGCCGCCCCGGCTGAGGGCAACCGTGTGATGGCGATCATCATAGCGATGACGCCTGTATAGATCATCGCACACTTTCTCTACCGCGAAGTCCGTCTTCCTGGGGCGGGACAGCCTCGGCAACCGCACGAATCCCGACGAAAACAGTCGCGACAGTGGATCGGCCCATTTCAGAGACGCCCGGACGGCCCCAATGTTGATCGGCAACGCATAGAACTCGAGTTCGCCTATGTCGCGCCACCTGAGGACCCTCTTGGTGAACACATAGGCCTGGTCGTTGGGGAAGCCAAATGCAAAGACCACCCCATCTCTTGCGGCCCCCTCGTAGACCAGTTTGGCCATTTTGACCATATTGAACGGTCCCGAGCGATGCTCCTCATCGATCATCGCGTCCACGGAAAGGGCAAACAACTCCTGCGATCCGAAACAGCTATAGCGGTATGGAATGAGATTGTAGGCTCCGACGATCTGCCCCTCGGTCACCATCAAACCATGGTGAGAAAACCCCAACGGCGTCCAACAGAACTTCCGCTCAAACTGCTCTTGGCTCAGCGTCTTGGCGAATACGCGCTCAAACAGGGCTCGGAATTGCTCCCGTTCTTGCGCGGAAAGCTCATCGCTTCTCTTGAAAACGTAATCGCATGTGGCAGTCAGCATCGGGACGCCATCCTTGAAAACCGTACGTCGTTCAGTAGCCTGCGTATCAGGGGAACATCCGCCTGAACAGTGCAGGAGTCACCGCCTCCAGGAGGTGGAACATCCTGGCCTTGTAAGGCACAAACAAGTACCTATCCCCTCGTTCCGAGGCACTATATACCTTCGCCGCAACCGTCTGACTTGTCAGACCGTGACGATGCTGCGCATCCGCAACTGCGGGTGCTGCGGATTCCTTGTCTGATCGGCCGTGGACCGTATTGCTGGCGAAACTGGAGGCGAATGTTGCAGGAAGCACCTCCATGACCTCCGTCCCTGACGATAGCGTCCGTCGGAGGATTTTGGTATAGGCCCACAGGGCAGCCTTGCTTGCGGCGTATGAGCCATGGTTCTTGCGCCCGGAAATAGCCGTAGTCGAGAGCACATTCACGACGCGATGAGGCGGCTGATCTTTGCGACAGAGTGCCTCTGTGAGCAATACGGGGGCGAGAAAGTTCACAGTCATGTTCCTGCGGAACAACTCAACAGAGACATCCATTACTTCTCCCACCACGGAGAAACCGGCGCAGTTGATCAGCACATCGACATGCGCGAGTTGTCCCGCATAATCCGAAGTCGCCTCACCGTCGGCCAGGTCGACCCGGTCAATGTGGACCTCGCAGTCCTTCGGCAGTTCTCCCCGCAATCTCTCCATGGCGGGCACGTTCCGCCCGACCAGGTACACCGAATCCCCGTGCTCCGCATGGCAACGGGCCAATTCGGCCCCCAGGCCGGAGGAAGCCCCCGTGATCACAACGCGGCGTGGCGCGGACCGCGGACCGTGCCCATTGGTGTCAGCGCGTCTCCCCAGTAGAGGGTCAGCGCACACCACCTGCCGCTTCACATAGCGCAGGCGATCCGGCATCCGCAGGTGAACGGTGCCGCGACTCGTTCCGCTGAGTATTCGCGCAAGATCTGTAGCGAGCCTGCGTGGGGCGTGTTCTCTGTGCGTCGCCTCTGCGGCACCTTCCTTCTGACGCGGCATGAACATGAGATGCACGTCCACGCCTGTCGGCCCCGTTTCGGCCTGAAGCGATTGACAGACTCTGCGCAGCGCCCAGTGGGCACATGCCACAGAGGCCCCATGGCGGTCGACGAAAAGGCCGGATGCGGGAATCAGGACGATGATCTTCCCTGCCCGCGCCGCACACAGGCGGGGCAGGACGCTCTTCATTGCCGTCAGAGGCAAGAAGAAGTTGCGTTCGAGAGACTCTTGATAGGCCGAACCATCCTCCGGACGACCATTCGCCTCGGACGCACCAGCAACAACAATGAGAGCATCGGGCCTCGGCTCTCTCTCCCAAATCTCGGCAAGGGTCGCCTCTACCTGCCCCGACCCACCGGACCCAGGGGACGCAGCCGAACGGCTCCGGCCGTCACGGCATTCCACGACACGACAGGCATCAGCTTCGCTGCAGTCTATCAGTGAGACACGGAACGTGCGCGAGAGTTCCTGGGCGACCGCGCACCCAACTCCGTCCGTCGCCACGACAACCACACCATTGACTTTGCCTGCTGCTGTCATGATTGCTCTCATATCGCTGCGCTACGCAACGTCATGTCCCCAGATCAACATGCGGCGCCGCGAAGCCAACCCGACATCTTGGCACGACAGACACGCCCACAGAAAGCCAACACACACAACTCCCGTTTCCACCGTTTCGGTTCCTTGGCGAATCGATACAGGAACTCGGTCCCGGTCGCACAGAAGACTTTCGGAGCGCGTTTGGCGCAGCCACTCAGCACATCGAAGCTCCCGCCCACTCCCATGCAATATGGCACATTGAGGCTGTCACGATGGGCTGCGATCCACGTCTCCTGACGCGGCGATCCCATGGCGACAAACAACATGTCGGCGCCGGACGCATTCACGGCGTCGACCACATCGGCATCATTGTCGTGATAGCCGTGTTGGCTGCCGACGATGCGGAGTTGAGGGTACATGCGCCGCAGGGACTTACAGGCCCCAGCATTGGACTCAGGCGTGGCGCCAAAGAGGAACACTTTCAGACCGAGCTTTTGGGCGCGAGCGATGAGTTTCTGAAACAGATCGACGCCTGTGACCCGCACGACCTTCCGCCGGTGCAAAACTCGGGCGGCGATCGCCATGCCGATTCCATCGCAGATATGCAACTCGGCCGATTTGATGATCTGTTTCAAGCTCTTGCTGCGCTGCGCTCGATAGCTCTTCTCAGGATTCATCGCTATACAGAAGGTCCTCTGCCCCCTCTGCACACAATCAACAACGTGATTGGCAGCGTCGTCAGGAGACGCCAATACCGTGAGCGGCATCCCCAGGATATCAATCTCTCTTGGCCGTGATTTCATCAGCATCCTCGCCCTGTTCTTGTTGCTGTTGGAACTGGTACTCCGTAAGCGCATGGAACGCCCATGCCTGCGACCAGCGTAGATACGAGATCTTGTTGGTATAGTACCGGTGTTTGCGAAAGTAGAAGTACCCCCTCGGGTCCCACATGTGCCGCAGCATCCATGCCAGAACGCGATCGGTGAGGGCTCGATGGCGATGCCCCAGTTTCGATAGAAAGGCTACGGCCACCGCAGGAGAGTGAATGTCAATTGGATAGGTCCTGTCTGAATAATACTTGGGAGTGCCATCCGTAAGGAAGAAATGCGACACATAGTACTGAATGCCTTCCTCGTAGGCTTGCCGATACTGTTGCGCGACCCCCTCGTTGAGAAAGTAACGCAGCGCCATTAGGACGAAGCCCGTATGGAACGAATCAATCCATCGCTGCCTCTTGCGGTCGGCATAGTACCATGCCCCATCGTCGTGTTGGCAACACATCGTGTATGTCAGGCTTGTCATCGCCGCTTCCTGGAGACGTGCATCGGCCACATACCGTCTGAGTCGGATCAGAAGGGAAGCACCCAGCACATTGGCATTGTGCACGATTCCCTGGTCGACAGGCGTGTAGCTGAAACAGAATGCTCCGTCACCGGCGGTCCGGTTGAGATCTCTGAGAATGAACTCCTCAGTTGATAGCGCCAAATCGAGCGCCCGTGTGCTGCCAGTCAGCCGATGGCAGTCCAGCAGGGCATGGCCGATGAAAGCGGTATTGACAACGGTCGGGACCGTTCTCGGACGGAAGTACGTCCCCGATTGCCAGTCGAAGTTATACCCCCAACAATTGCCCGAATATCCGGCGCACCTGAGTTCCTCCAGCAACTCCAGCAGGCGTTCGATGGCCTCAAGGCACTGATGCCGTTTCGTGATCGCATACAGCTTGGCATACCCCCAGAGAAAAAGGCCAAGCCCCTTTGGATTGTGACCTTTCTTGATCCCCAGCACAGATCTGAAGTTCAGAGGGCATCGTCTGAGGAACTGGGTGAAAGCGATCCGCATCCATTTGCTCTTGGCGCTGACGCATCGAAGAAGAGGGCTATTGAGCGCGTCGTAGGGATCATATCCCGCATAGTCGACCTCTTCGATGTAGTGGGTCATCTGATCGATAGCCACGTCAGCATTCATCAATTGCACCATAGAATCTCCGCCGCGGGACACCGCGAAAGATGGGTCTTGTCACAATGCTCGGAAATGTGCCCGCAATGGCGGCACCGCGTTGACTTTGGACACGCACTCTTCAAGTATCGCGTTTCAAGGAATCATCCAACGTCTTCATAGAGCAAGTCGTCCTTCCGTGACCGCTTTGGAACAGCGACCAGGACCTTCTCCTTGCCTTTGGCCCGATCACTCGACTGCTCACTCTGCGCCGCATTGCAGCATGGGGCTTCCGGGCAGTTCACAAGATTGCCATGAGGGCAGCGTTGGTCACTCCCAATGACCAGCAGATCACCCGCCAACAGAGAGACCCGAGCCTTGTCGGCCCGGAAGATGCTCTTCCACTCACGGCCGGGCAGCCACTGATAGTGATTCTTTATCCAACTGGCATCGTCCTGTACGGTTGAACCTAGATTGTGGAGATTCAATCGTCTGGTCAGCGCGAGTTGCCATGAGCCGGGCAGGAATTGGAAGAACGGGAACTTGAAATGCGGCTCCAGACAACAATACCGCCAGGGCACACCAATGATCCACTGCCGGCTGACCCGGATCATCTCATCCGCGATCTGCTCAAGAACCGACCGATCGCAAATGTGTTCCATCATGCCGATGGAAATCGCCAGATCAAATGACTTGCTTGGAAATCTCGATAGATCCCTGGCATCCTGCTGAAAGTAGCGGAACCGCGGATGCTCCATCTTGACGTCCTGCGGAGACAGTATATCAATCCCGGTAATGGTGCAGTCCTCCAGGGCATAACTCTCGAAAGACCTCCCATTAGGGCCACACCCGACATCCAGTATGTTCATCCGCGGCCACACGTCGATCTCTGACAGTATATGGTTGACTCGAGTTCTTCGTCGCTTCTCCAGGATCCACTTCGCGAGCCTGGTTTGGTAGAGATACTCGGCCATGATCAGTCTCCTCTGCTCCCTAACAGCACAATGCACTACTGAAGTAAAAGGGGCTCCAGCTCCGTCTCAGATATCCAGTCCCCGCTCACACCGGCTGAGTGACACATTCGTTCTCAAGAAGAGGCCCGTAAATCGACTTGAACTGATCGACAATGACGTGTACATCGAACCTTTCAAACGCGTCGGCCTGAATCTGCTCGCGACGTTTGCGCAGCTCCCCAATGTTACCGCACGCCCATATCATCTTGTCGGCCAGATCCTCTGGGTCCCGGCACCGGACGAAGGACCCGTTTCCGCCCTCGTGAATGACTTCTGGAAGAGCCCCCACATCGGTGCAGATCACAAACAGCCCCGCCCCCAGGGCCTCAACGACACACGTCGGACAACCTTCGGTCCAGGAAGGCAAGACGAAGACATCCGCATCAGCAAAGGCCTCCCACTTCTCTCGTCCCATCCGCGCCCCTCGGAAGGTAATCTGATCGGTCAAACCTGCTTCGGCCACCTCACGCCGATACCGCTCGATCAGACCTTCGCGTGCCTCCGGCCCGACAACGACCAGCTCGAAGTCATGCCCACGGCGTTTCAGCAACCGAGCGGCCAACATCAACTCGCCAATACCCTTGGCTTCCAGAATACGGCTCAGAAACAGAAACCGGGGCCGTTCCTGCCCTCGATCCGTGGGCATCATCACGGCATGGCTCTCATAGGTTGTCTTGGTGACCTCAATAGCCGAACCGCAGAACCCCAGGGCGATAAGGTCCTCTCGAAAAGACTCTGCCAGAACAATGCTCACATCCGCTTTGCGATAGACGGCGCGAAACAGCCATCGTACTACGGCATGGGATCGCATGAAGGCTATCACGTTCTGTCGCCATCCTCGATAGAAGACGATGACTCTCCGTCTGAACAGTTTGGCGACGAGGATGACAAGCGCGTCGCGAAACAGCGGCAATGCCACCAACGATGGGCTGACCTGAACGATGCGCGTTCTCTGGTTTCGAATCAATCCCCAGACGAGCCGCGCGAGATCCAGAAGGTAGCAGACGTGATAGGCCAGAACCCGGGTGAGGAACGTACGAGAGAACCTCTTGCGCGTTCCAAACGGCTGGTGCAACAGGGACAATCGCTCATCTCGGAAGTACTCGAAGAAGACGCGATAGTAATTCGCCACGCCGCCGTCGACATCGAGTGCTCCGGATGTCACTAGTATATTGGCACGCTTATTCATGGTTTCTCCCGCTTTGCCAGCCACTTTCGGTCGCAGTTCTGCTGCGTTCACAACGCTCAAGTCGTCGGAGTGAGAAAGCGGCGATTTCGTCGACCCACCTCTGGACCGTGACATCGTACGTACTGCCTCCGTGCCGGAGTCTTCTCACTGGGGCGAGGAGCAATCGTTCACATGGTACTCAAAGGCCCCAATATCAGGCGCAGTCCCACCAGGCACCGGGCGTCCTTTCAAATCCCGCTGGTATCCCAAAGGCACTCCCGCGTCGATGGCCGGGCTGTCGGCTCGAAGATCGAAATACCCTTGTTCAGCATCAACGAACATTGGGTTTCTGGCCACCAGATTGTGACTCATCACCAGGCCCACCTCAGCCTGGGAGGCGTTGAGCCACAACTGATCGTCGAGACTCCCATCCCCGTTGTCCCAGATAATGTTGTTTCGTATATCCCAATGTGACGACTCAAACTGAACGCCGGGCTTGGGATCGTCGCCCCCTTTGCCATTCCAGATGATGATGTTGTTGTAGACTCGATTGCCACCAGCGGTCACAGAATGTCCACTTCCCCCGTCCTTGATTCCGCTCAGGTTGTTGTCTCGGATGATGTTGTACGCAATGGTAACGTTGCCCTCCTGCCCATCGTACACACTCGATCCATCGTGGTTGTACAGGGACACCCCATGCGACGCGCCGCAACATATGTGGTTGTAGAGGATGTCCACATCTCGGGACCCGAAGTGAATACCCACAATGGAACCGCCCGATCCATACAGGAAGTTGTTCCTTATGATAGTCTTCCCCTCTCCGGCCGGCGACTCCCAGTGCCCTTTGAAGTCAATCTCATTCTCGCAGTGCCCGGAAAACACATTGTTCTCAATCAGATGCCCTGCCCCATGAGCGGCCTCACCTGTCAGAATCCCGTCGACCCCCCAGTTCTCACCGTCTCCGTATAGCTGGCAATCACGAATCGTAACACGGCGGACGTTTCGGCCCATACCGATGTCGTTGGCCGCCGTATCGCATCGGATCCCGATGTTGTATATCGTAGACCGTTGGATGGTCACATAGTCAACCCAACCGTCAGGATCGTCATCGAGCTCGGCGCCGATAAGCTGGATGCCTCGTGTCCCCGCGTGGTGTATGCTCATGCGATCCAACAGCAAGTGTTTGCTGCCGAGAATGATGTAGATGTTGTCATACACCGAATTCATGACGTCCAGATCGCGTAGAACAATGTGGTCTTTGCCCTCGATACGTATTGAATGGGACCGCGTCGCAGACTCGGTGAGGTGATCGTCCGGATCATCCGTAAGATAGACGAGCAGTCTTTCCCGATAGCGGTCGTATGTGTAAGTATGTTCCCGCAGTTCTCCGGCGTTTGCGACTGGCAACAGGCGCGTCCCATCGATCGTGACAATGAACTTGTTCGCCGCTCTGCCACTCGCAATGAGTTCCTGCGAATGGAAATCGATATGGCTCGGCTTCCCCCAGACGTTCCCTCCCTCAGGTTCCCAGTCATTGTTGGTGTAGAGATCCGCTCCGTTTATGATGGGCGGCGCCCCCAGCTCTCCGTAGGCGCCATAGGTAATGGGGCGATCGCTCTCGCCCGAGGACGAGACGTGGAGCGTCTCTCTCCATTCCCGGTCTCGTCTCAGGAGGATCGAATCACCGGGACTGAACGCAAACGAGCTGACCTTTGCCAGTGTTTGCCAGGCCTGGTCAGGAGAGGTTCCAGAGTTGTGATCACTCCCGCCTTCAGCGTCCACGTAGTACGTCATGCCGCTCGCCAGGTCACTGAACAACAGGCTGACCACCATGACCATTATTATGGATAGCGTGATTATGGATAGCGTTTTCATCATGTCTCAGCCCCCACTGACGTCGCGTGCGATCGGTGCATTCCAGAACCTGCCGCTCATCCGGAATTCGCCGACAGCAGATCGCCGGACTGCACACTGTCCAGCATGTCCAACAGTCTCAGATTGCAGCACGCATTACGACAGAACTCACCATACTCCAGTTTCCATTCCGAGTCTTCGGCGTCATACCGATATCGACACGGCCGCCCGTCGACCTTCATCTGGTGTATCGCGCTCGTGCCGAAATACACTTGAATCTCGTTGATGAGGAAGGCGCCGGCCGTCTCAAATATGTCAAAGCTCACACTGGTGAGATTGTGCTTGCTTGTG
The DNA here is from genome assembly GCA_028277585.1 of Sedimentisphaerales bacterium. Classification (GTDB taxonomy): domain Bacteria; phylum Planctomycetota; class Phycisphaerae; order Sedimentisphaerales; family Anaerobacaceae; genus Anaerobaca. Next base: position 18,562 of record JANQFY010000135.1, read on the forward strand.
ATCTCTCGAACGAACTCCAGCAATTCCATAGGAGGAAGGCCCCAAATCTTCTTCTTCGTCCCGCTGTGAAAATCCCCAATTCTCGCCTTCCGGTAGGCGAAATAGGAGTCGCCAATACGAATGACTCTCCATTCGTCCGCACCGGAAAGGTACTCCTGAAATATCACCCACCCTCTTTCCTTTTCATAGGGCCCCAGAGACCAGGTGGAGACCCCTCTGGCAAAGGCCCGTTTGACCAGAGCAAACGCCTCTTTCCGCTTCCGTATGATCCGCACGCCCCGCGCCCCGGACCCCATATCCATCTTGAAGACAATCGGCAACTCCACCTGCCGAACGTAGTCCCAGGCCTCTTCCTTCTGATAGAACACTCGGGTCTCAGGGTGGGGGCATCCCGTCGCACTGAGGAAGTAGTTCATCCGTCTCTTGCTTTCAAACATCCACAGCAAGGACGAAGCCGGGTATACGACAGCCTTCTCGCACTCCGTCAGAATCCGCAGTCTCTCGTCGAACTGATCCTTCCAGTATCGCCACATCACGGGCGGCCATACAACGTAGATATCGCACTCGCTTTGCCGATAGTTGGAGAGCCACGCAGACGACATCAAATCGACGACCCGATAGGCAATCTTCAACTCGTGACACGCCGCGACATAGTTCCGATGAAAATCTGCATAATCCTGGATAATGCCAACGCGTATCGGGTGCGCCGCCTCATAATCACACGGGCCGATCTTGATTTGACGTTGGTTCTCACGCCGGATGCGCTGGATTCTGAGCTCACTCAGGTCCACGTGCGACATGATCGCCTTCTTGATTCCGTCAAGGAGTGACATAACAGGACAAGTCCCCTAACCTCCGGAGGTGCCAACACGCACGTCTCGGCAACAGCCCGGCTCACAGGGCTAACGCTTCTCAGCGGCGCCCCTCGCACCACGTCCGTCAAGACATCGTGATGAGATCGCCCGCGGTTGGGGAGCCGGCCTCACAGGCGGCTTTGCCACGAACATAGCCCAGGGCGATCGCCATGTAGATCATGGTCGGCGTGAATATCGCGATCGATATCACACTCTTGATGAAGAGAATGATGGTTGCGCACAACAACACCATGGACGCCGGGGGATTGGTCTTGCTCAGCGCCAGGCAGAATCTCAGTAGCGAAATGAACATCATGTAGAAGACCAGGATTCCGATCAAACCGTGGTCGTGAAACAGCTCCAGGAAGTCGTTATGCGCCAGGACACTGTGGCCCAATTCCTGGCCCAACGTGCTGCGCACAGACAAGTACCCGTGCCCGAAGATCAGCCGAAAGGCATTGGCCTCTTCCATCTTCTGCCAGAGAACACCGTACACCAACCCTCTTCCCGAGCCGAACTGTTCGCTGTCTCCGGTCGTGATGTCGCTCAGGCGATTCGCATAGCTGTCCAATCGGCTGAACACGATGAAACCAGCGACCGCCACCATGGCCACAATCTTTGCGATATTGCTCAAGCTCATCCTCTTCTCGCGCCAGACGGAAGCAACGAACCAACACCCCATGGCGGCCGCCATCGCCAGAATGGCGCCTCGCTTGACGGAGATAAACACGCCTACCACGATGAGCAGGATCCCCGCGTACCGGTGCATCTTTTTTGACGAATCAAACAACATGACCAGTGGCAGGCACAGCAGGAGTTTCCAGCCCTCGTTGGAAAAACCCGCCGTGGCTCGCGCCCCCCCGCCGGAGAGAACGTCCATTACTGCAATCTTGCCGAACAGCAGAATAACCAAAGGCAGCGTGAAGTAGACGAGAATGCGATGCGTCATGACCCCCTGTCGCGTCATCTCTGCTATGAAGAAGAAGCCGAGCACCCAATAGTAGGTCTTGCTCAACTCCACGAGGTCACCCCTCAGATCATCAGACGAGACCGCCACACTGGCTCCCATCACCAGTCCAAGCAAGAGTATCGAGAATCCGAAAGACAGGCCGAGGGCGTATTCGTGTTCCTCCAAGACGACAGATACAAGCATGATTGCGAATATCCCCAGCCTCAACATGCGTGGCAAGGCCCTGCCCTGAACGCCCACCGCATCCACAGGAAACAGGATATCCACGACCTCCAGCCCCAGCATGAGCGCCAGCAGGCCCACGACAAGGATCGTTCGCCATGTTCTGTTTTCGCCAAGGGTATCCATGCGTGCACTGCTCTATGAGAATGCCTTTACATAGACAGCATCGATGGTCCGGCTTTGCCTTCTGCCCCAATGGACACCCAGCACGACCGCGTAGGTGATCGCCAGGACAAAGGCCACGCTCACGAGATACAGCAAGGCGCTGGACCAAGGTAGTCGCCTCATGGCCAGAGACGCTATTCGAGCACAAGGCATCTGCGCCAGGTAACTCAGGAGCGTGTATTGCCCCATCAGAGTAATGGCGTTGCGTACTCGATGGCGATCGGAGAGCCGTGGGAGGATCCAGACCACTATGTAGAACCAGGAACATGCCTCGACAAACCGCAGCGGAATCACGATACAATGCGCGCCGTCGCTTCGGATGTCCCTCAAAAACAACACATCAACGACCAGGAACGCCACCGGCAAGAAGGGCGCTTTGAGCAGCGCCTGATAGATTCGGTTCAGGTATCCCTGACTGGCGAGCATACCAGCCACCAGGCCAATACAGCCAATGCTGAGAAACACCACGGACTGGCCTGGTACGAACATGGCGATCCCAACGACAGCAAGGCTCGAGAACACAAGGCTCTTCATGCTCTTGGCCCTGAACAGCACACTGACCAACAGGAGAAACAGAGAGATATACCAGAGCACCTCAAAAGCCACATAACTCCCATCGATGGTCACGAATATGGCTGTGAGAATACGTACGGGACTCGCCAGGGCCTCTGACAGGGCATCGCGGTCGCCCAATCCCAGGATGTGATAGGCCACATTGGCCATCAGAAACAGTACGGCAATCTTGCCAGCTCGCGACACCAAGCGCCGGCAGGTGGCGGCGCGGCGTTCACCGAGTTGGGGAAAGTAATGGATGCCGCACAGATACCCCGAGATGATCAGAAACGAATAGTGCAGAAACGATAGATTGCCCCTCACCTGACGCACTTCGGGAGCAACGCTCGCCGAGGCGCAATGGTAGACGACCATAGTCAGAACAAGGGCGCCCTTGATCAGATCAATATTGACGCTTCTCTCGGCGGTCCGCGCAGTACGGTGCAACGCCATTGAGGGCGCCGCCGACGTGCCATCAACGTTTCCCATCACCAGTAGCCTACCGCTCATTGCGCGCTCGACCAATTCCAATCGGTTCCATTCGTATTGCAGCCTACCGTCTCAGACGCAGCCCACATCTCCCAATCGCGTCATATACCGTCGCCACAAGTGCTGATTCGCCGCCAGCAGAACCTTGCGAGATACCGTCCATTGTGCCCGGCGACGCCTCTTCATGTTGGCGACGAACCGCCCCAAATAGGTGCGATAAGCAGGCAAGTCGAACTCCACGTCTGACGCCTGTGCGTAGCATTGCAGAAACCACATAGCCGTCTCGACCGTATCATTGCTGAACGGGCAGTGATACAGGCGCTTGTTGAAGAGGTTGCTCAGAAACCACGCGATGTCGAAGTACTTCGTCCCGTATGTCGATTCGCCGCCGTGGATTCTTGTCATTTGCCAGTCAAAGATGATGACATCCTGCCCTTCCGCGTCGGTGCAGATGTTGTTAAAGCTGAAATCTCCGTGAAGGAAGACATCGCCCCCTGCCTCCTGCAACTCCGTCGGCAGCGCAATCTGCATGTCCGCCGGCAGGTTCAGTCTGCCATGAATCGTCGCCAGTGATCGAGCGATTCGCTCCGTTAGCCGGCGATAGCCGGCGCCGAAGGTAAGTGTCCGTCGAATGCTCTGCACTCGAGGGATTCTCTCCAGAACAGCGGTCCCGCAAGACGCGTCATAATCCAGAACCTTGGGCACGCGGAACAACCCTGTGGACTGACCGATGCGATAGGCTCGAACCGTCTTCTCCACTTCGACACCCATTTGCTCCGGACTGCCCGATTTGTGAATCGTGTCCTCGCGAACGACAAGATTACTCTTCTTCATCATGCCAGTGCCAACATCATCTCTGGGCTCAACCGCGTGCGACACCACGCAGAGGATACAGGAGCTTGAAATCGGAAGGTTGGTACTTGAATACGGCCGTAACGTGTGAGCCGCTATGTTTCAAGAACCCTCGTAGGAGCAGAAGAGAACTCACGGCGTACCCGCAACTTCTCGCGAGCGCGGCTGCATTGAGTCCTATTCTGGGCAACAGCGTGACGAGCAGAAGGACATTGACAATGACCCCGACAAGAACGCTTGCCGAGACGATGCCGGGACGATTGATACCCAATAGATAGGGCACAAAGACCTTACAGGTAGATCGCAGGAGAATGCCCAGTGATAGTATTCGCACCAGCGGAACGGCGCCGATGAACTCCGTCGAGAAGAGCACGACAATGATGGGGCGGGCAAACAGACACAGAACCAACAGCATAATCCCGCAGACAAACGCGGTCATGCGAGCCCCCTTGGCAATCATCGCACTCCTGTCGACCTCGTCCCGGCACATCCGCGGCAACAGAACCGTCGACAGTGAATCGGGAACCGTCATCACCTGTATCGAGAGGTGCGAAGCCAAATCAAAGAGCCCGATCTGTTCCTTCGTCGCGAAGAAAGCCAATATGGTTGTACCCAATCGGGAGTTGACTCGGTTGCTCACCTTGCCGAAGTAGTATCGTATGCCATAGTGGTACATCTCGGCGAGCCGGCCGTAGGTCGGCCGGACAAAGGAAATCGCAAGTCTTGCCCTCAAGACCAACAGAGCGATCACGATCGTCAAGATCTCTCTGACCAGGTTGGAATACAGAGCCCCCTTGACGCCCCAGGACAAGCCCATCACAAAGATGAATACGCAGCCCAGGTGTAGCGCAACGTGGAGTACCGATACAACCGCGAAGGCGCGAAACATGTGGACAGCCGTGAAGAGCTTCAGCATGATCATCGCCATCAAAGTGGCGGGAACTGTCATCAGCGCGATCGTAAACGCTTCTTGGCTGGCCTTGCTGAAGAACGCAATGGGAAGCGTCTTCACGAGCAACCCACAGACGATAGCAGTGACCGAGCAGATGGCAACACATATTGCAGAGTAAACGATTCCTTCCGAAATACTGAACCGCTTCGACGAGACGAAGTAGACGCCCGCCGTATCACAACCAAACGCAAAGAAGACGCTCAGAAGAGATGCAAACACCTGGCACACAGCGTACTCACCTCTGCCGGCCATTCCCAACTGCCAGGCCAGGCAACTCTGAACACCCACCGCCAAGCCTATGGAGATGATTCTCGAGATAAGCGTGTGTTTGAAGTCTCGGGTTGCGGCAGACACCTTACCATCCAGACATGACTGTCGTCTCACGACCGTTTGATCGCGTTACCCCAGTCGGTTGATCCAACGCCCCGCGCGGACTCCGTCCCCGTCGGGTGACATGGTCCCCGGTCGTCTGTTCAACTTACGCTCAACTCCGCCGGTTAGCGATTACTGCATCGCGAAGGCAGGAGCGTCCAGCTACACGGGATACGGTGGCGTATCACATACGATATGGCCACCACGGCCAACTACGTTATCGCGCCGCGATTGGGACGCTCGCGGAGATCTCCGCAAGCATGCGTTTCGCCTGCCCGTGCTCCGGCCTCAACCGAAGCACGATCTCCAACTGCTCAATCGCCTCTTTCACGGCCTGGGTATCCGCCAGCAGTCTCGCCAGCCTGCACCGCCACTCCACTTGACCATAGTCCTTGGTGAGAGCGTGACGATAGTACTTGATCGCCTCGGTGACTTCGCCAGCCGCTCTGTACATGCCGGCAAGCGAGGCCGACACCCAGGCGGGAGCGGTCGGTTCCTGGCTCTTCTGTTCCAGCAGGATCAACACCTTGCTACGAACTGCCTCAACGGATGCCGTCTCGGCCCCCACATCCTCCAGGGTCTTGACGACCGCATACAGAAGGCGAATGTCCTCTCCGGCGATTTGAAGGGCCAGATCGGGCTGGTCGAATTCCGTGATCAACAGTGACGCTATGTCGCCGAACAGGCGATGATCCAGTTGGACAGCCGTCGCTAAGTGATCGCCGGCAGTCTCGATCTGGCCTTCTTCGATCGCCAGTGTCCCGGCCACGAATCGCGCCGTCGCATCGGCCGGAGCGAGTTTGACACCTTCTCGTATATGCTCGGCTCCGGCCTCGTCCTGGCCGAGAACCGATCTCTCAAGCTGCCCGAGCACACACCAGGTGGCCCCGAATGTGGGGCAGACCGTCCTGGCCCGATTCAGCTCCTCAACGATCCGCTCGACGAACTCCAAATTCGTCTCGGACCAAAGGAACCCGCCGGTGTTCGGATCGGTGTTTCGCCTGACAGCGTGCCACCTGTATACGTTGAGCCAATGGACACGCTCCACATTGTCCGGCTGATACTCGGCCGCCTTCTGGGCATGATCGAGTAGATCAATGTACTCCTGGTCGCTTCCCTGCCACCCGCGCTGCATCAGATTCTCTTCGGCTGCCAGAACGGCTCTCCAGTGCGACTCAGCCAAACGGGCGTTGTTGGCTCCCCATACCGTTCCCACGCACAACACGCCCACAACAGCACACCCTGCGACCCAGTATCGCAGGGAGCGCGTTCCGACCGGCACAGCCTCTTCCATCCCATCCATGTCATCGTGTCCGAAGCGAGCCAATCGAATCAGAAGGGCACAGAAAATGGCTGTCAGCATGGCGTTGGCGGGCAGGTGTTGCCCGAAATCACTCAGACTGTGGATCATGATCGCCATCACCCCGAAGCCGAGTCCATACGCCGCAGTACAGATAGGGATCCGATCTTTCCGGACTGCGCGGGCGTAATGCACCCATATCAGGACAGCGAATGACACCAGTACGAGGATCCCCACGGCGCCGGTCTCTTCAATGGCTTGAGCGTATTCGTTTTCGGCATGCGAGGCCAAGGCCGGCACGACGGACCGGTCGAATTCCGGATAGACGACGGCATGCGTCCCCAAACCTGTTCCGAGGACGGGGAACCGCGTCCACGCCACGAGGATGTTGCTGACGATCTCCCAGCGTCCCCCTTCCGCTTCTGAGAAATCTCCAAGTGTGGACAGGCGATCGTAGACGGCGTCGAAGCCTACGTACAACACGCAGATAAATGCAGCCAAAGCCAGCACAGCCATGACCCACCCGGATCCGGTGAGAGTCCTCCGAGAACTGAGGATCAATGTCACGAAAGCGGCTGCGATCAGCAGACTGATCACCCCTCCCCGGCTGAGGGAGACAAACACACTGCCCATACTGACGGCAATCATGGCGATGAGAAACCACACAGGTCTTGCTTCAGGGGAACCAAGGCAGTCGACGATGGCCTCCGGAGCCACCGAACGACCGCGAAACAGTTCTCGCACCTTCACGAAAAGCGCTCCGAACGCAGCGCCGGTCGATAGATTGATGAATTGCGCATAGTGGCTGTGGTTCACGAACGGCCCTGAGTGCGCACTTTGATGCGGGCTCGGGACACACCAATAGATCTTGTCATTGCCGAAGATGTTCTGCGCGAAGGCCAACACCGCAACGCCGGCTCCAATGGATGCGATGACAATCATCAGGCGCAGGATCTGCTCGGGACGCCGGAAGGTGTTGAAGACAACGATGAACACTGCCACGACAGCCAGCACCAGTCGCAGATCATGTCGAGTCCCATGCGGGTAGAAACTGATCGTCATCCGGGACAGAATGGAAGACGCATTGGGAAGGTCCCCCAACAGCTCTGACCGCCGCGCCACGGTATTCGGTGACACAAGACGGACGATCCCCTGCGGCAACGGAATCAGTTGCAGGACAACTATCAGCGTGAACAGGGCAATCGGAACGTACGCCCATGTCCACGTGATTTCTCTGCGTCTGGTGACGACGACCTTCAGCAACAGACACATCAACATCGCGCTAGCGAGAGCAATGACGATCTGCTCGCTCCAGGCCTCCACCGTACCAAATGCCAGCGGCGCAAATATCAGCAGGGCAATCAACAGACGTTCGATCGTGCGGTCAAACCACTCGCTACGCACATCCGATATCCAGGTTGTCTCTCCCATCGACATCACCACACCTCCGAAGCATCTCGGCCGGAAGACCACGTCAGTGGCCCGCCCTGACACATCCCATCCGCATACTGTTCCCTAGCTTCGATGACCATATCCGTATCCCTCCGGCCTCATGCACGAAGTGCCTGGCGCTCCGGCACTCTCAGCATTCAGCCTTCCACGCTTTCTACGCAACGCTTTCGATCCGGAGATCCACTGTAACTGCCATAGTAGCCAAAGCGATCGCCACCTTTGCGAACATCATTTACAACGATCCCCAGGAGATGCGCGTTGACCCCTTGCAGCGCATCGATCGCGCGTTGGGTAAGCCTCTTGGTGGACTTGTCTGCCCGCAACACAAGAACTGTAACATCGCAGATAGCCCCGAGTATCTGCGCGTCAGTAACAACGGTCACCGGCGGCGCATCGATAATCACCCGGTCATACATCTTGGCCAAGCGACGTAGGAGCACCGAGAAGCGATGGCTATTGAGCACTTCGGCAGGGTTGGGCAAATGCCCTCCACATGATATCAGGCTCAAACCTTGGGTAGGCGTCGATCGAATCGCCTCCTCAAGCTCAGCTTGCCCAGTGAGCACGGCATTCAAGCCACACTTCTCATGGTCAGTCCCGAAAATGATGTGCTGCGTCGGCCTTCGGAAGTCCGCGTCGAGAAGAACGGTTCTCTGCCCCGTTTGGGCCATGGTGATGGCGAGATTGCTGACCAGTGTAGACTTGCCATCCCCGGCGGCCGGGGAAGTGACAAGCATGGTTCTAGCCGTCTCTCTGGGAGCTCCAAAGAGAATGGTTGTTCGTATCGTCCGAAACGCCTCCGCTTCAGGCGAATCAGGTTGGAGACGGACTTTCTGGCCTCGCAGAGCCACTTTCTGCCGCCTGGACATGGCCGGCACGACACCGAGCAAAGGCAAACCGAGCAAGGCGGATATCTCCTCGGTGGACCGGAGCGTCTGATCCAGCATACTGCGAAGCACAGCAAGACACCCTCCCGAGAATGACCCCAGCACAAGCGCCATGGTCATGACCCTTGCTTTCTGAGGCTCTGAGGGCTCGTGGGCGGCGATCGCCGTCTCCAGAATCTCCATCCTCAATTGCCCGACATCCTCCCCCACGATGCTCCGTGTCTCCTTGATCTTCTGGTCAATCGTCCGACAGTACTCGGTCAACTGCGCCACTTCGGCCGTAAGGCGATCATACTCATTGAGTTCTTCACTCAACTGGGCCACCTTCTTGCCCTGAGCCTCGTACTGCTTGACCAGGGCCGCACTCGTCTCTTGGGCCTCCAGGTGCGTTCGTTTGGCCGCAGCCAGTGTCACTCGCACGAAATCGTCGTTCAATTGACTGATTCGCCCCTCGATTCGCCCTATCTGGGCCTTAAGCGCAACAGCCCTGGGATGCTCGGGGGTCAGTTCAATCAGGAGGCCCTCCAGTTCCGTTTCCAGGCCGGACAATTGCGCCTCCAACGGAGCCGTCGCACCCGCAGGACCGGCATACACGGCACCCAAGCCTCGGGCCCTCAGATACTGATCCAATTCATCCGGATCTTCCGAGAGCGCCTCAACGCTATTGAAGAAGGACTCAGCGTCGTCAGTGAGCCGTCGGGCCTGCGTCAGTTCCGTCTGAAGCGCGAGGTAGAGTTGGGTCACACCTCTACCCTGATCTGAACTCATCGCCAGCGGCATGCCGCTCGTCTGAAACTGCTTCAACTCACCGCGTTTGGCGTCCAGTTCCTGGGTGGCCCTTCTCATCTCTCCCTGGAACATCTCCAGCACCTGTGAAGAGTTCCTCTGCTCGTGGTCTGAGCGAGAAGCCATATAGGTATCGACAACCCGGTTGACAATCTGCGCCGCCTCAAGCGGATACGGTGAATCGAACGAGACGTTGATGATCTCATCCTTCCGGCCCACACTGACCCGAATATGGCTGCGCAAATAGGCCAACGGAGATCGGGTATTGGCAAAAGTCCGCATCTCCCTGATTTCAGGAGCCTCGAGCACGGCTCCGAGAATCGGCCGGGACGCGAGCAACTCGGCCTGGGTGTAGAGATACCGGTCCGTGCGGGGCATCCGCCCCGTGTCATACGATTGAACGACCGAAATACTGCCGTAGTCCAGATACAGCCTTGACCGGCAGCCGTAGATCGGTGTGGCCGTTTCGATATAAGCGAACCCCGCGGCTAAGGCCAGCACCAGGCAGATGAGCATGAGCCAACGGCCCCGCCACACCAACTTCATGAGGCTCTCGGAAGCCAGTGACGCCGTCGTCGCCACCGACGTCGAAGCACGGGGCGCCACTCGCAGATCCGAGCGATTGGCCAGCCCGATCTCCGTCACATTCGATGAACGCGAATCCACTCCTACTCCACTCATCACTCCCACATCTCCTCAGGCCGGAAGTACAGGCCAAGTGTTATCCGGAAGACTCTGTCGAGGAACACCTTCGTGCGGGTCCGCGGCGTATGCTCAACTGAAACCACATCACCCGGCTTGAGCATGACCGCCAACCGATCGGTGAGTTCTTCCTGGTTCTCCGGGTTCACAAGCTGGAATGTAGCATTGGCAACCGTTCCATCGGCCCGGAGCCGGTAGACCGTGACATAGCGTGGCTCGGCGATCATATCCAGCCCCCCCGCAAGACCCAGGGCTTGAGCCAGAGTATAGCGCACCTCGTGTGGATACGGGAAATTCCCCGGCGTCCGAACCAAACCAAGAACTGAGACATACTGCGTCTTCAGGCGCTCAACAATCACCGAGTCCCCTTCTCGCAGAGGAACATCCGTGAAGGGAATGTTGAGCCCCCGGACCGGCAGGACCATTGCTCTGTTTCGATCGTCGCGCGTCGGCCGGGACGAACGCTCGAGGTCATCGGCCTCGGTAGTCTCTACAACTTGGGGGTTCACCGCGGCCGCATCGTGCGCGATTGAACCTGAGGACGAATCCCATATCCCTGGCGTCCGGCCGGAATAGGAACGGTAGGTCGTCAGATGCACGGCGCTGCGGCCGCCGCCAGCCAGCGTGCGCTCCAACTGAGAGAGCTTTGCGTCCAGCACCACGCTGGGTAGATGAGGCAATTCCGAGTTGGCCTTCGCCAGAACCGCTCGCCTCTGATACGGGCTGGCGACATCAAGCCACTGGCGGACCCGAACCGCGCCGTCCTCTTCCAGAACAAGCCATCCCGTCGTTCGCAGAGGTCCTTCGGGTTCGAAACGGATGGGAATCTCGAGAAATGAGGCTGAAGACGTCGCCGCGGTCTCGGTCGCCCCCGAGCTGAGATCTCCACTCCGCGAAGAGCGTCGCGTTTCCTCCTCACCACGAAGCCGTCGCACGTGTTCCTCAGAGGCTCCGTCCGTCGTGGCGCCGTCCTGCTCAGACCTGGTGATCCGGATAACCGCAGCCCCACCTTCAACGATTCCACCGGCCTCCATCAGCAGAACGGCCAGGGACATCTGATCATGGCGCAAACTGTACACGCCGGGCCTCGCAACCGCGCCGCCAACGTGGATCCGGCCCATCGTGTACTCAAGGACACTCGCGTACACCGCAGGCCGTGCCTTCACCAGTGAGGGGAAATACGTATCCACAACCACCGACTCGATCTCCGACAAGGTCTTTCCGACAACCTTGATGCGACGTCCGTCAGGGAGCGTAACCAAACCCGTGTCATGCACGCGACAGGTATGCAGGGTTTCACCGCCGGCCGCCGCACCAGCACTGGTAACATCGGGGTACAGCGTTATCGGCATTCGAAGTTGCAGTACGTCGTCACGCGTCACACGGTAAGGCCCCGTGGGTATCCTCGCCCCGGCAATCTTACCCGTATCCACGGCCGGGCCTTGGGGACCAGCGGCCCCAAAATCGGCTAGCTTCTCGGGAGACGGCAACTGGATTCGGTCCCCACAGCCCACCAGACAGTGCAATAGCGCCAGCAAGGCCAATAGCCTGATACTGCATACTCTGACCGCTCGCATCCTTCCCATAACGGCCTCCTCACCACCTCAGACTCCATCAGAATCAGAAGCTCTGCGCGCACCTACATCCGTAGGCCTGAGCGACGATGTCACTCAAGCGCATCAGCTTGTCACGCGGTTCGCCAATAGGCGCAAACCACCACTACGTTCCTGGCAGTCGTGCGCCGCCCACTACGGGCTCAAAGGCTTAAAGCAAACGAAGTTCCAGCGTTGAATCATACCTTCAGGCTCCACCAACCCTGCACATCACCACTCCATTGCCCTTCTGGCGGTCTATACCTTTCCTATAGACCGCCTCCAGGACGGCTAAGGGCACACATACCGCCCCCGCCTCATACACCACCCTCTGTACCAAACTACATCACGCGTGAAACACCTGGCAACTCGCGTCCAATGACCGGAGCTGAGCTCCCTGGGATTCACAGCCTAATACGTAGGCCGAAACGCACTTCGCATCGGCGGTCTTTGCGGTATCCGGATTGTCTGCCGCGTCAGCTCCGCTTCTGTCACTCTCAGAGCAGTCTCACCACCATCATCCGCATCCAACAGCCGCAGAGTGAACGGGTCGAGAACTTGCTGCTTTCCGGTTTCTTTGCCACCTGTCTTGGCGCCGAGCGCCACAGGGGCTATGGTCCCCATCACAACGATCAGGACCACCACAGCCAGAATCACATTCCTACGTTTCATTCCATACCTCCTTAGCTCTCACCCAACCACATAAGCATTGACAGGGTAAGCCAGATGTATACGTCACGAACCTCCACGCTATTGATCGCCTTCCGACGGATCAACGGGCTCGGGTTCTACACTAACATTCAACGACTCATCATCCGCCTGGACTGATTCCAGGTATAGTTCAACATGCCACAACGCCTGGAGCATTTCGCCGGCATAGGCATGGTGTGAATCCCCAACACCTGACAGATGTTCAGCAACAGCCCCATCCTCGCCGACGCCCTCAACCAACATATCGCGTCCGGCTTGGATGGCTCCGTCAAAGGCGTGCACTGTGACGCCACCTTCGATCTCGACTTGCTCATCGTCGGACTCGGCGGCGTCGGAATTGCCTTCGAGCATCGCCACGGCTGTCAAACCGAGAACACCGTAGATACAATCCTCGGCGTATCCGGCCACGACGCCCCCGGTATCTCCAGCGGTGTGATCGAACCGCCAATAGAAGCTGCCCGCAAAAGGCTCGCCCTCCGGCACCTGATGACTGGCCAGAATGCCCGGCAAGTCACTTGCGACCACCCCATCCCATAGCGGAGAGGAGAGGTAATCGGTGACCGGAGTATCGTCAAGGGTTCCGGTTGTCGCCAGCGCCCATGTAGCGACCCCCAACGCCATGACGGGGAAAGTGCTTTCGTTGTCCACGTGCGACAAGTACTGAATCAGCGCATCGCGCCAGTCGCGCTTCTCCAAATCGTCCACGTAGTAGGCGCCAATCATGTGCTGAGCGATGTAGAAGATCGCCGTAGAACGCTCCATAGACTCGAAATAGCGAATGTACTCTTCCGTCGATTCCTCATAGGTCGGCCTGCGCATGCTTTCATACCATTCGACCAATGCCGATCGCCAGACATTGTCGTTGGGGTCTTCAGAAGCCTCACTCAACAGAACAAACGCGTACACCTCGTCGCCCAGCATGTTCCCGTGAACATCACTGAATCTCAGAATGCGATCGCCAGCTAGCTCAGCCGCCGCTAGATAGTTCGGATCTCCCACAGCACTGTAGGCGGCAACCATGCCGCCCGCCATGGGGCCGGCGAACTGTACATCAGGCAACCAAAGCCCTCTGTGAGGTCCTTCCTTCTCCTGGTTCTGATCAAGACGGTCCGCCAGCAAGGTGATGGTTTCCTCGCTCGACAGACTCGCCCCGGCCGTCTGCGTTGCCAGGGCAACCAACAGACACAAGACCGGAAGACACCTCTTTACGATGAACAGCATCGCAATCTCCTTTCCGCCCTCCTCACCTTACAAGGGCCTCAATATCAAGCGCATCACCCATGCTCAACAGAGCACCAACAGACCTCGCCGCGTCATCACCCGGACTCCCCGCCGGCGCTGCCCATCTGCAACGCCTTGCGCACGGTTGGTCCGACCTCCTGACCCAGCTTCACCTCTACGTATCTTGACTCCCGTGAGATCGCTTCACAAGGCATCAATTCCGCTGTCATCATTTGCTATGTCATTCGAATTGACGACACCCGTCGAACCAACCTTGCTCGCGAAAACGCGCGAAAACCTCGACCACTAATCCACAGCGGTCCTCAACACCGAAGCGAGAAAACAAACGGCAGAGATGGGTCCGAACGGTCGGCACGGACATGCAAAGGGCATGGGCAATCTGCTTGTCGGAATGTCCGAGGAATAACTGTTCGACCACGTCCGCTTGACGCTCAGACAGTGCGAGATCCGCCTTGAGTTGCAGCCACTCGCCCCCGGAAAACACTCTGGCCTCCGTTGCCACTTCCATTCCTACCCTTCCTTGGCCATTCAGCTCGAACACACTCGTCCGTCTTGGTGGAGCCATCACGTCATGTGATAGGCCCGTTATACAACGGGGGACATGGCACCGTCTATTGTGGAAAGTACGTAATTTTCGGCCGGTGAGCCGCCTGGGATGACATCGCCCTCGCGGCTGTCACTGGCGTGCCCAAGGGCGGTGCGATCATGCGGTGGACGAGGTCAGGTCAGGCTGGGGCGACAACACTCGTGGGGACTGTCGGGATGCAACGGGCCCACTGAGGGACATGCGGATGCCACACGATCCTCGGCGCTGCGAAACAGTTCCTGGCAGTCCTGCGCCATCGCCTTGAGTCGATCCGTATCGGCCTGTGTCACCGGGCGATAGACTCGCCCTGCTTCGATCGCTTTGTCGAGTAGATCCAGAAATGAAGGGGGTATCGCCGAGACGACTCCCTCGTGCGAAAGGGCGAAACGGATGGCAAGATTCGTCTCCTGCTGTGTTTCCGTGGCGCGATACCACCACTTTCGCGTCCTCTCGACCCCTTTGGGCCAGGCGCCCTTTGACATCGCCTTGATCGCCAGCACAGCGGCCCCCTGCTCACGGGCGAGGTCCATGACGGGCCCGCCGAAGTCCATGCGGTAGTAGTCAACGAAGCTGATGGGGAACATAACGGTATCGAACTTGAAGCCGTTCATCGCCGCCAGCGCCCCCTTGGTGGTATGGGCAGAGAAGCCAAAATAGCGAACCTTTCCCTCCTTCTTCGCTTCGAGAAACGTCTCGATGGCGCCGCCCGGCCCCAGCGCCTGCTTGACCTCCTCAGGCGTGAAGATCGCGTGCATCTGGTAGAGGTCAAAGTGATCGGTCTTAAGTCGCTTGAGAGACCGCTCCAATTCCTCGCGGGCCCCTTGCTTGTCCCGCTTCTTGGTCTTGCACGCCAGGAAGATGCGATCGCGGTCGATGCCCTGCAGGCCGATGCCCATCTTGATCTCACAGTCACCGTCCCGACCGTAGGCCGGCGCGACGTCATAGTAGTTAATCCCTCGGTCGAACGCTTCATGCAGGCCGCGCGTGCCGCGATCCTGATCGTAGTGGGTCAGCGCCAACCCCGGAAAGCCGATGACCGAAATCTTCTCCCCGGTTCGCCCCAGTATGCGGCGCGGAACCTCGGTCGTCATCGCCGGCATCTCAGCTCCCAACACCGATTGAGCCCCAAGAACACCCATGCCCGCAATGCCGCCGATACGTCTTAGAAATGATCGCCTTTTCATGGTCGCGCCCCTTCTCGAGGTTGCCGTTGTCAGTCATATGACGTTCTTGACAGACCATTGTAGGAACTGGGAAACGTCGCTGCAATACATGTCCAACGCGTTTTCTGAAAACCACCGAAGGGGAGCGCCTACGCGACTCTGCCGCAGGCGAGCCCTTCCAGAGTGATCGAAGACAAATGCTCCGTGACTTTGCCTCGAATCCACACCGCTCCCTGTTGCGAACAGACCCGGCGATAGAGGTCCATCTGGTCGGGAAAGAAACTGACTTCCACCAGACCGGTCGAATCCTCCAACGTCACGAATCCCATGACGCGTCCGTCGTTGGTCCGGGCCCGGCGTGCCGTCGCGAGAAATCCCGCCACCTGTATCTGCTTTCCAATTCGATGGGGTAGACGCCGCGCCGGGATATAGCCGGAAGGCAGTAAAACCGCCGGATGCAGACCGAAGGAAATACCGGTCACATCCAGTTCCGCCTTCAATCGCGCCACCCGATCGTAATCAGGCAATCGGCAGGCGAACGGGTCGCGATAGATATCAAACAACATCGGTTGCCGGCTGTCGGCAGCGGCAAAACACAAGCGGTTCAGCATCACCGGTCGCGTGGCCCCCAGGCCGTCGCAGGCGCCGACATGGACAAGGTTCTGCAATTCCGGCCGACGAAAGGCGATGCGCCGGCGCAAATCATCGACTCCGACAAAGGCCCGAATCCGCCGTTGTTTGACAATCTCGGCCGCCGTACGACGCCCCAATCCCTTGACCGTATTCAGGCCCGCTCGAATCGCCTTGCCCTCCATACGCCATTCGATGCTGCTGTAGTTGACATGGGGCGGCAGAATTTGTACGCCGTGCCGTTTCGCCTCCCAGACATAGACCCGCAACGGATACATCCCGTGATGGTTATTGAACAGCGAACAGTAGAACTGGGCGGGATGATGGGCCTTGAGGTAGGCGGTTTGCCAGGCGATATTGGCGTAGACCGTCGCGTGAGCCTTACAATAGGAATAAGCCGCAAAACGCAGAATCTCTTCCCAGATTCGCTCGGCGCACGCCCGATCGATTTGCGCCTGCTCAGCCTTACGGCGAACGAAATCCGCATACTGGGCCTGCAATCGCGAAGCGGAGACCTTCTTCGAAACCTCCGAACGAAAACGATCGGCGTCGGCGACCGTGTAGCCGGCAACCTCGACCGCGATGCGCATTACGTCTTCCTGATACAGCATCACGCCATACGTGTCACCCAGTAACGGTTCGAGCTTCGGGTGGAGATACTCAAAAGGCTTGCCCTGGACATGCCTCTCGATGAACGCCGCCTTCATGCCGCCCGAGGCCGGACCAGGGCGAATCAACGACAGCGCAATCGCCAGATCCTTCTTGCTCTTGACCTTCAAGCCGCGCAGCAGTTGCCGCATCCCGGGCGATTCGCTCTGGAAGACCCCCAGACTGTCACCTTCGCTGAGCATCCGCGCCGTTTGGGCGTCCTTCGGATCACAATCCAGATCGTCTTCGTCACTCCCGCGTTTGCTGACAATTCGTACCGCCTCATTAATCGTCGATAACGCCCGGTTGCCCAGGAGGTCGATCTTGACCAGTCCGATCGCCTCGGCGGCGTCCTTGTCATACTGGGTGATGACCACCCCCTTGTTCGCCCGCTCCAGCGGCGCAATCGTACTGACAGGCTGCGGCGTGACAACGATCCCTCCGCAATGAACGCCCAAGTGCCGGGGAATGCCGATCAATCGCTCCGCCAATTGATAGACCGGTGCGGTGGTCTTGAGTTTTCCGCCCCGCATCAATTGATTGACCTGGATCGGCGCCAGACCCAGAGCCCGACCGGCATCGCGAAGGGCGCTGCGCCGTCGATAGCGATTGGTATTGCAGACCATCGCCACCTTGTCTGACCCCCAGTACTCATAGCAGAAGCGAATGACCTCGTCCCGCTTGCGCCAACACAGATCGATGTCGATATCGGGACAGTCCGTACGCCCCGGATTCATGAAACGCTCGAAGTACAAACGGTTCTCGATCGGACAAACGCGGGTAAAGCCCAGCACGTGCGAAATCAACGATCCCGCGGCCGAGCCGCGCACCTCGACGGGGATCCGGCGGCGTTTGGCAAAATTCACAATCTCATGAACCACGAGAAAATAGTCGCAGAACCCGTTCTCTCGCACGACCGCCAGTTCGTACTCCAACCGTTTGAGCACCTCCTGGCGAACCGGACGGTACTTCCGAGCCAGTCCCCCGTGACACAGCCTAGCCAGTTCCCTGGCGCTGCTGGTCCCCCAGGGAAGCTCGACCTCGGGCAGAATCGGCTTGCCGGTCAGTAGCTGAAAACGACAACGCTCGACAAGCCGATTCGTATTGCGTACGGCACGAGCCTCCCCCCGGAAGCGTCGCACAAGTCGCGGAGCGGGAATCAGCGAATTCAATGGGCCGGCGTCTCTGGGGCCCGCTCCGACAACGCTCATCTCCCTGATACGCCCCAGGAGTTTGGCGATTTCGATATCGCCCTCTTCGAGCCAGCCGGCGTGGCTCCATAGGACCGGCTCGACACCATGAGTCCGCGCCAATGCCACATCTCCCAGACGCGTACAACCGAAGAACAGACCATCGTCCCGCAAGAGCCCTTTCAGTTCGGCCGCCAGCGCCGGCGTATTACAGATGCCAATGACACCCCGGCTATCGAGACGCAATTGCTCGGCAAGATCGAAATGCGGATCGAGATGACGCGCCGTCGTGATGCGACAGAGGTTCTCGTAACCACGCCGACTCTCCGCCAGCAAAATGACTCTCTGACGCGTGGTCAGAATCTCGACGCCAA
>JANQFY010000221.1 GCA_028277585.1 Sedimentisphaerales bacterium
CAATGGCGATATCATAAGCCGCTGGGAGCACGGGAATCTGCACACTGCCGAGATGGAGGACTGCACCTGGCGCAGGGCGGATGTCCGGGGGCGAGACAAAATACCGGTGTACTTCGACGGCGCCCGCCCTTGGAATGGAGGGAGCACGGATGCTGACCACATGGCGCCTCCCGAATACGAAGCCACTCCGACCGCCGATGGGCTCAGCGTGTGGAACGCTCCCTGCATCAACCGCCATGATGAAGGCGTCAACATGCTGTTTCTGGACTGGTCGGTACGCAAGGTGGGGCTGAAGGAACTGTGGACGCTCAAGTGGCATCGCCAGTTCGAGACCGCTGGACCCTGGACCAAAGCCGGCGGGGCTCAGCCAGGCGATTGGCCCCAGTGGATGTGGTCGTTCAAGGACTACTGACCGTTGTCCGTCGCTTGTGCCCCGGGGCTCGGGCGAAGCCTGCCGGTGATACTGGCAGCGTGGGGCTTGCCCCACCGATTCTCCCGCCAACGCCTGGCCTTCTTGGTGGGGCAAGCCCCACCCTACAGTTCTCCTGACCGTGCCCCGTGATTCGGATGACGTGGGTTATTCGGGTCGCCAGGGTTCGGGGCCGTTGCCTTTTCGCCGGAGGAATTTGGCGTCGACCTCCTTGTACCAGGCGTGGAGCTTGGCGCGCATCTGCTCGACGCGGTCGGGATAGGCGAAGGCCAGGTCCTCCCGTTCGCCGATATCCAGCCGCAAGTTGTAGAGATGGACGCGGCCGTCCTCGAAACGCTCGATCAGTTTCCAGTCGCCCATGCGGATCGCGCCGCCGGGGAAGCCGCCCTGGTTGGAATAGTGCGGGTAGTGCCAGTACAGGGCGTCCCTCTCGATCTCGGTGCCGCCGGCCATCAGGGGCACGAGCGAGACGCCGTCGAGGTGCTGTTCGTCCCGCAGGGGCAGCCCGGCCATGTCCAGCATGGTCGGATAGAAGTCCGTACTGGTCACCGGGACGTCGCACTTGGCGCCGGGATCGGTAATGCCGGGCCAGCGGATGAGGAAGGGCTCGCGAATGCCACCTTCATAGAGCCAGCCTTTGCCGCCGCGCAGGGGGAAGTTCGAGGTGGGTGAGCCTTCGCTGGTCGAGAGTCCGCCGTTGTCGGACATGAGAATCACCGCGGTGCGGTCGTCGAGTTCGAGTTCTTCGAGCTTGTCCAGCACGCGGCCGATTTGCTCGTCCATCGCTTCGACCATCGCCGCATAGGTGGGATGACATTGGCGGATGCGCACGCGCCGGTCACCTGCGCCGGGCCAGACCTGTTCCTCGGGGCCGAACTGCGCTTCATCGGCGGCCAGCCATTCCTT
This sequence comes from Sedimentisphaerales bacterium, assembly GCA_028277585.1. Lineage (GTDB taxonomy): Bacteria > Planctomycetota > Phycisphaerae > Sedimentisphaerales > Anaerobacaceae > Anaerobaca. The sequence goes on from JANQFY010000221.1 coordinate 1,337, forward strand.
ACGCCGAGCTTCGTACTTGGTCACCAGATCCTCGCGGCCCTGCAGCGGCGTGTGCACGGAATAGAACGACAGGTAGAGCAGGAAGAGATCGTCGCCGAACTGGTCCAGCAGTTTGAGCGATTCGTCGGTCAGGACCTTGGGCAGATGCGAGGCGGTGTCGTATTCGCCCAGACGCGGATTGTCGAACGGCGCGAAGTAGCCCCCGCGGGGCGAGCCGACGGCCCAGCCTCCGACGTTCGTGTCGAAGCCCTGATGTTCGGGCCAGTACTTCTCGTCATGTCCGAGATGCCACTTGCCCAGGAAGGCCGTCTTGTAGCCATGGTCCTGAAGGGCCTCGGCCAGCGTGATTTCCTCGAGCGGCATGTTGCTATGGAGCGGCGCGGGATTGAACAGGCCCGAGCGGGTGCCGCTGAACCAGTTGGTCGCGTCAACACGGGAGGGATACTTGCCCGCCATGATGCTGTAGCGGGTGGGGCTGCAGACCGGGTTGGCGGCGTAGCCATCGGTAAAGGTCATGCCGGACTTGGCCAGGCGATCGAGGTTGGGCGTGTCGTAGAAACAGTGGGGATTGTTCGCGCCCAGATCCATCCAGCCATAATCATCGATCAAGAAGAACACGAAATTCAGGGCACGCTTGCGCACCCGACCGGCCTGGAGTAGCGCGGAAGGGCCCAACGCCGCGGCCGCGGCGCCGCCCAGCATTGTCCGAAGGAATGTCCGTCGTGTCGTTTTCTCTCTCATCCCGTGTCTCCTCATGCAATGTGGGTCCGGCAATTGTTGATCGCTGACAGGATAACAGAAAACGCTCTGCAGCGAAAAGAAGTTTCCGCCGTTCTGTTGCCGTGGGCCCAGATCTCTCGGCGGCAACCACGTTGACGTACGGCGGGGCCGTCGCTACGATTCCAGTCAAGGGCAGGTGCATATCGGGTAACGAGAGATGGGAGTGACCGAGATGGAAGAAACGAGGAGAGGCTTCATACTACTTTGTTTGATGCTGGTGGTCGCGTTGGTGGGCGTACCCGGGGCGGTCGCGCCTGCAGCGGATCAGCTCCCCGAGGCTATGGGTCCTTTGGTCGTGCATCCGCAGAATCCTCGCTATTTCCAGAACAGCGCGACGGGCAAACTCGTGGTTCTGACCGGTTCACATACCTGGGCCAATCTGACGGATATGGGGCCCTCGGATCCGCCGCCGGCCTTTGATTTCGCGGCGCAACTGGATTGGATGAAGGCCCTCAATCACAACTTCATGCGCCTGTGGACTTGGGAGCTGGTCGATTGGGACACGAAGCCGCTCCGGGACGGCAGACTCCACGTTGTCGCGCCGCAGCCGTATGCCAGGACCGGGCCGGGCGAAGCGCTCGACGGCAAGCCTCGATTCGATCTGACGAAGTTCAACCCGGAGTACTTCCAGCGGCTACGCGACCGCGTCGGGGCGGCGCGGGAGCAGGGGATCTACACGGCCGTGATGCTCTTCGAGGGCTGGGGACTCCAGTTCTCTCCAGGCGCCTGGGAGGCCCATCCGTTTCATCCGAAGAACAACGTCAATGGCATTGACGGCGATGCCAACGGGGACGGCAAAGGCGTCGAGGTCCACGAATTGGGCAATGCGGCTGTCACGGCGATCCAGGAGGCCTATGTTCGCAAGGTCATCGACACCGTCAATGGATTCGACAACGTGCTGTACGAGATTTCGAACGAGAACCACCCGAAGTCGACGGATTGGCAATACCATATGATCCGCTTCATCAAGGTCTATGAGAAAGACAAGGCCCAGCAGCACCCGGTCGGCATGACCTTCCAGTACAAGGGGGGCAAGAACGCGACACTGTTCGCCAGTCCGGCCGACTGGATATCGCCCAATCACGAAGGGGGCTACCGCGATAATCCGCCGTTGGCTGATGGGAGCAAGGTGGTCATCAGCGACACGGACCATCTGTGGGGGATCGGGGGCAATCAGGGCTGGGTCTGGAAGACTTTCCTGAGGGGGCACAATCCCATCTTCATGGACCCCTACGATGGAGCGGTTCTGGGCGAGCCGTTCGATCCGAAGTGGGAGCCGATTCGACGCAGCATGGGGTATGTCCGTCGCTATGCTGCGCGGATGGATCTGGCGAGGGCCAGGCCGACGACGGAGATCGCCTCGACGAAGTATTGCCTGGCCAACCCCGGCCGGGAGTACCTCGTCTACCGACCCGCCGGCGGTGACGATGGGTTCACCGTCACCCTGCGGCCAGGGACCTATGCCTACGAGTGGTTCGATCCGGGCGCTGGCAAACCGATGGGGACAGGGCAGGTGAAGGGCTTTGGCGGCAAGCGCAGGTTCGAGCCGCCATTCAAGGGCGACGCCTTGCTCCTGCTGACGCTGAAGGTGGTCTTCCCGAAAACGCAGTGGTTGGAGGCAAGCCCCGAGTCGCAGGGGATCGACTCGGCCAAGCTGGCCGCGGCGGTCGAGTATCTGCGTCAGAAATCAGGTCCCGACGGTGTGAACGAGTTAGTCGTTGTTCGCAATGGCTACATGGTCTGGAAGGGCGCGGAAGCCGACGAGGTTCACGGCGTCTGGTCGTGCACGAAGTCGTTCACCAGCACCGTGCTGGGCCTGTTGATCGAGGACGGCAAGGCGACGCTCGACACGCGGGCGTGCAACCTCGTCTCCGCGTTGCGGCGTGCCTATCCGGATGTGACACTGCGGCACTTCGCTACGATGACCAGTGGCTACCGGGCCGAAAAGGACGAGCCGCGGGACGGGTATCGACACGGACCGAGTCCCACACCTTTCGATCCGTGTGATCGCCCGCTCTTTGCGCCGGGAACGCAGTACGCCTACTGGGATTCGGCGATGAACCAGTTCGGAAACGTCCTGACGCGTATCGCGGAAGAGCCGCTCGCAGATCTGTTCAAGCGGCGGATCGCCGATCCCATCGGAATGAATCCGGACGAGTGGCGGTGGGGCGATTTCGGCGAGATTGACGGGATCGCGGTCAACGGTGGTTCAGGGAATTCGAACAAGCACGTTTCCATCTCCGCCTGCCAGATGGCGCGACTTGGGCATCTCTTCCTCAACGGAGGCGCCTGGGAGGGACGTCAGCTCATCAGTCGCGCGTGGACTGAAGCGGCGACGCGGTCGCACGTGCCGGCGTCCTTACCGCTCTGGTCTGCTAGCGGGGCCGACGGACGCGGCGTCTACGGTTTCAACTGGTGGGTCAACGGCGCGCGCGCCGACGGCAGTCGCAAATGGCCCGGCGCTCCGGCCGGCATGTTCGCCGCGTCCGGGTACAACAACAACGACATGTTCATCATCCCCGAGTGGAACATGGTGATTGTGCGTTTGGGGCTCGACCAGAGGCAGCTCAAGATCACCGATCAGATCTACGCCGATTTCTTCCGCCGGATCGGCCTGGCGATCCAGCCGTAAGCCTTTGACAGGCGTCCTCCTCAGCGATACGATGGTGCCGTGCGTTCGCCGCACGCGGCGTCTCGACGCTGCAACGATTCAATGACCGTCCATTGAAAGGCAGAAACATGAAACGGTTCGCTGTCAGCCTGTGGGGTGTGTTGGTGTTCCTGTTGTTTGCCTCGCCGTTGGTCGCCGGTGTATCGCCGGAGATGATCCGGGACGCCATTCAAGCCGATCGAGGCATTTGTGTCGTTGTCGGCGAATCAGCCTGCGACCTGGCGAACCGCCTGGCGGACGAGACGGAACTGACCTGCTATGTCCAGGTTCCCGCGCGGAACCACGAAGCCGCAAGCTGCAATATTGAGGCCGCCGGCCACTATGGGACACGGGTCTTTGTAGGGCGGGGCGACCTCGATCGACTTCATCTGGCGGATAACATCGCGGACGCGGCGGTCGTCTTGCCCGCCGCCCGAGTGACACAGCAGGAAGTGATGCGTATCTTGCGGCCGGGCGGCAAAGCGTTTGTCGGCGATGACGTCGTCACCAAGGCAATGCCCGCCGGTATCGACGACTGGAGCCATCCCTATCACGGACCGGACAACAACCCCCAGTCCAACGACAAGGTGATTGTCGCGCCGTATCTGACTCAGTACCTGGCTGAGCCGCGCTACGCACCCTTGCCTCAGGTGGCGGTCGCCTCCGCGGGGCGCGTGTTCAAAGCGTTCGGCCATGTGGCGTTCAAGATGCGCGAAGAAGAATTGCTGAACAAGCTCGTGGCATTCAACGGCTACAACGGTTCAGTCCTCTGGCAGCGCGACCTGCGCGAGGGCGTGATGATCCATCGCAACACGATGATCGCGACGCCTTCCAGGCTCTATGTCGGAGACGATGAGTCGTGCAAGGTGATCGACACCGTGACGGGGCGGCTGATCGAAGAGATTGCTCCGCCGCTTGATCGGGCCGGAGGGACGTTCTGGAAATGGATGGCGCTGGAGAATGGTGTGCTCTATGCGATCATGGGGCAGCCCGAGCAGGCGGACCCGACGAAGAAGGGGCGGCGGGACAAGCACGGTTGGCCCTG
>JANQFY010000231.1 GCA_028277585.1 Sedimentisphaerales bacterium
GCTAAGCGGTCTTACGTAAATTTTTATCGGCTTGGATGAAGATGTCGATGAAAGAATGTGGATCAACTTGGTTTTGGATGAAAGGAGTCATTCATGTCCCACGTTCTTTGCGTCCGTGCGTTGAATGCCGAAGAGTCCGAGCAGTTGCGACGCTTGATTCAGACCAGCCTGGATGCTCGTGTTGTTCGACGGGCACAGGTCATTCGGCTTTCGAGTCGAGGCAAGAGCCCCAGCGAGATCGCCGATCTTCTGGAACGAAGTTGCTCAGGCGTTCGCAATACCATCCATCGCTTCAACACCGAAGGCTTTGCCTCCCTGACCGACAAGCCGCGCCAAGGGCGTCCGCGCAAGAGGACGGATCGTTACGTGGCGTTGCTGAAGGAGGCGGTCGAAGTGAACCCGCGCGACATGGGCTATCCGTTCAGTTGCTGGACACTGGAACGTCTGCGGGAACACCTGGCTTTGGAGACGCACATTCTCCTCAGTCCTCCGCATCTGTCGCGGCTGATGGCCGAGAACGACATCGTCTATCGTCGGCCCAAGCATGGGATGGCGCACTTGCGAGATCCGCAGGAATACAACGAAAAGAAGGCGTTTTTGGAGTTCGTAAAAAAGGGGCACTGCGTCCAGAAACTCGATTCGAGCTGCTCTACCTCGATGAGTGTGAGGTTCACCTCCACCCGACCCTGACGAAGGTCTGGACGTCTCGCGGGGTTCGGCCGGTGATTCCCGCGGCCGGCACGAACACGCGTCTCTGTGTCTATGGGGCGATGAACTACCGGACGGGTCAGTCGCACTACATGGTTCATCCGAAGAAGAACTCTCAACAGTTCGGCGAGTTCCTTCGCCAATTGCTGGAGACGAATTCGCATCGCAATCTTGTGCTGGTGATCGACAACGCCAGCTACCATCGAACCAAGGCAATACGGGCGTTGCTGGAAGACCATCGCGATCATGTGTTCGTGATCTGGCTGCCGCCGTATAGCCCGGAGTTGAATCTGATCGAAGGCCTCTGGGGCTACCTGAAACGATCTGCTCTGAACAACTACTTCTTCGGTGAGATCGAATCCCTGGAAACCGCCATTCACGAAACCTTCAGCGAATTACAGCAGCATCCAGAGACAGCGCTGTCTCTGGCATACAACACGAACTTACGTAAGACCGCTTAGCACCGCAACATCGGCCTGGCGGCAACGTGTTACGCCGCCGACTTCGACGGCCAATACTGCGGCGGCGGTGACTCGACACAGATGATAATCGACAGGAATCAGGGCAATATCTTGTATTTGGCGTCCCGGTACCTGAACCTTGGCGTTCTGTACAAGGGAGCTCCCCACAAGGGGGCACACTTTCCCCACGGTGACAGGGACGACAGTAACGGGACGACAGACGAATCCCCGCACTGGTCGTTCCCCGAGAACGCCGATACACCGTTCCACTGCCCCTCCCGACCACAGAAATGGGTATATCCAAATGGAGCGCACTCGGAGATACACTACTCGCTGTCCGGTCTGGGGGTCTGCGGCTACGGTAATGATAGGGGGTACACGATCGCCTACGGTTACCCCAGGCAACCCACGATACCCGAACCGGTCGTCTTCTCAGCTGATCTCTGGTACGCGGTGCCACACACCTCCCCATACGATGAGTTCTTCGACAAACGATCGAACCACGAACAGGAAGGCGGCAACGTGCAGACCCATGACGGGGCGGTCAGATGGATCCCCGGCGCGGACTGGGATGCCGGAGACTGGCCTAACTACACCGGACGGGCCTTCCCCAAGGGCCACTGGACGCCCGTTTGGGCGTTCATAAAGGAAAGGAACGGCTCAGACATACTGGCGGTCATCGACCCGGAGGGTAATACTCGGCTATTCCCCCCGCCGGAGGACGAGCAATTCGGCTACTGATCGCGGCCTCGCTCGGTTGGCCCGGGCAGGTCTTCAATTAAAATGCGAGGATACGATTGCCCCTATAAGGAAGGACAGAACTATGATTATGGATGAGAGAGCCGGTCTCGGTACTGCCAGGCGATTCCGTCTGGCGGCGGTGGTATTGTCGGCGACGTTCGCCCTGACCGGAACCGGCGGTTCGCTGCTGGCGGACCAGTACTACGAGGTGGGGCCGGGACAGACCTACTCCACCATCAACGCGGCCTTGGCGGCCATCCCGATGGACGCCCCCTGGACGGAAAGCCACGTCGTCAACATCCACGCCGGCACCTACGAGGAGCACGTCGACACGACCGGACGGACGGCCTACCAGCCTACGCCGACCAATCGGCTGGTCATCCAGGCCAATCCCGGCGACGACGTGACGATCCAACTGCCGGCGCCCTCGGTGTACCAATCCTTCGTCGTCCGCCATTCCAACGTCACGATCCAGGGGCTGAGATTCACGGGCCAGTCCACCGATCTGAACTACGCCTATCTCCGGCTGGGCCAATACGGCGGCGCCCTTCGCAACGGTTACGTGATTCAGAACAACGAGTTCATCGGCGCCCCGGCCTATGAAGCCAGACCGATAGACGTCGGAGGCAGTGACGCCAGCTGGGACGTCGCTTTCGTGAACAACTACGTCAGCGGCGGCGACTTTCACACCGGCGTCCCAAAGGCCGACGTGGCGGCCGGCAACGTGTTTGATCGAATGAAAACCGGCTCGAGCGGGGGCGGGCAATACATCAACCTCAATCCCGGCGGCCATGCCGTCAACAACACCATCGTCGGCGCCAAGACCGGCATCGTGCAGCACGACAAGACGGCCACGGCCCCGACCTCCGTCATCTCCAACAACATCATGGTCGATTGCGCCGACAGGGGCATGTACCTCAATTCCCTGCTCAACGTCATTCCCCCCGACCCCGTTCCGACCCTGTCGAACAACCTCCAGTTCAACAACGGAGAATGGGTTCAGAGCCAACATCATATAGAAGATCTTGAAACGTGGAACACCTGGCTGACGAATGCCCGGTTGGAGACCGAAGACAACAGCCTCGACGGCTACGACCCTCTCTTCGAAGACGCCGCCTCCGGAAACTATCAGTTGCAAGGCGGCAGCCCCGCCGTCAACGCCGGCCTGCAAACCAGGTGGGCCGACGCCATCGCCCACATTCCCGGGCTCGAGGACATGCTGAACTCGTACTGGAACCCCATCCGCGACATCGGGTACGCCCGCGATGGAACTCACATGGGCGCCTTGATCGTCAACCCGGTGGAATGTCAATAGAAGGTGGATTCGGCGGGAGACTGGGCCACTGTGGGCAACTGGGGGCCGCAGCCGCCGAACGCCAACGATAAGATCGCCGTCTTCGGCAGCGTGATCACCAGTGCCCGCACCGTCTACACCGACTCGGCCGTGACGGTCAAGGGCGTACAGTTCGACAACGCCAACAAGTACGCCATCGCCGGCACCGGCAGCGTGAACATGGAAGCCGACGTCGACAACGCCTCGATCGCCGTCGCCCAGGGCGACCACGAATTCCAGTTGGTCGTGAATCTCAACAGCGACACGGACGTGACCGTCACGGCCGGTTCGCTGGCGTTCAACAACCGGCTAAACCTTAACGGCAACACGATGACCGTCAGCGGCGTCGTCAACATCAACAACACACTCAACACCGGCACCGGCTCCGTCGTCGTCGCCGGCGGCGGCGTGCTGGGCGGCGGCGGCGCGATCGGCGGCGACCTCATCAACGGCGGCGTGGTCTCCCCCGGCCACAGCCCCGGCACGCTGATCGTAACGGGCGATTTCAGCCAGTCGGCCGACGGCACGCTGGAGATCGAGCTGGCCGGGACGGCTTTGGGCGAATTCGACGTCCTCGACATCCTCGGCGACGCCGTCCTGGACGGCACGCTGGACGTGCTGTTGTTGGATGGTTTCGTTCCGG
>JANQFY010000309.1 GCA_028277585.1 Sedimentisphaerales bacterium
TACCAGCCAGGCCATGTTCATCGGGATCAACGGAACCGCGCTCTACGGCGGCGGTTACGGCGATGACATCTCGGTTGCCGACTTCTGGGGCGTGGATGAGTGGCGCCATATCGCCCTGACCTATGACGGCGCCATGGCGCGGCTGTATGCCGATGGCGTGGAGGTCACCTCCGGCGCCAAGAACTGGAACCTCGTTCCCGGCCGGGCCCACATTGGCCGTCAGGTCAACGATGCCGCCGAGTTCTGGGATGGCATGGTCGACGATATCCGGCTGTACGACGAAGCGCTCTCGGCCGAAGAGATCGCCTGGCTCGCCGGCAAGCGGGCGCCAATGCACAAGCCCTTCTGATAGCGCCAACATCAGAGGGTATTCTGAAGCATGGACTAAATGGGGCCTGCGTCTGCCAGACGCGGGCCCCTTCATTTGCGCTTCGCAAGAAAACCCACCGCAGCGCCCACCATGGCGGCATTTCCTTTGAACCGACGTGCAGCGATGCGTATACTTGTATAAAGGTCTGCGTTTCGGAATGTGGCAATCCACAATAGGGGTAGGGATATGAAGCAACGCCGCGCCTTCACATTGATCGAACTTTTGGTCGTCATCGCTATCATCGCCCTGCTGATGGGGATTCTTACCCCCGCCCTGCAGAAGGTCAGGAACCAGGCGCGAGGTGTCGTCTGCAAGTCGAACCTCAACCAGTGGGGCAAGATCTTCTACCTCTACACCCACGACAACAACAGCCGATTCATGGTCTGGAAGCAATCGGGTACGCCTGGCGGGGGCACCTGGATCGTCCCGTTGATGCCCTACTACGGTAAGGGCGGAGAGGACGCCCGCTTGTGCCCGACCACGAAGAAGACCGCCACCGAGGGCGAATCTGTTCCCGCCCGGATGGCCTGGGAATGCACCATCGACGGGCGGACTCACCTGAACAGCTACGGGATCAACAACTGGTGTTACGACCTACGCGCCGGCGTAACGACTATATGGGGCTTGCCCAACGCCGACCGGCGGGCCTGGCGTCAGATCGACCAACGGCGTTCGGCCGAAATCCCCATGTTCCTGGAATGCTGGCGTTGGGGAGGCGGCCCGGTCGACCGATCGGCCGCGGCGCCGCCGGACGAAGAGAAGTTGTATAATAGCTCAGGCCTCGATCGCTATTGTCTCAAGAGGCATGGCTACACGATCAACGTCTGCTTCATGGATGGCTCCGTCCAACCCGTGCGACTGAAGAAGCTCTGGGATCTGAAGTGGCACAAGGAATACACGCTGGACGTCGCCCTACCCGAATGGCCTGACTGGATGGTCGGCCTGCCCGAGTAGAACCCCTCCGTTTTGCCCCTGTCAGATTTCGAGGTTGATTTTCGTCCCCATCTGCGGCAAGGTAGGTCCCCAACTATCCCAAGAATGAGAATTCGAGAATGAGGATTGCCTGTGATCGCAGCCGCCGAACCGACCTACTTGATTTCCAGCCCGGCCGCCGTGCTGACCGCCCTGGCGGGCATCACCGCCTTCTTCTTCTTTCTCGAGAACCAGACGAAATGGAAGTTCTTCGCGTACTTCCCCCCCCTGCTGTTCGTCTACACGATTCCCCTGGCGCTCTCCAACACGGGCGTCATCGCCCACGAGAGCCCGGTCTACGAAACCATGAGCACCACGGTGCTGCCCTTCTTGCTGGTCATCATGCTGCTGAAGGTTGACATCGCCTCAGCGGTGCGGATCATGGGCAAGGGCGTCCTGGTCATGCTGTGTGGGACCGCCGGCGTCGTGCTCGGCGCGCCGCTGGCCTATGCGATCGTCCAGGACAAGCTGGACCCTTCGGCCTGGAAGGCGTTCGGCACGCTGGCGGGCAGCTGGATCGGCGGCACGGGCAACATGGCCGCGATGAAAGAGGCTCTCGAAGCCTCCGACGCCGACTACGGCCTAGCCGTGCTGGGCGACAACGCGGTCTACCTCGTCTGGTTGCCCATCCTGCTCAGTTCCAAGAAGTTCGCCGACTGGTTCAATCGCTTTGCCCGCGTAACGCCCGAACGCATCGAAATGCTCGAACGCGCGAGCGAAGGATTGGACCAGGACGACAGCAAGCCGGCCATGCGCGACTATCTGTATCTGCTGTTTCTGGGTATGACCGTGACATTGGCCTCGAACTGGCTCTCGCAGAGGTTGCCCGAGTTCCCGCCGGTCCTGACCGCCAGCGCCTGGCGCATTCTGCTGGTCACCACGTTCGGGCTTGTTCTGTCCACGACGCCGGCGCGGAAGATTCCGGGGAGCCAGGAGTTGGCGATTGCCCTGGTCTACCTGTTCGTTGCCCGCATGGGCGCCGGCGCGGATCTGTCCGGCCTGAAAGAGCAGGCGGCGTGGTTCCTGGTCGGCGCGTTTATCTGGATCGCCATGCATGGCGTTCTGTGCGTCGGCGCCGCGTGGTTGTTCCGCATCGACGTCCACTCGGCCGCGATCGCCAGCGCCGCCAATATCGGCGGCGCCGCCAGCGCCCCGGTTGTCGCCGCCCACCATAACCCACGCCTCGTCCCAGTCAGCATCCTCATGGCCCTGATCGGCTATGCCATCGGTAACTACGGCGCCCTGGCCGCCGCCTGGCTCTGCCAGCTCGTCGCCTGAGACCGACTTTCATTTGCATCCGTGCGGTCTCAGATGCTATCATGGTGACTGTTGTGGATGTGAGATGAGCCATGAAAGAAATGGAGCGAGTTGATGCACACGAAAACACAGAAGACCCTTTCCGGCTTGGCCGTGGGAGCGTTGCTGCTCATCTGGTTTGGGGTCGCCCTGCTGCTCTTCTACGTTCCACGCCTCACGACCCTCTGGGGGCAGGCCCATGGGGAGTTGTCGCCGGCTAGAATGGCTCTGGTGACACTGGTATCGTTTGTGCAGAACTACTTCCTGATCCTCGCGCCACCGCTGCTCGCTGTCACCACCTTAGCCATCATCGGGCGCGTCTACACGATCCGAAAGGTCCGCGCTACCGCAACGGCATCCTAGCTGGGCGCAACAGACAGGGGATCAGTGGTGTCACCGTATTGGGTGCGGAGTTGGGCGAGGCGCTGCCTTAGTTGGGCGATCGTGTCCTGATGCATGGGTTCATCGTATTGACTCGTTTGCTCACGAGGGTCGGTCTTCAGATCGTAGAACTCCCAGCATTCCTCGGGCCGCTTGCCCATGCGGAGGAGGCCGTAGTAGTAGATCAGCTTGTAGCGCTTCGTGCGAACACCGTAATGGCTGGGGCGTTCCTTTTGATGGCTCCAGTAATGGTAGTACATCGCATCGCGCCAGTCGTTTGGCGTACGGCCGCGCAGACTCGGCCGAAAGCTTCGACCCTGCATAGACTTGGGGATCGGCGCACGCGCGAAGTCCAGGAACAGTTCCGCGAAATCGATATTCAGGATGATGTCACCGACATCGGTCCCCGGCTTGATCTGGCGCGGATAGCGGATTACGAACGGCATGCGCAATGACTCTTCCAGCATAAACCGCTTGTCGAACAGGTTGTGCTCACCGAGGAAGTAGCCCTGATCGGCGGTGTAGATCACCACCGTGTCCCGGGCCTTGCCCGTCTGGTCCACCCAGTTCAGCAGGCGCCCCACGTTGTCGTCGATCCCGGCGACGGTGCGCAGGTAGTCCTTCATGAACTTCTGATAGGTCGCGCTGCGAATCGCCTTGGCGTCTCTGCCTTCGGCGTCGAGTTTGGGCGGCGCATAGCGCTGCGCGTTCTTCTGAAAGCGTCCCGCGAGAATCTTAAGGGGCCAGCCCTCGAACCGCTTTCCGCGCGGACTCTCGGGCCAGTGGAGGTCTTCCGGCTCGGGGAGATCCTGATCGGCGTAGAGCGTGCGATACCGCTCGTGACTGTAGAACGGCTCATGCACCGCCTTGAAATGACACATCAGCGCGAAGGGCTTGTTCGGGTCGCGGCCCTCCTCGAGCCAGTTCAGAGCCTGATCGGTGATAACGTCGGTCGAATGGCCCGGGTGAGTCTTGCCCCCCGTCCTCCAATCGGCGCCCTTCTCGAAAAGGATCGGATCGTTGTAGCGCCCCTGCCCGCGCAGAACATTGTAGTAGTCGAAACCAGCCGGTTGCTCCTTCAGGTGCCACTTACCGACCACAGCGGTCTGGTACCCCGCCGCCTGCAGATGCTTGGCGACGTTATCTGCAGCCGGGTCGAGTCGGCCGGACAGGGTCTTGGCGCCATTGAGATGGCCGTACTGGCCGGTGAGAATACTGGCCCGGCTCGGCACGCAGATCGAATTCGTGCAGAAACAGTTGCGCAGGATGGCGCCCTCGGCCGCGATACGGTCGATGTTCTTCGTGCGCGCGTAGGCGCTCAGCCGCAGGCCGTAGCAGCCAATGGCTTGGCTGGTATGATCGTCGGACATGATGAACAGGATGTTGGGACGGCGGTAGCCCCGCCCCCGCTGTTGGGCCCGCGCGTTGGAACCGAGCAGCGCCGAGCCCAAGCCCGCGCCCGCCATCTGCAAGAACCGTCGTCGTTTCATGGTCTCCTCGTCTTTGAATGCCTAGCTGAAACAGCACGCCCCAAGTATACGCAGGGCCACGAGCCTCTTCAACACAGCAGACGTCACGAATAGGATTTCCCTTGCGTTCTCTCAGTTCGGCGTACGACAATAATCGCGACAGAGGGCAGGCTCATCCTCTGTGTAGAGTGGAACAGCTTCGCAAGCCATTGGGAAAGGAGAGACCCATGAGAAGGACCACACCCACCCTGCGAATCCACCTGACAATCATCCTGGCGCTCGCCCTGGTCGGAGGACTGCTCACCGAGAGCGTTCAGGCCGAGACGAAGCAGGAACGCGATGCGCGGATGCAGTGGTGGCGCCAGGCGCGGTTCGGCATGTTCGTCCACTGGGGACTCTATTCGGGTCTGGCCGGCACCTGGAAGGACAAACCGATCGGCACGCGCGGCGGCATGGAGTGGACCCAGCAGCGGGCGCGCGTCGACACGTGGGAATACGCCCACGAGGCGGTCCCTCACTTCCGTCCGGCCGAGGGGTTCGCCAAGGAATGGGCGAAACTCGCCAAGGAAGCCGGCTGCCGCTACGTGGTCTTCACCACCAAGCACCACGACGGGTTCTGCCTGTTCGAATCAGAGGTCACCACCTACGACGCCCACGACCTGGTCGGTCGTGACCTCTGCAAGGAGATCACCGACGCCATCAAAGCCGAGGGGCTCAAGGTGGGATACTACCATTCGGTGATCGACTGGCACCACCCGCAGTACGACTACCTCAAGGCCGACCAGTTGCCCCACCCACTCAAGGGCAAGCCCTCGCCTAATGGCCCGCGCAACCATGACATCTACGTCGACTTCCTCCACCGCCAAGCGAAAGAGATCTTCTCGAATTACGGCACGCTCGACATCATCTGGTGGGACTACTCGAAGAAAGGCAACGAGGGACCTTTCTGGCGATCCGATGAGCTGATGGCTATGGCGCGGCGGTTGCAGCCGGGGATCATCTCGAACAATCGGCTCTACCACATCCCGCACATCGAGAAGAAAGACTCCGTCGGGCGGCTCAAGACCTGGAAACCCGAACAGGGTGACTTCACCACCCCCGAACAGACGATTCCCTCGACCGGCATCCCGGGTGTCGACTGGGAAGTCTGCATGACCATGAACACCACCTGGGGCTACTCCGACCACGACCACGCCTGGAAGTCCAACGAGACGCTGATCCGCAACCTCATCGACATCGTCTCCAAGGGTGGCAACTACCTGCTCAACATCGGTCCCAAAGGCGACGGTTCGATCCCCCGAGAGAGCATCGATTCGATGCGCGCCATCGGCAAGTGGATGGCCGTCAACGGCGAAGCCATCTATGAAACGACCGCCAGCCCGTTCGAGCAACCGGCTTGGGGACGCTGCACCAAGAAGCCAAGCAAGCTCTACGCCCACGTCTTCGACTGGCCGACCGACGGCACGCTCGAAGTGCCGTTGAAAGGCAAACCAGTGAAACGGGCGTATCTACTAGCCGACCCGACGCGCAAGATTCTCCAGACCACCACCAATACCAGCGGGATCACCATCGCCGTCCCGTCCCAGACCCTCGACGCCATCGCCGCCGTCGTCGCCATCGAATACGAAGAGTGAGATCAGAGGCCTTTTCGGACAAACCGTGCAATCTTTGTCCTCGGCGCTCGACTGACACACGGAACAGGCAACGTCGGCACACTCGTGGTCGTTTCTGAAGACACCGTATGGATCTCGTTGAGGGGTATGGCAGATGGCGAATATCGCTTCACTGAAGAAGCTCTCACTAACTTGGCTGACCGTTCTTGCTCTGGGTCTCCCCGCCTTACCGGCCGAACCAAAGCAGAGGAAGACAGAGCCCGGCCCCCTCTTGAGCAAGGCCAGCTATCGAGATCTGCAGCCAGGCGCGTTCATGACGCGATGGCTTCTCCTGGGCCCGGTTCCCATCTCCGAGGGCGAATCGACCGACCGGGAGAAGCAGAAGCAGGAGAAGGCCTTCGAGGCTGATCCACTCTCGATCGAACGGTTTCAGCCGACAGTCACGATAGCTGAGAAAACCTATGCGTGGACTCCGGCGGCGCCGGAGGGCGGAGTCGTCGATCTGGTCAAGGCGTTGGGCCCGGAGAAGTTCGCGGCCGCCTACGCTTGGGCTCAAGTCCACATGACCGAGGAGAAGCGCGTCCTGCTGGGGATCGGCAGCGACGATGCGGTGAAGGTCTGGCTCAACGGCGAACTCGTCCACGAGAACTGGGTCCAGCGTGGCTGCATCACGGACAGCGATCTCGTCCCCATAACGTTTCGCAAAGGCGCCAACGACCTGGTCTTGAAGATCCAGAACGGGGCCGGCGATTGGGCCTTTTGCTGTCGACCGCTGGGGCCGGAAGGGCTGACCGAGAAGTTGATCTCCGCGGTCCGCACGGGCCATCTGGACCCCGTCGCCACGCTCCTGGAACACGGCGTTGACGTCAATGGCAAGGTCGGTCCCGGCCTGACGGCGCTGCACATGGCTCGGATCGCGGGACGGTCCGACGCGGGCGAACTACTCAAGGCCAAGGGCGCCGATGCCGACATCCCGATGCCCCCCCAGGGAGAGATTGTCGACTGGCTCTTCGAGCGGGTCATCAAGGAGGACTATCCAGGGGCGGCGGTCCTCGTCGCGCGGAATGGCGATACGCTCTACCAGAAGGGATATGGCTACGCCAACATCGAGAACCGCGTGCATGTCACACCCGAAACCAAATTCCGCATCGGTTCGGTCAGCAAGCAGTTCATCGGCGTGGCCATTCTCAAGCTCCAGGAAGCCGGCAAGCTGAGCGTTCAGGACAAGCTGTCCAGGTTCATCCCGGACTTTCCGCGTGGCGACGAAGTGACGCTGCACCACCTCCTGACCCATACCTCCGGGATGCACAGCTATACGAATAAGCCGGACTTCCTGAAGACCGTTGCCAGCGAGGTCACCAGCGAAGAACTGGTCGACGCGATCAAGAAGGATAAGTTCGACTTCGATCCCGGTGAGAAACAGGCTTACTGCAACTCGGGTTACTTCCTGCTGGGCTGTATCGTCGAGAAGGTCAGTGGCCAGTCTCTTGACGAATACCTCATGGAAACGCTTTTCGAGCCGCTGGGCATGAAAGATACGGGCATCCACCACTGGAGCCTCATCCTGGCCCACGAGGCGACCGGCTACGCCTACGAAGGCGGCCAACTCAAGAAGGCCCTGGACTGGGACATGTCCCGCGCCGGCGGAGCCGGTGCCCTCTATTCGACCGTGGACGATCTGCGGCGTTGGAATGAGGGAATCTTCAGCGGCAAAGTCCTGAACGAGGCGAGTATGAAGGCCGCCTTCACTCCCGCCCGACTCAATAATGGGGATATCGCCAAGGCGGTATCGCCCAACGGTTATGGCTACGGATGGGACCTAGGCAAACTCCGGGGGTTGGTCTCGATCGCCCATGGGGGCGGCCTGCACGGCTTCAGCAGCTACCTCATGCACCTGCCCGAGAAGAAGCTGACCGTGACGGTGCTGGTCAACAGCTTGCCGACTATCCCCGAGTTGTCCTCCTCCGCCTACGCCCGCAACATCGCAGAGATCTACCTGTTCGAGGAGATGGCCGAGCAGGTGTCCCTCGTGAAGGATGAGACGGTCGATCCGAAGATCTACGACGACTACGTGGGCCGGTACGACTACGGCGACAGTATGGTCCTGACGGTCATCAGGCAAGGCGACCGACTACTGGCGCAGCTGTCCGGCCAGGGACAAGCCGAGATCTTCCCGCGTTCCGAGAGCGAGTTCTTCTGGCAAGTGGTCGATGCCCGCGTGACATTTGTCCGTAGCGAGCAGGGAGTAGTGACCGGCGCGGTCCACCACCAGGGTGGCAACACCCTCCAGGCCCCGAAGCTCGAAGATGAAGAGGTCGCCGACGTGGACCGCGCCCTCTACGACACGTACGTGGGCGACTACGAACTGGAGAACGTCGGACCGATGACGATCGTGAACGAGGAGGGCCATCTCTGGGGGCAACTGGGCAACCAGCCGCGTTTCGAGATGTTCCCCCGGACGGAGACCGAGTTCTTCCTCAGGATCGTGCAGGCCAGTATCATCTTCGCTAAGGACCAGAATGGACAGGTTACCGGTCTGACCCTGAAGCAGTCCGGCATGAAGCTGACAGGCAAAAAGAAGGCGGATTAGCGCAGCGAGAATCGCGGACGCTCTACGGTGGGCACTTGGCGCAGATCGATCGGAACAGCGTCGTGCTCAGGTAGCGATCGCCTCGATCGGGCAGGATCACGACCACGGTGCCTCGCTCCATCTCCCGCGTGATACGCAGGGCCCCCGCCACGGCCGCGCCGCTGGACATTCCGACGAACACACCCTCCTTGGCGGCCAGCAGACGTGTCGTCTCGAAGGCCTCACCGTCGTCAATCGTGACCCTCTCATCCATCATGGCCGCATCGTAGATACCGGGGACAATTGACTCGACCATGTTCTTGAGCCCCTGGATCGTATGCCCCTCAGGTGGTTCGATCCCAACGATCTTGACATCGGGCTTGTTCTCTTTGAAGAAGCGATACACGCCCATCAGCGTCCCGGTGGTCCCCATGCCCGCCACGACGACGTCGACCTGCCCGTCCGTCTGGGCGAGGATCTCCGGCGCGGTGGTCTCGTAATGGGCCAGGACATTGCTCTCGTTCTCAAACTGGTTGGGCATGTAGTACGTGTCCGGCTCAGATTCGACGAGTCGGTGCGCCTCGCGAATCGATCCGTCCGTATGCTCGCGGGCGGGAGTCAAGACCACCTCGGCATTCAGGGCCTCCAGGATGTGTTGCCGCTCCAGGCTAACGCACTCAGGCATGCACAGCTTGACGCGATAGCCCTTGGCCGCGCCAATCATCGCGATAGCAATGCCGGTATTGCCCGAGGTGGCTTCAAGAATGGTCTTGCCCGGCGTCAATTCGCCAGACTCCTCGGCCCGCTTGATCATGTAGTACGCCGGACGGTCCTTGATCGACCCGCCCGGATTGGCGCCTTCGAGCTTGCCGAACAAGCGCACCTGGGGACGACTCCCGTTGAGAGTGGTCAACTCCACCAGCGGCGTATTTCCAATCGCCGTCGTGATACTCATAACATTCCGCCTCGATAAGCCCGTTACCCCTGCGCCACGCGTCCGGCCCGTACGAGCCGGAATCATCCGCATCCCAGGGAACACTACATTATACCTATAGATATACTATGAACTCGTCTGAAGTCAAGCCCTCCCTGAACGGCGCCGCCCTGGAGGCACTCGGCTGAGCCTGGCCTGCATCGGCTGCGTTTGACCCGTTACTTGCTTGATGCGGATTGCCTTCTCCTTGAATAGAGAGCGGTCTCGCTGGCCCGTGCATCTCCTTGACGACTACTCGAGGAGGGCCTAAGATCGCCTCGGAGATCGCGGAATCCATAGTAACGGGCCAACGCGCTATTGCAGAGGGAGGTCACGATGAGACATGAACGCATCCTACCGGTCCTGAATCTATTGATCGCCGCGCCCTTGTTCGCCAGCAACCCTGCAAAGATCTACCTCCGTGCCAGTGTGAGCACCGAGAACGGCAAACACCTGGCGACGGGCCACGTCCGCGTCACCACAACCCAGACGCTGATCAAGAGCACGCCCCCTTCCACCAGCGGGCGATCCTGGGAGCCGGCCGCCATGTACATGCTGCTTTCCTACGTGATCGCGCCCACGCCTGACCTCCTGCGACTGCCTCCAATCGAAGACAACACCTGGACGGGCCAAGGCAGCTGGCACGCTCAGACAGAGACACAGATCGAAGGTTCCGAAACCGTCGCAGGGCCAGCCGGCACATTCTATGAGGCGATCAAGTGCAAAACGGTTGTCACCGGAACACAGGCCAATGCCGAAGGGCGCGACGCCTTCGTTAACGGTACGCGCAACCTTTGGTTCGCCAAGGGGGTCGGCCTGGTCCGCATGCGTTACGAGCACGCCAATGGCAAGGTGACCGAGGCGATCCTGCTGAGCTATGACGTGTCCGGGGCAGAGGATGGCTACTTCCCTCTGGAGATCGGCAACCGATGGACCTACGCCTGGAAGAACGGCTATCGCAAACAGGCGGCCATCGAGACGTGGACCGTATCCCTGCGTCCTGACGAGCCGCGCAAGAAAAGCGAGGAACCCACGATCGAACCGGTTGACTCCAATAGCGTTCGATTGAATCTCAACACGGACGGGTTTCACAAGATCGCCGCAGCGCCTGACAGAGGGTTCAACTTCCCCTACTACCTGTTCGTCCCGAAGACGATTGACCGAGACCAGGCAGTTCGACTGCTCGTGGAGATGAACAACACCGGGACCACGTCCGACGATCTGGCGGTGCACGACCGCAAGGCCGCTAGACTGGCCGAGCGATCCTACGTCAACCAGATCGCAAAGAAGCTCAGGATCCCTCTGCTCGTGCCCGTCTTCCCCCGGCCGCGCAAGGAATGGCGGATTTACACCCATTCGCTGGACGAGGACACCCTGCTGGTCGAGTCGGGACCACTCAAGCGGATCGATCTTCAGTTGATCCGGATGATCCGGGACGCCCAGGCCCTGCTGCGAAACAACAACGTTCCCGTGCGTGAGAAGGTTTTCATGCATGGCTACTCGGCATCGGGGACCTTCACAAATCGGTTCCCCATTCTGCATCCACAGATCGTCCGGGCCGTCGCGGCCGGAGGCGTCAATGGCATTCCGACCTTCCCGGCAACTCACTGGCAAGGAACAGAGCTGCCGTTTCCCGTCGGCATCGCGGACCTGAAGGAAATCACCGGCATCGAATTCGATGCGAACGCCTACAAACAGGTCGCCCAGTACATCTACATGGGCTATCTCGATCGCAACGACACGACGCTCTCGCGCGACACGTACTGCGAGGAGCACGCCCAACTCATCCGGTCCCTCATCGGCGCCGACATGGGCGACCGTTGGAAAGTCAGCCAAGCGATCTATCGCGCATTGGGCGCCTCGGCTCAGTGCGTCACCTACAACGGCACGGCGCACAGCATCCGCGACGAGATGATCGACGACGTCGTCGCATTCTTCCGGGCCAACACCAACGAGGGATTCGTCAAGATCGAGCCGCACCAGTATCCCTTCGTTCCGTTCCGAGAAATCGAGGTCGCGCACATCACTGGGCTCTACTGGGCCGGAGACAGCCGCATTCCCGAGTTCGCCCGCGATCTGTTCGAGGGTAAGGGGCACTTCATCATCGCGATCGATGAATGGCTCGATGGGCAGGACCACCGGCAACTCAACACCCTCAAGGAGAAAGCCGTCTTCGAATTCCGACTGAAGGCGGACGGCCGCCCGAACGTTGACGTCGCCGCGAAGACCTTTCAGGGCACGTGCTCATCAGGCAGCGGGCAGTTTCAAGGTTTTGTGGTCAGGCTCCCGGCCGACGAACTGCAGAAGATGGAATCCGGCATCGAATACGCCATCGAGCCGATCAATCAGAACGAGAAGTACTACTGGGTAGCCGGCGAATCCGTGACGCTGGTCCGGCCGTGATCCCGGACGCGCTGGGCGCCATTGCCATTCCGGCATGTTTCCGGTACGATTTCCGTATGCTGAGCAATCTCGAGAATCAGGAGCATACGGAATGAGATGGCGGTACGCAATCCTCCTCGTAATAGCCCTGTTGTCGCCCTTCGCATCCCAATCGTTGGCCGCTGAGAAGCCTTACGTTTTGTTGCAGCGCGGGGATGTGACGGCGGTAATCGTCAACAATGAGGCGGTCGACGACGAGGTGCTGCCGGGGCACCGAGGTGGATACAGCGGCGTCGCTTCGTTGACGCATCGCG
>JANQFY010000407.1 GCA_028277585.1 Sedimentisphaerales bacterium
CATGCTGCCGGCCAGATCCTGGGCCGTCAACCCGTCGCCCGCATCCAGGACACTGAGCCGCGACAGATTGCCCGCTCCCGACAAGGCGGTTGTCACCACTGCCTCCCTGGCCAGCAGGGCCTTTCTGTCCTGCGAGGGCCCTACAAGAAAGGCGCGCGTCAGCGGGACGCTGTCGTCATCGGCGCCAACGATGAAATAGCCCCGAGTCTTCGACAGTAGCGCGTAGACGGTTCCGGCTCCCTCGGTCGCCGTATCGCCCTCGCAGAGATACCGGGAAAGGCAGTAGACATCGGGAAGGATGGCTTCCGGATCGACCCCGTTACTCTGCAAAGACATGATGATATCGGACAGTTCGCTCCGCTGGGCGGTGAAGACGTCCAGCTTGGCGCCGTGCTCTTCGGGTGAAACGACCCGGAAGCCGACCGCCATCTCACTGACGTCGGTCGCCAGCGCCTCTTCCGTATCGAACCGGACCGTCGCAGCGATCTTCTTTTGATCGGAGAACTCGCTGTGAACGCTGTGTTGCATGAACGAGGCGCAGTCCAGCGCCACGACAGCGGCGCCGGCCTTGAGGCCGTGCTCGGTACAGGCCTGGTCGATGCGGTCGGCCAACTCCTGCTGGCTCGGAGCCTCTTCCCCAGCCAAGTCGACAGAGAAACACCCCAGCACCTTGTTGTCCCGCCCTTGCGCGGCAAGACAAACCACGGTCGCCCGGTCCTTACTCAGATAGATGCCTAAACGATTACGAGACTCCATGCCCATCAATCTCCTCTGCTCAAGGTAAACGCCGGTCGATGCACTGCAAACGCACCGACAGCGGCCCTTGTCTTAGTCGGATATCACAGCAATCCGCTTAACCTTCTGCCCTTCTTTGGTGACACCGGCCAGAACGACCGATTTGGCGACACCGCTGGTAGCCGTGACGCGAATGGAGAAAACGGTGCTCTCAGTGACGATGAATTCCTTACACTTCTCAATGGCGTCGGTATACCGATACGCCGCCTTCTTGACCGCCTCAATGTCCGAAAACGGCTGCACCTGGCGCTCACGAATGATGATCTCAGCGATCTTGGGCGCATCGGCAACGCTGCCGAATGTCAGGGCCGCCTCGAGAACATGCCGTGGGGCGGTATTGACGTTGACCTTCCGCGTCCCCCAGAGCCCCAGGTACTTCAGCGCCGACTCCTGGCGGCTCTCCGTCTCAATGCTCGGCCGGGTCAACAGGTCCGTATTGACCAGCGAACTGTGGAACAGTCGGGAGAAGATCGCGTTCTGCTGGGCGATCTGCTCGGCAACCGGAACGGCGCGCTTGACCGACCCTCGTTGCACGGACGTCTTCTTGCTGCGCGAACGAGTCACCCGGCTCCTCAGACTTGCCGGCGTGGGGGTCGCTGCCGTCGTCGTCTTGAAGACCATCTTGAAGGGCCGCACGTCGCTGAGTTTCGCCAGATCCACCTGTAGGTCTGTGATCTCCTCCTTCTGGTATCCCATCCATTCGCAGAACGATACGAATCCCACCTCCGCCAGGGCTTGCCAGTCTTCCTCCTGGAGCAACGCCCAACCCAAGGGGTACTTGGCGTTCTCGTCCTCGATCTCCACCGTCACCTTCGCTTCGGCGATCTCGAACTCCATCGGTTCGGTCACCAACGGCCAAGGAGGGCCATAGGGGCCGGAAATCGTCACCGACTCGGCGAGCTCCATCTCCTCATCCCCCATCGAATCATTGGAAGCGCTGACGTCATCTAGGGGAGAGGTCCGGCTCGTTCGCCCCTTGGTGAGTCTGTCATCGGCAGCGGCCAGGTCCGCGGCCGCCTGGTCGAGGAAATCCTGATAGTCCACCTCGGTCATGGCGAACACGTCCGAGAAATCCGGCTCGTTGGGGCGACTGATCAGCCGGCCATTCAGATCATTCACCGATAGCGACGCGTACTTCATCCCGGAGGTGCAGGCGTACTGAGCCCGCGCATAGTCCAGAATGAACCGGTCGCGGTGGCGCCGCGCCGCGACTTGTACGCTCAGCGTATATCCGACCGTCGTGAGGATGACGAGAATCACCAGAGTGATCAGCAGGACCACTCCGCGCGATTTCCGCCCGTCATCACCGCCGACCGGTTCGGCCTGAAGATCTGGTTGGTTGGGCCGGTTCCGCATCGCCGCTTTCTTCGTTCTCCTGGTCCGTTTCGCCGTCCGTCGAGGGCACGGCAAATCGAATTTCACGCGTTCGGTCAACCGCCATCGTGCGACTGACCCTCTCATACTCTTGCACATCCAGCGTCCCGCGAACCGTCTCATAGGGCTCGGCAAACGACAGGCTGACTTTCACGCCGGGGGGCAGGGACGCTTCAGCCCACCGGTCCACCAGGTTGATTCCCTCGGGCACTTCGATTTTGAAATAGGTAATGCCGCGGCAAACGGGAACGAGCGGATACCGGCTCTCCAGGTCCGCACGTTTGGCGTCGAGCAGTTTGTCCTCCAGACCGACTCCCTCATGACTGCGATAGATCACCAGCCCCGGCGTGGGACTGTCGAAATCGTAGCCGCTGCGCCAGACGATCTCTTCGAGCACCTGCTCCTTGTTGTAGATGTCTCGAATCGCACGGCGGATGACGAGTTGGCCAGAGACGAAACCGTTGTCGAATCCGTTCTTGATCTGGATGGTGACATCCTCGGCGCCCACGATCCGGTCCAAATCGCGAGCAATGAGTTGCAGCACTTCGGCAGCCAGGACCGGGGTCTCCATCTTGGCTCGAACCGCCTGGGCCGCCCGGTTCGCCCGCGCGTAGACGCCCAGAATGGCGGTCAGCACCATCGCTGCGATAACCATCGCCGCCAGCATCTCGGCCAGCGAATAGCCTGCTCGAAACCTTGGTTGTCCGGATTCCATTTTCATAATGAAGTCCACTGTTAACTAGCCTACTGCTATCTGGATCGGCCCTGCCGGTCTCTCGCTCGCTCGCCGACCTCACTGACGTCCACCTGCTCAGGGGCCTCATAGGGCAACCCGGTGGTCGGATCAATCTCGCCCTCACCCCCTTCAGCCTCACCCTGCAACCGCATCGCCAGGTCCTCGATCGACTCAACCTGTCGCGCGCGGTCCTCTTCAGAGGGATCGCCCCCGCTGTTGGCGTAGATGTCGAGATTGTACCGAATGAAGGCGCCGTCGCTCGTCGTGAGCAGGCCATTCTGGAGCCATTCCTCGATCGTTTCGGCGTCCACGCCGGCGTGAGCGGCCGCATCCTCAACGGTATCGACCAGTTGCTCGGCCGCCAGGATTTCGAGATCCTCCTCCTCCATGAGTTGATTGGCCTGCTGATCGGTCAGAGGGCCGATCCAGTGCACCAACTCAAGCGTCTGTGTTTCGCCCGCCGCGTCGACGTAGTCGGCTGCACTGACCGCGCGAGTCCACATCTGACCACTGATAGGCTCGGAGAAGGCCTCAACCGCGGAGCGCCAGGAAATGTTGGGATACAGTTCACTATTCCCGAACTCGACGTTCTCGGTGAGCGACTCGGACACGAGGACCTGCTCCAGATTCTCCCGCGCGACCTGGAAGGCCTCCATTTGCAGGGCCGAGTTGGCCGTCGAGGCCATGCAGCGATTCAGCACAAGAAGGATCGTCGTGCTGGTAAAGGCGAGAATGACTAAGGCGGTCAGAACTTCAAGAAGCGTGAACGCGTCCCTACGCAGAACGATACGCTCTCGTTTCCGCCGGCTTACCACGTTCGTCTTTTCGCTACCGGTTCTTTCCATGGGGTCACATTCTTCCCTGAGACTCACAGGGATGGCACGTCATCCTTGGCCTTGGGGCGCATCAATTCCGGATCGCCCTCGACGAGTTGGACGATTGGCGTGAGCCGACTGACAGCCACCGTATGGGACTGCTCGTTCTCATCGAGAAAGACGACCTTGCCGCCGTACATCCAACCGGCGTGTCCGACACGAAACTTGGCCTCGCCTTCGTTGGTGTACTCGGCGTCGTCAAATTCAACATAGGAGACGCGACAACTCTGGCCGAACTGCCCATCAACAATGATCTCCTCGTCCAGCACCTCGGCTAGATTCGATCCGGTGATCTGGCGCAGCAGGTACGTTTGCTCCCCGATGTCCACGATCACTTCGTAGCGCCGTCCTGTCTCGGCCGCGCCGGCGGCCGCCATCTGCATCACGGAGACAAAGCCCTGCACCTGCGCGCGGAAGGTGCTGCGCCGCAGCGTCCCGAAGAGATCGACCTGAACCACGCCCACGAAAAGCGCCAGGATGGAAACCACCACGAGCAACTCAACGAGCGTCAGACCGCTCATCTGCGCACCGGTCAACCGGTTCCTTCGTCGCACGTTCGGCTGTCTCGCGTCAACGATCGAACTCGTGGGACTAGGGATCTGTGCTGAGCAGGTCCGCATCGTAACCTTCGCCACCTTCCTGGCCGTCGGCACCAAGACTCTTGACCACGAACGCCTTTCCACTTTCGGGGTACTGCTCGTAAACAAACTCATTGCCCCATCCGTCCGGCGGAATCTCGGTCGTCTCCAGGTAACCGCCGATGGGCCAATTGGTTACGTCGGAAGGCGGCTCAATGAGGACATAGAGACCTTCGGACTCGTCAGGCCATCGGCCGGTATCCATGTGGTACTCGTTGATGGCGCTCGCCAGAATCTTGAGACTGGCTTTGGTGCTGGCGACCTTGGCCTTGTCCACCTGACCAACGAAACTCTTGACCACCACACCGGCCAGCAGACCCAGAATGATCAGCACCGCCATGAGCTCGACCATCGTGAAACCGCTTCTAACCTGTTGCTTCCTGTTCTCCTTCATGGTCCTTCTACTCCAAATTACTCCAAGGGAATACTTAGAATTCCGCAACTGAGATTCTCAAGATGGGCAGGACCGTTGCATACGCGATCACGCCCACGACCCCCGCCATGACAATGATGATAACGGGTTCCACCGCCGCACTGAGTCGTTCGATCACCACGTCCGTCGAACTCTCCAAGTTCTCACTGATACTGGTGAGCATCGTCTCGAGTTCGCCACTCTTCTCACCCACCGCGACCATGTGCGCGATCGCCGGGGCAAGGACACCGCTATCCCGCAACGGAGTGGAGATGTCCGCGCCGGCCAGGATGCGCTCGCGGGCCTGGTTGATCGCCCGCTT
>JANQFY010000432.1 GCA_028277585.1 Sedimentisphaerales bacterium
TGACGTTGGTGACGAACAGGTCGTCGCCGACGAGTTGGCACTTCTCGCCGATCTTGTCGGTCACGATCTTCCAGCCGTCCCAGTCGTTCTCGTCGCAGCCGTCCTCGATGGAGTCGATCGGGTACTTCTCGATCAGCTCGGCCAGGTAGTCGGCCTGCTCGGCCGAACTACGGACGGCGCCGCCGTCGCCTTCGAACTTGGCGTAGTTGTACTTGCCGTCCTCGAAGAACTCTGACGATGCGCAGTCCAACGCAATGGTCACGTCCTCGCCGGGCTTGTAACCGGCCGCCTTGATCGCGGCAATCACGCTGTCCAGGGCCTCTTCTGTGCCGCCGGCGAAGTTCGGGGCGAAACCACCCTCGTCACCGACTGCCGTGCTGAGCCCCTTGTCCTTGATGATCTTCTTGAGGGCATGGAACACCTCGGCGCCCATACGCAGCCCCTCCTTGAAGCACGATGCGCCGATCGGGCGAATCATGAACTCCTGGAAGGCGATGGGGGCGTCCGAGTGCGAGCCGCCGTTGATGATGTTCATCATGGGAACGGGCAGGACGATCGCGTTCGTTCCGCCGATGTAGCGGTAGAGCGGCAGGCCCAGGGCCTTGGCGGCCGTATGAGCAACGGCCAGCGAGACGCCCAGGATAGCGTTGGCGCCCAGTTTGCTCTTGGTTTCCGTCCCGTCAAGGTCCAGCATGGCTTGGTCGATGGTGCGCTGCTGCGTGACGTCCATGCCCGCCAGGGCCGGGGCGATGTCGTCGTTGACGTGGGCGACCGCCTTGAGCACGCCGCGACCCAAATACCGGCCCTTGTCGCCGTCCCGTAGTTCCAACGCCTCATTCTCGCCCGTCGAAGCGCCCGAGGGGACCATGGCCGAGGCTGTCAGCCCGCACTCCAGAGTCACACTCACCTCAATCGTCGGGTTGCCTCGGGAATCCAATACCTCATGTGCTTTGATCGTCTTGATCTTCATATTTGCCCCAAACAGAACCATGGGTTTCTTCTTGCTCTTGCGCCTTGCGGACGGGCCGATCAGCCTCCGCAAGTGCTCGCGCAGCCGATCTGCGCGGCCTAAGCATAGCAAAATCTGTCCAGGTGTAAAGCCCGGATCGAACTTTTCTGCCGTTTCGATTGGCTTGAGGCGGCAGAAATCAACCTTTCCAGGTATTGCCCTTCTCTGCGACAGGGAAGCCCCGGGCCCAATGCGGAATCTGCTGGTCCTTTGCCCGCCAACGTACTACCATGGCGAAGGATGTGTCGCGAACCGGGGTAGCGACGATCGAGCGAGAAGCCGTATGTCGATGGGTGTTGCCCTAGCTGTGAGCGGAGATACAGAGTCCGTGCCACAGATGCGGAGTGATTCACTCATTGGGAGATTGCACCATGCGAATCGTTACGGCCTTGATTCTGATGCTGTTCACGGCGAGACCAGTCATTGCGACGTACGCATTTGCCATACCAGGGCTCGTCAACGGTAAACCCATCAGGATAGCTTTCAATACCTGCGGGGGGCAGTCCGGCCTTTACGAACACGCCACACGGCGCTCGGGGCTGACCATCGAATCTCCACCGTCCGGTGCGAAGGGCGTTGTGGGGTTCTGTCGTGACTGTCGCTTTCAACTCTCGGGGTCCCCTGCCATTACAACCAATGTCTGGGTGCTCCCGTCGCCTCCATTGGCGCCACAAAACCGTATCGACGGTGTCCTGTTCTGGGTCGATATGACCGATCCGGTTATCAAGATCAACGGAGCCGAACGTGGCGTCGAGGGCTTTGCCAGTCTACCGCCCCGCACCAACGAGTGGCTGACCTGCGAGAAATCGAGCGAAAGCAGCGACTTGGCTTTTCGCATTCCCGGCGAAGAGACGAAGATCATCGTCGCCACAGGTTCGTCTCACGGCGTCCATCTGTGTTCGGCGCTGTGGGACCGATGGTGCGCCCCGCATACCGATGCGCCGACAACGCTGATTGGCGAAGTGACCGCGGCGGGAGAAATACGCGTCGTTAAGGAAATGTGGGCCAGTGAGTTGACACTCGGCAACCTGACCCTGCGTGACATTCCGGTTCGGCTCTGTCCGCCAGACGCCGAACGCAAGGGCGTCGAAATCGCCTTCGGGGCCTATGCGTTACGACAGTTGGAGTTGCTGATCGATCGCGAGAGCGAGAAGGTCTACGTACGCCCGATGCCGATCAAGGATGTCCGCTACGAGCACAACCGTCTGGGCGCCGTGTTCGTTCCGGAGAATCTCCAAAGTGCTGATTTGATCGGCCATGTGGCGGCCGGTAGCCCAGCCCAGAGTGCCGACATTCGCAACGGGGATGTGCTGCTAAGTATCGGTAACCTCGATACGACCCGGTGGCGCACCGACCCACGCGTGCTGCCGCTGAATCGGTTCTGGTCCCGGCCGGCTGGAACGCAGTTGCATCTGACCCTGCGCCGGGGGCAGCAGACCCTCTCCAGAACCGTCACCCTGGAGGAAATCCTACGTCCCGACGACGATGGCTAGGCGCTTACATCTGAGGAAATCGCTATCCTCGGCATCTTCTGAAGTGATGTGCCTTCACCTATTGCGATGCGCTCTTGCGTGGGGCCTGATCCGCTACTAGGATGACCAAGGAGATTCCATATTCGGGTTTCTGCTTGGGGAGACTGTTTTGCTGTCACGGCGACGCTTCTTGGAGTATAGTGGGGCCATAGCGGCAGGTGTTTCTCTGCCGTCCGGCATAACCTTCGCTGCAAGCGGAGCGGGCGCGACCCTGCGCGATCGTATTGAGGGGATGTTGCTGGGCTCCTTTGTCGGGGACGCGCTGGGCGGTCCGGTGGAGTTTCAGGATCGCACGCTTGTCAGTCGGTTGCCGAAGCCTCCCAGACTCTGGCGGGATGGCGAAGCCCTGGACGGCGCGGCGCTGGAAGCGACGGCGGGGCGGGTCTGTTTGCGACCCTACAGTCCCTTGCGGCCAGTACCCGAGCCGTACGGTCATTGGTTGGCCAACGCGCCGGCTGGAACGGTTACGGACGACTCGCGTCACAAGCTGATTCTCCTCGACGCGCTGCGGAAGGCCGAATCTGACAATGCCTGGCCCTTCGATGTCCGTGCGCTGGCGCGGGCGTACCTGGACTGGCCCAACGGGGCGATCGTTCAAAACAAGCCGGGATATGCGGCGCTCTGTGAGGAGTGGCTAACCGAATGGCTCTACGCGACCCGGTGGGTCCTGGGGCAGCGTGACACGGGAAACAGTCTGCCTCCCGAGCGTCTCTGGAACGGCTTGCCCACCTGCTGTGGACAAATGGTCTTGTTGCCCCTGGCCGCCATCTTCGCAGGACGACCTACAGAAGCCTACCGAGCCGCCTATCACTTGGCCTACTTTGACAACGGGTGGGGACGGGATTTGAACGCGGCCCTGGTCGCCGGCCTCGCGGTGGCCCTTGTGACGCCCCATGAAGGGACCGAGAGGGGCAGGATGTGGCAAGCGGTGCTGGCGGCGATACGACAGACCGATCCCTATCGCTACAGCAAGATCCCTTGGACGACACGTTCGACCGATCGGTGGCTGGACGTCGCCCACCGTCTGGCGCAAGAGGCCCAACAGCGTCCAGCGAGACTGTTCACGGTCCTGGATCGGGAGTTTCGCCACACCATCAAATGGGAGGCTCAGGTTCCGTTCGTCGTGATGTTCGCCGTCC
This sequence comes from Sedimentisphaerales bacterium, assembly GCA_028277585.1. Taxonomy (GTDB): domain Bacteria; phylum Planctomycetota; class Phycisphaerae; order Sedimentisphaerales; family Anaerobacaceae; genus Anaerobaca. Next base: position 3,681 of record JANQFY010000432.1, read on the forward strand.
TGGAGATGGCAAGATACCATCCGCTCGCAGCGCTACAACTCAGTATCGAGTGGGGCCATGATACGGACTCCTACGCCCAACTGCTCGGTGCCTTCATCGGGGCCCTGCATGGGGTCAAGCTCTTCGCCCCCGACCTGCGAGAGGCGGTCATCACCCGCCTCAAGAGCGATTATGATTCCGACTTGCAGAGCGATGTGCGATTACTCGACAGACTTCGGCGGAGGGCCCTCACGGGCTCCCTGTTCTGTTTCGACAAGGCCAGGGTGCCTTGGGCTGGTGAATCTTGATTCGAGTGTTTGTTGACGAACGTCCGATCAGAGACTAGACTACGGCCAAATCCGCCACTTATGGAAAGGTGACGCGTATGGTGCCAGCAAGGAAGAAGGGCGATGTCGAGGCCCGCAAGCGTGCTCCAGCGACCGGGATTCGGACCGGGTCGCGGGTCGAGGATATCCAGCGGTCGTTCCTGGACAACCTGTTCTGCAGTATCGGTCGGCTCCCGCGAGCGGCCACGCGGAACGATCTGTACACCGCGCTGGCTCTGACGGTGCGCGATCGCGTGCTCAAGCAGGGCGTCCGGACGCTGGAGGCCTACACCGAGCAAGATGCGCGCGTCGTCGCCTATCTCTCTGCTGAATTCCTGCCCGGCCCGCACCTGGCGAACAACCTGCTGAACCTGGGGATCATGGACCAGGCGCGGCAAGCGATGAACGGTCTCGGGGTGAACCTCGACGAGCTGTTCGAGCAGGAGGAGGAACCGGGGCTCGGTAATGGGGGGCTGGGACGCCTGGCGTCCTGCTATCTCGACTCGCTGGCGTCGGTCGAGATCCCCGCGATTGGCTATGGCATTCGCTACGAGTTCGGCATTTTCGATCAGATCATCCGTGACGGCTGGCAGGTCGAGATCACCGACAAGTGGCTTCGGTTCGGTAACCCCTGGGAAATCGCCCGGCCGGAGATCGCTTTCAATGTCCCCTTCGGCGGACGCACCGAGACCTGGACCGACGAGGCCGATCGCTTCCGCGTTCGTTGGATACCCGAAACCGTGGTCAAGGGCGTCGCCTATGACACGCCCATCCTGGGCTATCGTGTGGGAACCTGCAACCGCCTGCGTCTTTGGAAAGCCGAGGCGGTTGAGTCCTTCGATTTCGACGCCTTCAATCACGGCGACTACTACCGCGCTGTCGAGGACAAGATGTTCTCCGAGAATATCACCAAGGTCCTCTATCCCAACGACGAACACGGGGCGGGCAAAGAACTGCGCCTCGAACAGCAGTTCTTCTTCGTGACCTGCTCGCTGCAGGACATGATCCGCGTGCACCTGTCCCTGGGCCGGCCGCTGGAGAAGTTCCACGAACACTGGGCCGTGCAACTCAACGATACGCACCCGGCGATCACCGTCATCGAACTGATGCGTCTACTGGTCGACGAGCACCTCATGGATTGGGACACCGCCTGGAAGGTCACGCGCAAGACCTGTGCGTATACGAACCACACGCTCTTACCTGAGGCGCTGGAGACCTGGCCCGTCTCGTTGTTCGGCCATCTCTTGCCGCGGCACCTCGAGCTGATCTACGCGATCAACCATCGCTTCCTCGAGAAGGTGCGGGCGCGTTTCCCGGGCGACGAAGCCCGCGCCAGCCGGATGTCGCTGATCGACGAGAGCGGGACCCGCTCGGTGCGTATGGCGAATCTCGCGACGGTGGGCAGCCACCATGTCAACGGCGTCGCCGCCTTGCATTCGGACCTCCTGAAGAAGTACGTCATGCACGACTTCGCCGCGCTATGGCCCGAGAAATTCTGCAATGTCACCAACGGCGTCACTCCCCGGCGATTCGTCGCGGTGAGCAATCCGCCGCTGGGCGAGTTGCTGACCGAACGGATCGGCGAGACCTGGCTGCGCGATCTGGACCAGTTGCGCCGGCTCGAAACGTGGGCCGACGACGAGGAATTCCAGGGCCGCTGGCGCGATGTCAAGAGCACGGCCAAGCACCGTCTGATGGGGCTGATCCAGCAGCGTACGGGTGTTGTGGTTGACCCCACGTCATTGTTCGACGTACAGGCGAAGCGCATTCACGAGTACAAGCGACAGCACCTGAATGTCCTGCACATCCTCACCCAGTACCTGCGTTTGAAGCGCGATCCGAGCGCGGACGTCCCGGCCCGGACGTTCATCTTCGGCGGCAAAGCCGCTCCGGGCTACGACATGGCCAAGCTGATCATCAAGCTGGTCACCGCGACCGCCGATCGCGTCAACGGCGATCCGGATGTGGCCGGGCGACTGAAAATTGTCTTCTTCCCCGATTTCAACGTCAAGAACGCCCAGCCCGTCTACCCGGCGGCCGATCTCTCCGAGCAGATCTCCATGGCCGGCAAGGAAGCTTCCGGTACGGGCAATATGAAGTTCTCGCTCAACGGCGCGCTGACGATCGGTACCCTCGACGGGGCCAATGTCGAGATTCGCGAGGAAGTGGGCGCTGAGAACTTCTTCCTCTTCGGGCTGACCGCTGAACAGGCCCAGGAGCGCATGCGGCGGGGCTACCGACCCCGCGACGTCTACGAGCAGAACGAGCACCTCCGCGAGGTCCTGGACTTCATCGGTTCGGGCGCCCTGGCCGGCGGCGACAGGGGGCTCTTCCGCCCGCTCGTCGACAACCTGCTCTGGAGCGACCCCTTCCTCGTCCTGGCCGACTACCAGGCGTACATCGACTGCCAGGAGCAAGTCAACACGCTCTGGCGGGACGAGACGGCCTGGACGCGGACGTCGATTCTCAATGTCGCCCGCATGGGCAAGTTCTCCTCGGACCGCTCCATCCGCGACTATTGCGAGAAGGTCTGGAAGGTCGAACCGCTGCAAGTGACGATGGAGGCGATCGAGCCGTGCTGTGCCGGAGAGGAGTGACAGGGACGCACCCACCGACCGAGCACTGACAGCAGATGAAAGGGTGATTATGGTGTACTCGCGACGATCCTGCTTCGGCTTGTTGCTGATCCTGTCGTTCGTTGTCGTCTTTGCCGGCTGCCATCGGGGTGTGATCGAGCCGGGCCCGGCGCGGACGTTGCGCGTGCTCACGTACAATATTCACCACGGCGAGGGGACGGACGGGGTCTTCGATCTGGAGCGACTGGCGGCGGTCATCAATGATCTCTCGCCTGATATCGTGGCGCTGCAGGAAGTGGACAGAAACACGGACCGCGCCTCGGGCGTCGACCAGGCCGCTGTACTGGGCAAGCTCTGCGACATGCATCACGTCTTTGGCCAGGCCATGCCGTACCAGAACGGCCAGTACGGCGAGGCGATCCTCTCGCGGTTCCCTATTGAGAAAGTCCTGGTTCATCCGTTGCCCTATGCGACGGGGCAGGAGCCCCGCGCGGCGCTGGAGGCCCATCTAGACGCTCCGGGCATCGGCCCGGTGATCTTCGTGGGCACCCACCTGTGCCATCAGAGCAACGCGACGCGGGCTCAGCAGAACAAGCGTCTGAACCAACTGCTGGCCCGCGAGGGCGGGCCTCCCGTTGTCCTGGCGGGTGACTTCAACGCCCGGCCAAGCAGCGAGCCGATGAGTGTATTGATTGAGGACGGCTGGGTTGATGCGATCGCGCCGCGGTCGAGAATCGATTACGTACTCATCCGCGCCGCCGATCCCTGGCGCATCAAGGATGTGGTCATCGTCGATGAACCCGTCGCCAGCGACCACGACCCGGTCCTGGCCGTCCTCGAGTGGCAGGGCGATTAAGGGCCCATTCGAGGTCGACCCGGCATTCTGAGAGGAGACCAAGACCATGACGCGAGTATGGTTCGTCTTGCTGTCGATCGCCGCGGGGCTTGCCCAGGGCCAGGTCGTTACCGAGGGACTCATTCTCGATTTGGACGCGGACCACGGTGTCGAGGTCGAGCCGGGCGACCGGGTGGTCAAATGGGTCAATCAGGTCGATGGCTTCGCCGCGCAGGATTTCGTCAAGCGGGACAAGGGACGCTCCATGCCGGGCTCCGGGCGGCCCACCCTGGTGACATCCGTCCGGGAAATCGGGGGGCACAATACCCTGGTCTTCAAGCGCCAGGAGTTGATCAACCACGACGAGGACGCCTTCGACCACCTGCTGACCGGCAGCGGGTACACCTGGTTCGCCGTTATGTGTGCCTACCAGCAAGTGGAGCAACTCAAGGACGTCAACTCGATCTTCGGCAACCTCAGGAGCGGCGGCAAGTACGAGGGTATCTGGGGCAATCTGACCGACGACAACCGGGTCTGGATCGGCTCGCGCAACGGAATCACCTTTGGACGTTGGGACCGCAACAACCCGATGATCACGGCCCCGAAGCCGCTGGAAGAACGCCAGTACTATGTCGTCGCCGGGCGCATGGGCGCCGGTACGGACACTGTGACGATCGAAGTCTTCATCAACGAGCCGAAACCGGTCGCCAGCGGACCGTTCCCTGTCAATCCCAAGGCGAACGCCTCCAAGATGGCGATCGGCCAGGAGCGCGACGCCACTAACCATCCGGGCAAGGAGTCCTTCGACGGGGAACTGGCGCGTTTCCTGATCTACGAGCGACCTCTGACCGAGACCGAACTCGAACAGACCCTGAGTAGCCTCAAGAAAACGTACACGATTCGCTGAGGCGCCCCGTGCGGGACGTTTGCGGAGCGGGAGGATCATCGTGACCGAGCGTCAGCTCAGAGCGAGACGACGAATTGTACTGATCTATCTCTATTGTCTATGGGGCCTCTGGGGAGTGTATGGAGCGTTCACGGCCGCGCCGATCGAGACCGAGTCTGAGATGCGTCTCGCGAGCAACACCTTCTTGGCTATGGCGTTGGCAGGCCAGTTGGGTTTCATGTGGTTCTGTACGTTGGATGCCAGGCTCGTCGGCAAATCGCTTCCAAGGTTGGCGCGATTCGGCATCTTTCTGTTCCCGCCGTATGGCGTGCCCATCTATCTCGTCTGGGCTCGACGCTGGCGCGGTGTCGGACTGCTTCTGCTCCATCTTGTCCTGCTGCATGTGGTTCTCGGCGGGGTCTATCTGATTGTGTTGTATCTCTGCTACGGCTCTTCTGTGTTCCGCTGAAGTGCAGAGTGTTTGTTCCAGGTGAGAATGAAACGCGAAGCGATAATGAGCCGCTCCATCGCGAGTGTGATCGCAGCAGTCCTTTGTGTGACCGCCGCGTCACAGGGCGTGCCCCGGCAGAGCTTCTCTGCAGATGCGACGAGCCCGGAACGCTACGATCTGGTTGTTGTGGGCGTTGGCAGCGGCGGTTTCGGCGCTGCCCTGGCGGCAGGGCGGGCGGGGCTTTGGAGGTCAGCCAGCCCTATGGCATTCCCTATCGGTGCCTTCTTCCCAAAGGGATGAGCAACCTCCTCATCGCATGCCGCGGCGCCGGCTTCAGTTCTTTGGCCGCCTCGAGTTGTCGTCTCTCGCGCACCATGCTGCAACTCGGCCAGGCCGCCGGTATCGCCGTCGCCCTCGCCAAAGAGCTCACGCTCGACCTACCCGACGCCCCACCAGGAAGACTCTGCGCCATTTTGCGAGACCAAGACGTCGAACTCCAATGGCCCCGGACCATGGCACTCGAACTCCATCTCGGTCTGGAGTAGTCCTCGTTACGTTGCTAAGAGAGATGCTTGCACATCGCGACTGCGTCGGTCACAATAGCGCCGGAGTGTCACGCAGTGCTTTGGAGACGACGACCATGAATGATCGAATGCAGCGATGCAAAACGCGCTCTGCGCGAGTCTTGGCTTTTCTCGGCATGTATCTCGTAGTATCCGTCGTTGCCGCACGGGCTGCGACGATGAAATGGACGCATTTCACGATTGCGGATCCTCTGCCCGCTTCATCGTGGGGGACCGGGGGGATTCCGCTGGCGGATTACGACGGGGACGGCGATCTGGATGTCGTGATCTCGCGCCGCGAAACCAAGACGGCCTACTGGTTCGAACGGAAGGGCGACGCGACGTGGGTCCGACACGTCATGGGGCAGGCAGAGGGGCTTGCCAAGACATTGGGGGCGGCGGCGCTGGATATCAATCAGGATGGGTGGTTGGACGTGGTTCTCACGGGTGTCTGGTTCGAGAATCCGGGCAATCTCGCAGAAGAGCCTGACAGCCTCTGGCCCGCCCACCCCTTCGCGGGCGGGGCGCACGATATCGTCGCGGCCGATATCAACCAGGACGGGCAACTCGATATCGTGACCTACCACGGAGCCGAGGTCTCTTGGTTCGACCCGGCCGCCGAGATGAAGCGAACGGACGTGGGTGAAGGCGAAGAGAACCACGGCGGGATCGCCCCGAACGGCGTGGCGGATCTGGACGGCGACGGTGATGCGGATATCGTCATTCCGGCTTACTGGTTCGAGAATCCGGGCAAGGGGACGGGCGTCTGGACGCGCCATGCCTGGCCCCACAAGGCGGTGCCGAAGGCGTCGTACGGGACGAGCATGCGGTCCTGGATCGTGGATCTCAATGGTGATGGACACAACGATATCGTCTATAGCGATTGCGACACGGGCTGGTCGCATGTCTACTGGGTCCAGAACCTGGGCCGGGGCAGGCAGTGGAAACGCCGTCAACTGCCCGATCCACCGACCGCACCGGGCGACGTGCCCGAGACGGGATCATTCCATTCGCTGGGCGTCGCCGACTTCGATAGCGATGGGGATCTCGACATCTTTGCCGGCGAGCAGGAGGACCCCGACACCTATATGGAGTCGGACGGCAAACTCGCCATGAAACCCAGGGGACTCAAGGAGCGCGGGGTCATCTGGCTCAGCTCGGGCGGTGCGACTCCCACTTTCGATCCGGTGGTGATCCACGTGGACAATCCGGGCTGGCACGACGCGGCCCTGGGCGACGTGGACGGCGATGGTGACATCGACATCGTGACGAAGATCTGGAACAAGGATGGGGCCGCCTACCACGCTGATTACTGGCGGAACGACACGCCGCGCTAGCGGGACTGCGAGAGTTCTCGCTGATGAGCGGTGGTTGTCTGAGAAGGCTTCGATCTTCGAGCTTGGGCGAGCAGCACGATCTGACGACTGATGCTGCGGCAGACCTGGCGGAACGAGAACTTGATCGCCGTCATCTCGGGCATCACGAAGTCAGGGCAGGGAATCTCGGGCAGACCGTCACCGAGTACGTCAATGCGATCGATATCCGCACAGCCAAAGCCAATCTCCCTGGCGGTGCGCACGATCGGCACTTCGTCGGGTTCGAGGTCGATCAGTTGACAACAGACCCGCTCGCATGCGATCGGATCGACGCCGGCGATCAGCCAGCCCAGAGGCTTGCTCGAGCCGTTGATCGGGCCCTGGCCTTCCATCGCGACAATCCCGTCGATAATCGTCAAAGCTGGACCGATGCGGCGGTAGATATCGATCAGCAGCGTGCAGAAGGCGGTAGTGTCGTCACCCTTCCTGAAATGCCAGAGGGCCTTGCGCTTGCCGCACACGCAGCCGAACATGTTCTTGATCGCGAAGGTTGTGACAAGTTGTTGGTGGGCCTTGAACTTGGGCAGATTGATGACAACATCCGCGTCGAGCGCGACGCCGCTGAGTTTGACGCGCGGCTTCTCCGGACCCAGCCGACAGGAGCGCGGATCGTGCAACTCGCGGATGGGCACCCCCAGTTTCGCGAGTGGCTTGGTCAGTTCGAGGGTTCGGGCGCAGGTTCGGGCATTTGTCCAGGCGGGTGAATCGGCGACGAACGGCTTGGCGCCGTGGTCTTTCAATAGCGTCGCGACCGCGAGGATCACGGCCGGGTGCGTCTGAGTGGGGAAGCGCCGATGCGAACGCGGCGCGATGAAATTGGGCTTGAGCAGGACGCCATCGCCGGGCTTGACGAATCGCTCGATCCCGCCCAGCAGGTCGAACTGGCGGGCGACCGCTTCGGTGACCCGCGCGAGGTCGTAGTCCTCGCAATGCATCAATGCGACGGTTGCCTCACTCATGGAATCTCAGTCACCCATTCGCGTGCAGATCAATACGAAGACACGAACCGTCGGCTTACGCTCCGGCGCCCGACGTCGCTCGGGATCGGGGAAGATCGTGCCGACCGGCTTGTTGAAGAACAATCCCCCCAGCGTCTTGCGTTCCCCGGTGAATCGGTTGGGCGCCAGCAGAAGCAGGTCGCCCGGGCTCATCTGAGCGGCGAAGGCGGCCGAACCGAAGTAGAACTCCCGCTCTTTGGTCGTGGCCTGTAACTCCGGGATCGCAATCGTCATGGGCAAGGTATGCGCGGGATAGGCGATGATCTTACGGACGCCTCTAACGCCGGGCACGGCCTCGGCCCGCAGGCGCAGGGCCAGGACGCCCGGCGTGACGTGGGCGATTTCGGTCGCGAGATTCGTCGCGGTGAACGAAATGGGTTGCGCCCGGGGAATATCGGCGATGGGCAAATCGACCGGGTCCACGTCGCTGAGGATCAGCGAAGTCGTCCCGGCACCCTTGCCTCCGGCCTGAGCCAGTAGGGCTTCAACATCTTTCCAGACTCGCAGCCGCCCATAGCGGACCCGAAACCCGTTCTCGGCGAACGCGGTGTAGCTGTTTGTGCGGATCGGCTTGGCCGAGAGCGCCTCCCAGACGGGCCCGAGTCTGTCTATGTTATCGGCCGGCAGGTCGATCGCGTAGACGTCGAAATGAATGGTCCCCAGAAACGTCGCCCGTCGGTTCGGGTCGGGCGCCTTGGGACCGAGGTCGCCAATCTTGGTGTCTTCCCAGATCGGCCGGGTCGGCTGGACCGTTGACTCATCACAACCGTAGACGCCGAGCAGCAGGACGCCCAGTACCAGGATGGATCCTATCCGATGCACGCGACACAGCCTAGCGACCCGATCTCGTCTTGTCAACGCTGTCGGGCGATTCCAAAGTCAGACGGCAAGAAGATTGACGGCGCCCCGACGTCAGGGCTATAGTGTGCTCGTGCAACTGGAGACTTTGGATGTAGCGCGGAGACCCCATGCGAAGGGAAGGAAGGCTATGATTTGCATGCCCTA
>JANQFY010000224.1 GCA_028277585.1 Sedimentisphaerales bacterium
GACGAGGGTCTGTGAGACGTTCCTTAATCGCGGTTTCATCAAGCTGGCGGATCGTGACACTCTAGGGCGGGGTCTTGTCACACCTGAAGATCGTGCGGCCATGGTGGCAACACGTCTGGCGTTCGAGATTGGCTTCTATACCACCGAGTTCCTGAACTCAGCCCCCAGAAGAAGGTCACCTTCCCTGGACCACTGGGGCGTCAGATTCAGTGAATCCGGGAACCAGGTGACCGTCACTGATTTTCCCCCACCCGGCGGGCTCTGGCTCCATGAACGTGCGGTCCGGATGACAATCGAGGGGGCGTCCATACCATATGGTAACTGGCTGGATTTCAAACGTCCGAAGCAAGACCCCGTTCCTGGAATCCGTGGACTTCCCAGCATGGGTTTTCTGTTCCGCAACAAGATGGATTCCGAAGAACCCGAACCCGAGCCTACGCCCGCGAAACTCATGGAGGCCCTCTTCTACGATTTCGCTCTTGGCCTGGAGGAGTACCGGTACACCCAGCGTCTGTTCGCCATTGACGAGGAGTTGTTCGATGAGAAGGCCCAAGCCGTAGCCGATGCGTATATTCAACTCGCTCATGGCAAGCTGAGCTCCCGGGATCTGACTGCACGCTTGGACGTGATAGCGACTCAGCCACAGAGAAGGCGACTCCTGACCGGACTGGAGCGTCGAGCAGACGCAGTCAGAGAGAAACCAAAGGAGCCAGCCGCAGAGCCCGACTAGATCCGGGTCTTGGTGTAACACCGCTCGCGACAGGCTCGCGACTCCATTCCAGAAGCGTCAAAGGTGGATTTTTCCTTTGACAGGGGGTGGACCGCGCCTATGATACGTCCTTTTCGACAACAGGACGCTCCCACCCAGCTTGCGTCCAGAGAAGTCCTGACCCACGATTGTTTTCGCGAGTAGGTACAATGAATGGTCTGATTGCGACCACAGCGGCTCACGGTGAGCAGACAAACGTCCTGCTGCTGATCGGTGTCGGCGTCTGCGCCGGCGCGATCGGGGCCAAGCTCGTTCAGAAGCTCCATATCCCCAAGATTGTCGGCTACATCCTGATCGGCGTCCTGTTGGGCCCCGTATTGGGGGTTCTCAAGGAGGAAGGCATACAACTGCTCGAGCCGTTCAACGGCTTCGCACTGGGCGTGATCGGCTTCCTGATCGGCGGGGAGCTGAAGCGCGAGATCTTCACCAAGTTCGGCAAGCAGGTATTCGCCATCCTGCTCTTCGAGGGCGGCGTCGCGTTCGCCCTGGTCACGACGCTGAGCTTTCTGGCGCTGTGGTATTTCCACGACTGGCACACCGCCCTGGCGATCGCGGTGGTCTTCGGCGCGATCTGCGCGGCGACGGATCCGGCCTCAACCGTCAATGTCCTGTGGGAATACAAGACGCGCGGCCCGCTCACGACGCTACTGACCGCCATCGTGGCGCTGGACGACGCGTTGGCGCTGATCCTCTACATCACCAGCGTGAGCATCGCGAACTTCCTGACCGGTCACCAGGAGTCCGGCCTGCTGACCATGGTGCTTCACTCCCTCTACGAAGTCTTCGGATCGCTAGCGCTCGGCGCCGTGATCGGCCTGGCGCTGAACTGGGCACTGCAACGAACAGACGAAGACGACCGAACGCTGATCTACACCCTCAGCGGCATCGTCCTGTCCATCGGGGTTGCGATGGCGCTCGGGCTTGACACAATCCTGGCGTCCATGGCGTGCGGCGTGACGCTGGTGAATCTCTCGCCCCGCCGCAGTTCGCGCAGCTTCGATCTGATCCACAGGATCTCGCCCCCGATCTACGTGCTGTTCTTCGTCATCATCGGAGCGCGTCTGAACGTGCACCTCACCGGCATGGTCATCCTGCTGGCCGGCGCGTACATCATCGGCAGTGTGGTGGGGAAGACCTCCGGCTCCTACATCGGCGCGGCGTACTCCAAGGCTGCTCCTTCGGTCAAGAAGTACCTCGGCTTCTGCCTCTACCAACAGGGCACCATCGCCATCGCCCTGCTCATCATGGCCAGTCAGCGCTTCGAGGGCGAGACGCGGGAGACCATGCTCTCGGTCATCGTCGCCGGCGTCTTCATCCTGCAATTCATCGGCCCACTGTTCACCAAGATGGGTATCAAACGTGCCGGCGAGGTGGGCATGAACATCACCGAGGCGGATCTGATCAAGACCTACACCGTCCGTGATGTCATGGACAAGGACGTCCCCGTCATCGAGGCGGGCACTCCCCTCTCCGAGGTAATCCAACTGGTTAGCCAGACCCACAGCGCGTACTATTCGGTCGTCGATGCCGAGAAACAAGTGGTCGGCGCGATCACCATGGACGGCATCCGCAGCACGTTCGCCACGCAGGAACTCAACGATTGGTTGGTCGCGCTGGACATCGTCGAGCCCCTGATCGAAACGGCCAGCCCGGCGATGCCGCTGGCCGAGGCCATCGAGCGAATGCGGGAGCTGGACGCCGAGCAATTGCCCGTGGTCACCGCTGACGACGGGAATCAGTACGCCGGCATCCTCGATCATCGCTGCGTGCTGCGGCGCCTCAGCGCCGAGGTTCTGGCCAAGCAAAAAGAGGCGGACGGCCTGCACTGGGCGGCCGCGACGTGAGATCAGCGTCCGAAAAACGAAGCGGCTGAGCACACTTCGAGACCCGCGCCGATTGCGTGGGAACGTGGTTTCCCGCCTGAAACAGCCGGCAACGAGACGCTCGCCAACAACTGCATTCCCACCCGAGGTCCTCTTAGGTCCGATATCCCCAAGCGTGTTGAAGAGCGCAGGCTCAACTGGCCGATGATAAGGAGTAAAAGCCGGAACGGCAGGAGACGCACGGGAGGACCGTCGCGTGCTCATCTCCTGGAAACCTTATGCGTGCTGATGCAATGCCCAAACATCTGACCTTTCCCAAAAGCAAGCGACTGGTGAACAACCACCAGTTCAAGGCCGTTCTGGACATGCGTCGGCGTGCCGGCGACGCCTTGCTCGCTTTGTGGATGGCGGACAACCAGTGCGGCCATCCCCGCCTGGGCGTCTCAGTCGGAAAGTCCAGTGGCAATGCGGTCGTTCGCAACCGCCTCAAGCGGCTCCTGCGCGAAGCCTTCCGCCAGAACCAGGATCGGATTCCGCAGGGCTCGGACTACGTCTTGATGATTTCGCCCACGCTGGTGCGGCACTTGCGTCATCCGAAGCACGGCTCGCGCGTGCTGGCCTCGCTGCGGCTGGAACGATTTCAGAATTCCTTCCTGACGCTGGTCGAGAAGCTCTCGGCATCGAGCGCCGGAGACGCGTCACAGTAGATTTCTCAGGAGCGCACCTTGAGTGGAAAGACGGAACTGATCGCGATCGGCCCAGCGGCAAAAAAAGCTGGTATTTCCCGACAGTCTCTGCAATATTACCTCATGGTCGGCCTGCTGGAACCCACGGAAGTAACGCAGACCGGCCGACGGCTATTCGACAAGAAAGCGATCGAACGCATCCGCTTGATCAAGAAGCTCAATGACACTGGCTATCCGCTACGGGCCATTCGTGAGCTGTTCATGGAAGGCCGAACGGATTTGAAAGGAAACGCGCGTGAGTGACTACGAATCCACGCAACGACGGCGGGACGTCATCGTCGGTATCTTCGTGCTCCTCGGGTTGGTCTCGCTGGGCTGGATGATCTTCAAGTTTGGCGACATGCCCACGGCGGTCAGCCGCATGAAGTCCTTCCAGGTCTTCGTCCAATTCCCCACGGCTCCGGGCGTCCAGAGGGACACCCCCGTGCGCTTCTGCGGCTACCAGATCGGACGCGTCACCCAGGTCATGGCGCCGCGCAAAATGGAAGACAAGAACACCGGCATCGCATACCACCAGACGAAAGTCGTTCTCAGTATCGACAAGACCTACACGGACATCCCCTCGGACGTACAGGTCAAACTGATGACGCGCGGGTTGGGCAGCAGCTACATTGAGTTGAAGATCGACCCCCACGCCACGATAGTGCGAATGGATCCGAACGGGGTGGCGACCCCCGTGCTCAAGCAGGGCATGCTCCTGCAGGGTTCAACCGGTCTGACCAGCGAGTTCTTCCCGGAAGAAAGCCAGAAGATGCTGGAAGACCTGGTGCTGGATATGCGCCGGTTCATCGGCAACGCCAACGACATCATCGGCGATCCCAACAACAAGCAGAATGTCAAAGCCACGCTGGCGCACATGTCGGACGCCACGGCCAATATCGCCGTCGCGATGGAGAAGGCGACGGAAGTCATGGACGAAGCCAACAAGACGCTGGACGAGTTCAAGACGCTGGCGACTACGGGAACCGATACGCTCAAGAGCGCCGACGCCAAAGCCGAGCGTCTGGTCGCCTCCGTCATCGGGGCCAGCGCCGAACTGAGCAAGTCGATCGCGCAGCTACGCCTGGCCATGGAGAAGATCAATCAGGGCGAAGGCACCGCAGGCAAGCTAATCAACGACGCGCGCCTGTACGAAATGCTCCTGGAGAGCACCCAGCAACTCAACGTATTGCTCAAAGACTTCAAAGACCTGGTCGACAAGGTCAGCGAGAAGGGCCTGCGCTCGATCTACTGACGATCAGAATGGCAACCGTCACCGCCCTGCTCGCCGAACCGGCTGCATCATACGCCGGCCGGGCGATCCGAGTCCTGTGCGCCTGCCACTTGGATGATCCTAACTCTTCTTTGAGGGCGCATAGTCGGGATTGGGGATGGGCAGTTTGGCATTCGTCTGCTTCAGCCAGCGTTCGAGCATCCCGTCCAGTGCCCGAACCTTCTCAGGTCTGCTGCTCGCCAGATCGTGCCGCTCCGATAGATCGTCCTTCAGGTTGAACAACTCGAAGGTCTTGCCCTCATAGCGTTTGATCAGCTTCCAATCCCCGGCTCGAACAATGCTGTAGGGAACGACGTCGCGGCCTCGGTAGTGCGGGAAGTGCCAGAAGATCGCCTCGCGATCCAGCGACTGCGTCGCAGCCGACGTGAGGTGCCGGACCAAAGACACGCCGTCGATCGCACGATCGCTGGGCAGCGGAATCCCGGCCGCTTCGCAAATCGTCGGCAGGTAATCCACACTCGTGACCGGCTCGTCGCTGACGGTTTCAGCCCGCACCACATCGGGCCAGCGAACGATCAGCGGCTCGCGAATCCCACCTTCGTAGGGATACCCTTTGCCCGATCGCAGAGGAGCGTTGCTGGTGACGGGGACCAGCCCCCCATTGTCGCTGGTGAAGAGGACCACGGTGTTGTCCGCCTGCCCCGTTCTCTCCAGCGCCGCGCAGATATCGCCCACGGCATGGTCGACGCTTTCGATCATCGCTGCATACTTGGCGCTCTTCTGCTGCGTCGGCGTCTTGGCCTCATACTTGGCGGTCAGCTCCGCCTTGGCCTGGATGGGCGTGTGAACAGCATAGTGCGCCATGTACAAGAAAAACGGCTTGTCCCTGTGTCGCTCGATGAAACCGACGGCCTCGTCCGCCTCGCGATCGGTCAGGTACTCTCCTTCCTTGCGGGGCTTGAGGGTCGGGATGTCACCCTGGCCCTTGCGATAGTACGGATCGAAATAGGTGGGCGGCTGACCGTAATCGCATCCGCCGATGTTGTAGTCGAATCCCTGCTTGTCCGGATACCAATCGTCGGGGCCCAGGTGCCATTTGCCGATATGGCAACTGACGTACCCGGCGACCTTGAGCGCCTCGGTGATGGTGATCTCCTCCCGCTCCATCCAGAGCGCATTGGCCGGGCACAGCAACTTACGATTGGCGCGGCCGACGTACTGGGTGGGGTTCTTTCCGTCAGCCGGGATGGCCCCGCCCTGGAAACGGGAACGAATCCAGTCGGTGACACCCAGGCGCGCGGGATAGCGGCCCGTCATGACGGCCGCCCGCGTGGGCGAACACACCGCACAGGCCGCGTAAGCGTTGGTGAACCGCATGCCCTGAGCCGCCAAACGATCGATGTTCGGCGTCTCGTAGAATCGACTGCCGTAACAGGCCGTATCGGCCCACCCCAGATCATCGATGAGAATGAACACGAAGTTGGGGCGGGTCTTTCGCCCCGCGCGAGCCCTTGATTCAAACAGCCCTCCCACCCCGGCCGCCCCGAAACCGGCGGCCGCTAGGCCGATGCCCCTCAGGAACTCACGTCGCGTCGTTTTGCTCCGAACCATGGGTCTCTCCAGAAAACGGTGTTGTCAGCCGCCGCGGCGAAGCGCTGAGCGACCGCGCGACACGGATTATCTTAGTGCTCCAGCTAGGGAACTGCAAGATTCGGGCGAGGACGAACGTCTTTCCCGACGAGAACCACTGGCGCCCGTCGAGTTTTTGGGCCTTTGCGGAGGCTCTGGGGACCGTATAATAATCAGGCTGAATCACCGAATCACGAAGAACGAACAGGCTTCAAGGACACCACGTGACACAGACGAGAGCTATCCTGGATGGCTACACCGACGAACCGGCCGGGCTGGGTGTGCCGCCTTTCGTCGGGGTATGGCCCCGCTACGTGGCGGGCCTGCATCCCCAAACGCCGACCTATCTGACGGTCGATGACATCCGACTCATCCGCTACGTCTCCTTTGTCGACAACGTGGTGATCGATCCGCCCGTCGGTCGTACGCATATCGAAGTGCTCAATCATGTCCATGACGTCGAGACGAGCCGGCGCATCCTCGAAAGCGTCGATTCGCTAGTGATCGTGGTCGGCGTGCAAACGCCGGGCAAGTACCTCAGCGCCCGCCCCGGGACATTACGTGAGATCAACAAGCTACTCGCGCCCTTCGACGTCCACCGGACTCTGACCGGACCCGTCCTAACCGGCGGCACGCAGTTTCGCGGCGGGGCGCTGCCGCAACTACCCGAGGCCGAGGGGTATGCCGACCTGCAACCGTTCGTCTTCGAATCGTACGACGAACTCCAGCCGTACGCCCTGAAGGGGGCAACGCTGTTGCGGCAGATCCCGCATCTTCCGGACCGCATCGTCGAACTCGAAACCGGGCGCGGATGCCCGCGCGAATCGGGCTGCTCCTTCTGCACAGAGCCGCTCAAGCACAAGGTCCAATGGCGCAAGCCCGAGCACATCATCGAGGAAGCGAAGCTGCTGAAGGAACTCGGCGCGCGGGCTTTTCGCCTGGGCAAGCAGTCGTGTATCTACAGCTATGAAGGGGGCGATTCGCAGCAGCTCGAGGTCCTGCTCTCGGGCCTGCACGCCCTGCAACCAACTGTGCTGCACCTGGACAACGCCAACCCGGCCATGGTCAATCGAGAGCGTACTGAGCTGTTCGTCAAGTACCTGACGCCGGGCAGCACGGCCGCGATGGGCATCGAATCGTTCGATCCGGAAGTCATGCAAGCCAACAACCTCAACAGCACCTACGACATGGCGTTCAGCGCCATTGAGACGGTCAATCAACTCGGCGGCTGGCGGGGAGACAACGGATGTCACGCTCTTCTGCCCGGGGTCAACATTCTGCTCGGCCTGGCGGGCGAGACCCCCGAGACGCTGGATCGAAACTTCGCGGCCTTGAAGCGTATCATGGACGAGGGCTGGCTGGCCCGGCGCATCAACATTCGCCGGGTGGTTCCCTTCCCGGGAACGCCTCTGTACGAGCACACGGGCCGCAAGCTCTTGCGCGAGCATCGACGACGCTATGCCGCATGGATCGACCGAGTCCGCCGGGAGATCGACATCCCCATGCTACGACGGTTGTTCCCCGTAGGGACGGTTCTCAAGGAACTGTGTAGCGAGGTCCATAACGGGGACACCACGTTCCTGCGGCAGATCGGCAGCTATCCCATCGTGGTCGCGGTGCAGGAGCGTCTGCCTTTGCACGAACGGTTCGACGTCCGCATCACCGGGTACATGAAGCGCAGCCTTGCCGCCGAACGCGTTTCTTGAAGACATGTTCCGAAGCGAAGAAGGGGCAATGGTCTACGGCCAGACCCCGGAGCGATGGAGTTGGAGGGTCAACTCGCGGATCCGCTCCTCGGCCTTCTTGGCTTTGGCCTCGGCCGCGTCGCGTTCCAGTCGGGCGTCGTGGAGAGACAGGAGCTTCTGGAGCTGGTTCGCTTCGGCGCTGGCCATCTCGAACTTGGTTTCCAGTTCCTGGATCTTCTCGGCCGACGTATTGAGTTGCGAATCGAGCGTCTCGCGGTCCGCCATCACCTTGGCCAGTTCGGCCCGGGCCTCTTCAAGGGCGCGGCGTGCCTCGGCGTGGGCGTCCTCCAACGACTGACGGGCTTCGGCCAGTTGCGACTGCAGACCGCTGTTGTACTCGCGGATCGTCCGCAGAGCGGTTTGCATCCCCCGGATGTGCTTGGTCATCCGCCCATTGGCGGCCGCCAGCGCATTGCGGGACATGGGACGGTCGGGACCGGGCGAGGCCACGGTGCCGATAAACGCGATGACCACACCCAACACGCCCACCGTCAATTCGAATTTCGACTGCGTTTCTTCCAATGCCATGCCTGAGGATCTTCCTCATCGCAGTGTATGAACGATTTTCCACTGGTCTGTATCGGCCATTTCCACAGGAGACTATCGGAAATCGGGCGAGGGACGAATCTTTTGCCTCGGTTCGAGCACCTCCGGGCTGCCCTCGCGAGGGCAATCCCACCGAACCAAAGAACCCAGACCATGCCCCCAGGCGGTTCGCGTCCGGTGCGCAC
This sequence comes from Sedimentisphaerales bacterium, assembly GCA_028277585.1. Classification (GTDB taxonomy): domain Bacteria; phylum Planctomycetota; class Phycisphaerae; order Sedimentisphaerales; family Anaerobacaceae; genus Anaerobaca. Next base: position 8,657 of record JANQFY010000224.1, read on the forward strand.
GATCTCTTCGGAGTAGAGGTTGAGGGACTGATCAATGCGCCGGTTCAGGAGCGACATGAAAGCATGGGCCCGATAACGATGCGAATGAACCGTCCCAAAGACAACAACTCGGACGCGGCCGATCCTGCGACCGGCGCCCCATGTCGGCCAAAAGGATTGACATTGCCCCGTCGCAAAGGGTATATTGCCGACACTGTGCGGCGCCCGTAGCTCAGCAGGATAGAGCATCGGTTTCCTAAACCGAAGGTCAGAGGTTCGAGTCCTCTCGGGCGTATTGTTGGTTCAACGCCTCTTACTCCCGCCCCGCCGGTTTCGGACCCCACGTCTTGTCCTCGACCCACCCGTTGCTGGCGCCTTCGACCCGGTCGAACCTTGGAATATAGGGCTTCAGATCGATCAGGGGCGTGCCGTCGAGAACATCGAGGCCGCTGATCTGCAGGACCTCGCCCCGGCGTCCTTCCAGCTTCACAATCGACAATCCGATCCCGTTGGGCCGACACGGATGCCGGGACGCAAAGACGCCGTGAGGCGTATCATCCAGGAACGTTGGACGCTGAAGTTGGACGGCGCCCGCTCGATCGAAGAGATACAACAGAATGATATGAGAGAAGGTCTCGACATCCTTCAGTCCCTCTGCGTAGGCAGGAAAGACCTCCACGCTACCCCAGGCCCCCGGTCGGACGGCGGGCTGGATCGGGCAATCCTCTTTGGTCTTGTACGGTGAGTGAATCACCCCAATCGGTTCGATCGAGTGTTTCATCGTTCCTCTGCTACTTCAGGTTCCGTTGCGATTCGGCGATTACTGCTCGCCTGATGACACGCCGCAGGTCGAATCCGGAGCAACGTTCAGGTCAACGTCAATTCCCTGGCCGCGCAGCCAATCCTGCGCCTCACTAATCGTATTGACCTTCGTAGTCACCAGCGAGGAACTCTGCCCCCCTTCGGTCGCCCACGCCTGCCAAACAATCGCCATGGCACGTCCTTGAGACGGGGCAATCACCGCCACATGCTGACGCTTCAAGGATCTTGCCATGTCACGGTCCATGCGACCGACATCTCGCATCGTTTCCAGGGAGACCCGAAAATCAGACACCTGGGATAGATCAGCGATCTGGAACTCCAGAGGTACAGGATACGCGTGGCTATAGATACCGCGTTCCGTCTCCAGCATCTCCTGGTCAGTGACCACTCCCTGGTGTCTAACGACCACGCCGTTCCGATAGAACTCCAGCACCGTCGCCATGCCTCTTCCCTCATGTCTCAGCTTAGCTTACCTTGCGATCGCACCTCGGACAGCCCGATGCAGCGGCGATCCGAAGCAATCGTGCATATTATGACCCCAATCTCGCTACCCGTCAATCCTATAGTGACACCATCGTTCATCGACTTTCCATGAGGTTCGGCGAGGAGCCCGTCTGGCCGGTATCGGCCTGAAGCTCAGCCCAGTTTGCGCTTGCACTCGGGACAATCTGTGCTAAGGTCTCGTGCTGCTGATGACACAACAAGGCGCCGGCTCCCATGTATAGAACCGACGACAAACTGTCCGGGTTTGTGGCGGTCCACTGCCGCTGGTTGGCCATACTCTGCCTGCTCAGTGTTGGTGTCCCCCTCTATTGGCTGCGTCACGTACGGATCGACAACGAAACGGAGGTCTGGCTCGGCGAGCGCAATCAGGCCCGACAGGACTATCGTGACTTCCTGGACAAATACGGCAGCGAGGAATTCGTCGCGCTGGCCGGCGAAGTCGACGATCCTCTGTCTGAGGACGCCCTGGCGTTCCAAAAGGCCCTGGCCGAGCGGTTGCGCCAAGTCGAAAACGTCGACGAAGTGTTCACCCTGGCCTCCCCGGCCGAGATCCTGGACGACTTCCGCGCCGACTGGGCCGATCTGATCCGCCGGAACACGCTGTTCCGCAACTTCCTCCTCGGCGCCGACGGACGCACGTTCGGCATGATCGTCTATCTCAACGAGATCGACGGCGCCGATTCCCGCAAAGCCGTGATCGAAGGAATCGAGGAGGCGATCGCCGCCGCGGACGGCCCGCCCATCCATATGGCAGGCACGCCCCTGCTGAACGTGGCCCTCGATCGCGGTTCGACGCGAACGTCGCGGCGCTTCCTGCCCGTGGCGATCTCGATCTCGGTGCTCATCCTGGTGCTGACCCTCCGAGGCATCTCGCCGGTGATCGCCGTGCTCAGCGCGGTGGGGGTCACCACCCTCTGGGCGATGGGGATTCTGGTCGCCGCCGGCAAGACGCTGAACATGATCACCGTCGCTATGCCGTCGCTGCTGTTCATGCTCTCGCTGTCGGGAGGAATCCATATCACGTCGCGCTACCTGGCCCATCTTGCTGACGGCATGGGGCCGGCGGAGACCGCCCGACGGGCGCTGACGGAAGTGATGCGCCCCGTTTTCCTCTCGAATGTCACGACCGCCCTGGGCTTTGCCGCACTGGCGATCTCGGAGATGCGCCCTGTCGTGGAGTTCGGGATCTTCACCGGGATCGGTATCCTCCTGTCGTTCGTCTTCAACATGACCATCGTGCCGGGGATGCTCTGCATGCTGCACCGGGGCCCCGGCCTGGCCCGGCTGGTCCGACCCCACTGGACAGCGACGGTCGGCGAGGTCGTCTGTCGCCATCGTGGTCCGGGTTTGGCGCTGGCGCTGCTGGTCTTCTTCGCATCGATCGTGCTGACGGCGCAGGCTCGGGTGGAATCCAACGTGGTGGGGTTCTTCCCCGCGGATTCGACCTTACGGCGTGACTATGAGTTCATCGGCGACCGTCTGACCGGCATGTACACGGCCGAGGTCAATGTCACGACCTCGGGCGATCGGGGCAGCGCGACGCTCAAGATCCTGGAGGAAATGGGCAATCGTATCGCCGCCCGCCCGGAAGTGGCCAAGGTCATGCACTACCGCACAATCGCCTCGTGCTTCAAGAATGTCCCGATTCCTGTCTTCTTGCCCTCACTAGCGACGAAGAAGAACCCTCTCAAACCTCTGTTGCATGCCTACGTCCACCGCGCCGACGAGCAGATCTCGCTGCGTCTGTCCGTCTTCATCCGGCGCACCGCCAACAGCGAGTATTACCGGCTTGTGGACTTCGTTGAAGAACAGGCGAACGCCCTACTCCCGCCCCCGGCAACGCACTATGTCACGGGGATCGCCCCGCTGAGCAAGGCGGCCCAGCAATCGCTGATCGAGACGCAGATCCGCAGCTTCGCTCTGGCCGGCGGTTTGATCATCATCATCGTAGGTGTCTTCTTCCGCTCGGGGCGCGCCCTGGCGGCCGCGATCTTGCCCAACCTGCTGCCCATCTTCGCCGTCTTCGCGGTCATGACCCTGCTGGACATCCCCTTCGACACAGCGACGGTGATGATCGCCAGCATCGCGATCGGCATTGCGGCCGACGACACGGTACACTTTCTGGCGCACTACCAGGACGAGCGGCGTTTCAGTCCAACGGCCGTGACCGCCGTGCAACGGACGCTCCAGAAGGCGGGCCCGGCCATCACGTACACCTCGATCGTCACCGCCGCCGGCTTCATCATCCTGTTGCTGGCCGACTTCAAACCGATCCAGTACTTCGGCCTGTTCACTGCAATCGCGATGATTGCGGCCTGGATGGGCGATGTCTTCGTCTTGCCCGCCTGTGTAGCCGTCCTCAAACTCTGGGAACCTCGGAGCGTCTCGAAGGCATTGGAACCGGACGCCGCGCCCGCACCAGACCATGGAAAGGAACCGCTTTGATGAACTTCAGCGACAAGTACAAGAGACAGCTCCTGACCATCGCCATACTCGGTGTCACCTTCGCCCCGGTCAGCCCGGCCGGCGCCGGCGGTTACGAATGGGGCGGCCTGGGCAGTCGCGCCCAGTCGATGGGCGGCGCCTTCATCGGCTTGGCCGACGACTGGACCGCGATCTACTGGAACCCGGCGGGCCTGACCCAACTGCGGGGCGCGGGCGCAGGCTTCGACTTCAGCAGCCCCCATATCGAAATGCGGGACGAGAACAGCATCGCCAACCTCCCGGTCGCCCAGATCGATCCCCGCTTCCAGCGGGACGTTTTCGTGCAGTACCCACCGGAGTTGGAACCGACGCGTTTCAGCAAGGAGAAGGTCAACTACGACTTCTACATTCCGGCCGGGGCCGCGGGCTACTGGTCCTACGCCGGTTTCAACATGGCGGCCGGCTACTACATCCCCGCCGGCTACTACGTCGACTGGGACGACCGCGTCCCCTACGGCGGCGGAACGATCACGGCCGAACTGTTTCAGGAACTAAGCGTCATCGCCATTAACTTCTCCCTGGCTCGGCAGATCAACGACGCGCTGGCCCTTGGCGCCGGTCTGGACGTGCTCTACGGCGACGTCGAGTACGACGCCAGCAAGACCGTCGCCGGCTCCGGCATCAGCGACTATAGCTATGACCTCGACACAGGCGCTGACGGCACGGGTTTCGAAGGCGTCTTCGGCGCGCTCTATCATGTCAACCAGAAGCTCAGCTTGGGCGGCGTCTATCGCACCGGCGGCGTGATCGACCTGGACGGGCGTGCCCGCACGAGCCTGACCCTGCTCACGCTCTCCGAGTCCAGCGGCTTTGTCCAGAAGTTCCGCCATCCCGCGACCTACGGTCTGGGGGCCGCGTATCGCTACACCACGAATCTGACCTTCACCGCCGACTGGCAACGCACCGACTGGTCGACATTCGATATCGACGTCGAGTACGACACGCCGGGCGTTGCGCTGGTGGACCAGGACTACTCCGCCGACTGGCACGACTCCAACCGCTATCGCGTCGGCGTCGAATGGAAGCCGGCGTTGCGCTGGGCCTTCCGCGCGGGCTACTTCTTCGACGAATCCCCCCTGCCTGACAAGTCCGTCAGCCTTTCGAACATCGTCGGGGTGGACCGCCACAACCTCACGTGCGGGCTGGGCTACGAGTGGTGCAACGACTGGTTCGTGGACCTCGTGCTGGGCCACGCCTGGGGGGATCGCGAAGTAAACGACATCGACTACCACCAAAGGGTCTACAGCGTGGGCCTGTCGGTCTCGCACGCGTTCTAAGCACGCTGGCCGGAGCAGGACAGCCGCCCGGAACATTGGAAATCTGCCGCGCGTTGTGGTATGGTGGGGAGCCTGTATACAAACGCAACGAACGACGATCAAGGGGGCCTCCCCGTATCCAAGTGAAGAAAGGAACACCAATGGTCAGGACTCGCTCCTCGCTTTGCGCTGTGCTCGGCGCGATCGTATTGATGGTTGTCTCCAACCCGTGCCAGGCGGCGGACCTGAGTGACCTGGCCGCCATCGAGACATGGCAGAATATGGCCCCGGGAGTATGGAAAGCCGAACTGGGCAATATGCAGGGCGAACTGCGCTACACCGACCTGGCGGCGGCCGGCCCTCGACTCGAAAGACTGAACCAACTGTCTAAGCCTGATTTCCCCTTTGCGCCGGGCCAGACGACGCATCTGGTAACGCGCGACGACAAGGTCATGATCCGCATCCCCACCGGCGCCGACGAGAAGCTCTATGGGTTCGGGCTGCAACTGGACGGGATCAAGAAGTCGCGCAAGATCCTGACCCTCAACGTCGACCACTGGAGCAAGGGCGGCGGGCGCACCCACGCCCCGGTGCCGTTCTACATCTCCAGCAAAGGCTACGGTGTCTTCTTCAACACGGCTCGCTTCCTGAAGATCTACAACCAGGTGGGCAACCGCAAGGACTCGCCGCACAACCCCGCCGAGGTGGACCGCAACCCGCCCAAGGACGAGAAGCAGCCCGGGCCTTGGTTGGCATTGCCCCCGGGTGACGCGGTCGAGGCGCAGATCAACGGCACGGGGCTCGAAGTCCTCGTCTTCGCGGGCGACTCGATGCTCGATGTCGTATCCCGCTACAACCTCTACAACGGCGGCGGCGCCCTGCCCCCGCTCTGGGGCCTGGGATTCTGGCACCGCGTCCACGCCCGCTTCAACGCCGACCAGACGCGTGAGGAACTGGAGCAGTTCGAGGAGAAGGACTTCCCGCTCGACGTCATCGGCTTGGAGCCGGGGTGGATGACCAAGTCCTACCCGTGCACATTCGAGTGGCAGAAGAAGCGTTTCCCCGACCCCGAGGCGTTCACCCAGGAGCTGCTGGGCAAGGGCATTCGCCTGAACCTCTGGGAGAATCCTTACATCTCCAAGTACAGCCGGATGTACGACGAGATGTATCCGCTCTCCGGCTCGCACATGGTCTGGCTGGGCATCGTCCCGGACTACACCCTGCCCAAGGCCCGCAAACTGCTGACCGATCAGCATCACCAGGACCACATTCGCATCGGGATCAGCGGGTACAAGATCGACGAGGTCGACGGCTACGACTTCTGGCTCTGGCCGGACCACGCCACGTTCCCGTCGGGCGTCTCGGGCGAGGCGATGCGCCAATCCTACGGCCTGCTCATGCAGAACATGCTCTACAACGACCTGTTCAAGAAGCGCAACGTGCGCACCTATGGACTCGTGCGAGGCAGTAACGGCGCCGCGTCGGGCTACCCCTTCGTCATCTACAGCGATTCGTACGGGCACGCCCAGTACATCACGGGGCTCTCCACCGCCAGTTTGGGAGGCATCCTCTGGACGCCCGAGGCCCGCTCGGCCGGCAGTGGGCGCGAATGGCTCAATCGCATGCAGACCGTCTGCTTCTCGCCGATGGCCAAGCTCAACGCCTGGTCGTCCGGCAAGAAGCCCTGGAGCTATGGGGATGTCACCGACCCGGTGCGTGACGTGATCAAGCTGCGAATGCGGTTCTTGCCCTACCTCTACAGCGCGTTCGCCGACTATCACTTCAAGGGCGTCCCCGCCATCCGCGCGATGATCCTGGAGGACGGGTTTGGCGAACTCGACAGCCAGACCATTGAGGGCAAGCTCGACAGCGAGACCAACCCCTACGCGATGGGCAAGATCATCGAGAAGACCGATCAGTTCATGTTCGGTCCCTCGATCATGGTTGCGCCGTTCTACGAGCGTCAGGCGACCAAGCGGAAGGTCCAACTGCCAGCCGGCAACTGGTACGACTTCTATACGGGCGAGTTCGTGGGCAACAACAAGACGATCACCGTCACCGCCGAGGACCTGGACGATCGCATCCCGCTGTTCGCCAAGGAAGGCGCCGTGGTCCCGATGCTCACCGAAGCCGTCAACCAGACCGATCAGGCGTACGGCCATCCTTTGGAAGTCCGCTTCTATGGCAAGACTGAGGGACATTGCACGCTCTACGAAGACGACGGCAAGACCTTCAACTACGAGAAGGGTCAATACCGCACCCGCGAGTTGACCATACGGAAGAACCAGGCCGGCGGCTTCAAGCTAACCGAGAAGGTCACCAGAGATACCGGTCCCGCCCTCTTCGGCCCCGTCGAAGAACTCAAGGTCATGACCCGGTAATCACTCAGTCAGACAACCAGTCGCGCACATAACGAACAGAGCCCCAGACGGACGCTCGACCAGACGTCCGCCTGGGGCTCTGCCATTTCGTCAGACAGAACACGCAACCTCAAGCATCGCGTGGCATCGTCAAGCGAAGCTTGGCGATGGTTTCTAGCATTCCCATGCCCCATCGCCAAGGCCTGTGGCCTTGACGCTGCCACCCATCTTTTCCATGGGCAGGGCGTGGCATCGCGAGAATAACTGATGGCTGGACACCAGTTGTGATATGATAAGGGACATCTGGCTGGCCTTCTTCCCTGATGCGGCGCGGAGAGACGAGCGGGGAAGGGTCGGCGTCGTAACAGGATCGCGAGAAGGAGAAGGAGATGCAGGGTATGAACCGAAGCACAGACCTCGCCGGTACACCATCGATCACGACATCTGGTGTTCGGCCTTTTCTGATGGCTTTGACGTCGCTCATCTTCGCCCTTATTCCTATGGTCGACGCTCAGGCTCAGGACCCGACGCGGTTTGAGAACGACATCCGCGCGTTCGAGCAGACGGACCTGGCCAGTCCCCCGCCGGCCGATCCGGTGCTGTTTGTGGGCTCTTCGAGCATCCGTGTCTGGCCCGACCTGCCCGGTGACTTCCCCGACTATCCCGTCATGAATCGCGGGTTTGGCGGCTCGCACATGAGCGACCTGCTGTACTATTTCGATCGCATCGTCGGCCCCTACGACCCCGCCCTGATCCTCGTCTACGAGGGCGATAACGACCTGGCGGGCGGCAAATCCGTGGACACCGTCTACGACGACTACCTCGAATTTCTGACGCTGGTCGAAGAGCAGTTGCCCGGCGCCGACGTGGCGCTGATCGCGACCAAGCCCAGCCCCAGCCGCAGCCAGTATCTGGAAGTCACGCGGCAGCTCAACGAACGTTTCGAGCAATTGGCCGCGGATGATCCGGACATCTGGTATATCGATATCATGACGCCCATGCTCGACGAGAGCGGCCAGCCGCGTCCTGAGCTGTTCGTCGGTGACATGCTGCATATGAACGCGGCCGGTTACGAGCTTTGGCAAGCGATCATTGGCCCCGTACTGGACGCGTGGGCCTCGCCGGAAACGCGGAGCTTCCTCTTCGATTTCGGATCGGCCGACACGATCACGCAGAACAGCCCGGCCCCGGACGATCCGGCGCATTTCTGGAACAACGTCACCCTGGAGATCGGCGGATCGGAGACCGGTCAACTGCTCGGCCTGGTCGACACGAGGAACACAGCCACCCAGATCGCCCTGCAAATGCTCAGCCCGTTCAATTCCGACGGGGCAGATCGCTTTGCGACGCTCACATCCACCGGTTTTCCTGCCAACGCCACGCGCGACTGGCTTCGTAACAGGACCGAAGACCGGAGTGGTTATGCCGATACGAGTGTCAGCTTCAAACTGATGGGCCTGACGCACAGACGAACCTACAACTTCGTCCTCTACGCCTCGTGCCGCGGAATGACCGACTCGCGCGGGGGGGAAGCGGCCTCTGTTGAGGCGAACTGTACGGTAGCCGGCGAGAATTCCGCCACCGTGGCCTACGATCCCGCGAACAACAT
>JANQFY010000230.1 GCA_028277585.1 Sedimentisphaerales bacterium
CCGACATCGACGAGACGCTCAACATCGATCCGAAGGACCTCGAGCGTCGCATCACACCCCGCACCAAGGCGGTCATCGCCGTCCACCTGCTGGGCGGCCCCTGTGACATGGACCCGATCCTGGAAATCGCCAAGAAGCATGACATCGCGGTCTTGGAGGACTGCGCCCAGTGCGTGGGCGGGTCGTATCGCGGCAAGAAACTCGGCTCGCTGGGCGATGTGGGGATCTACAGCTTCCAGATCAACAAGACGATGACCTCGGGCGAAGGCGGGGCCGTGGTCACCAGCGATCCGGTGTTCTACGAGCGGGCGGCCCGCTTCCACGACATGGGCACGATCCGGGGACTCTTCAGCGAGCGTACGGGGGGCACGCGCGTACCGACCTTCGCGGGTGAGAACTTCCGCATGAACGAACTGACCGGCGCCGTGCTCGGGGCGCAACTGACCAAGCTCGATACGATGGTGAGCCAGTTGCGTGACAACGCCCGCGCGGTCTATGAAGGCATCAAGGACTTGCCCGGCATCCGACTGCGCCGCCGGCCCGACCCGGAAGGTGACATTGGCTACAGTGTCTTCTTCGAGATGAAGGACAAAACGACGCGGGATCGTTGTATCGGCGCGCTGCGTCAGCGGAAGGTCCCGACCTCGACGATGTCAGGCTCGGTCCTGCTGCCCATCCAGGAATCAGTGATCAGCAAGCGGGCCCGGCACGCGAGCTGGCCCTCGTTCAACAGTCCCGAGGGCAAGAAGATCCAGTACGGCCCGGATTGTTGCCGTCAGACGCTGGCGGTCTTCGATAAGTTCGTACAGGTCCGGATCGGACCCAAGTACACCCGGCGGATCAACGACTACCTCATCGATTCGATTCGCGCCGTGTACAAGGAACTCACGTAGGTACGCCAGCCGCGCGGCGCGTCTCTACCACTGGTACATCCAGACGTAGGTGGTGTACACCGTCTCGGGCGGGTCGTGCAGGACTTCGTCGCCCAGCGTCTCGCCGCACCGGCACGTCAGGCGCAAGCCGTTCTGGAAGAAGACCGGGTCGTCCTCGTGGAAGCGATAGCCCGAGAAGGAGTTGTCCTTCTTGTCGAGGTGCGTCAGCCCGGCGACCGGGTTGGCGAAGCGTCCCTTGTTGAAGTAGTAAGTCCCGAGGAAGTAGTCCTCCAGACCGGACGAGAGCATGAGCGGCTCGGTCTGGCCCTGCTCGTAGGCCCGCACACACGCCTCCATATAGCTCAGGTCCTTCCAGGAGCCCGACTGGCGCAGGGCCTTGGCCGCCATGGTCGTCTGATAGAGCGCTCCGGCGCCCTTGACGTCGCACATGGTGAACTCTTCCAAAGGCTTGGCGCGGTGGTCCAGCAGTTTGTACAGCTTCAGCCGGGCCCGCTCGGGCAACCGCACCCCGCCAATCTCGGCGGGCAGATTCTCGGTGCCGCGCACGATCCACCAGAAGAACGAATTGTCATCAGCGCCGGGAGCGGCCTGAGCCGTGATGCGAACACTCGTCCCGAACGGGATGCGATAGGTGTTGTACACGCCGCTCGGATGACCCGTCTTGCCGATCCGGGCAATCCCCCACGGCGCATACGCGTCGTTGAATCCCATCCCATGGCCCAGGAACAGCTCCATGTCGATCGACGCTTGCTGCTCACCATCGATGTAGACGCGAATGCGCGTCTGCTCGTAACCCTTGAAATTGCCGCCGAACCACATGTGCGTCAGACAGCCCTTGCCCTGGTGGTTGAAGAGTTCCACTTCCTTATGGCCCTTCAGAACGCGGACCTGCTTGCCCATCGTGCCGAAAGTCCTGAGGGTCGAAACATCGATCTCCTCGGCGCTCAGTGTCGTGGTGATAATCGCCAGGATTGCGAGTGCGCTCAGCATTCTTGCCATGACAACATGCCTCCCTTCAGGTCACTTCTCTTGCTTGCCCCTTTCCTTACATCCCGCGATGCGCTTCTCGTACACACGGGCGAGTCCCCCTGTCGCCGTCTCGCGATAGAGCGAAGGCAAAGCTCTGCCCGTCTCAAGCAGGACGGTCACGACATCGTCGAATGAGATGCGGTGCAATCCGTCGGAGAGCAGCGCGAATCGGGCGCAGCTCAGCGCGCGTGTCGCAGCGTGAGCGTTGCGTTCGATGCAGGGGATCTGTACGAGCCCGCCCACCGGATCGCAGGTCAGGCCCAGGTGGTGCTCCAGCCCCATCTCGGCGGCGTACTCGATCTGCTGAGGGGACCCGCCCAGTAGTTGGGCCGCCGCGCCGGCCGCCATGGCGCAGGCGGTTCCGATCACGCCCTGACACCCTACCGCAGCGCCGGAGATAGAGCCGTTGGTTTTCACAAGGTTGCCGATCAGCCCGGCCGTCGCGAGGGCCTGCAGAATCTCGCGCTCATCGCATGGTATCTCGTCCTTAAGCAGATAGAGCACAGCGGGCACCACGCCGCACGAACCACACGTTGGCGCCGTCACAACGCACTCGGCGCAGGCGTTCTGCTCGGCCACGGCGTAGGCGTAGGCCGCCAGCAGCGCTTCGTTGCGGAAATCCGACTTCAGCACACTGCTCTTGCGCCGTAACGCCCGCGCTTTGCGGCAGACCCCGAGCCCGCCCGGAATCACGCCGGCCGCGTGCAGCCCCGTCTCCAGAGAGACCACCATCTGGCGCCAGATCTCCTCCAGGAAATCCCAGATCGTGTCACCCTCGCACTGGGCAACGTACTCCCAGAACATCTGCCCGTCTTCCTGGCAAGCGGCGAGGATGTCGCTCAGCGAGTCAGCCGCATAGACCTGAGCGGCGTCGCTGTCACTGGACAAGGCGCCGCCCCCGACGCTGTAGTCCTCGTGGGTCGCCGTGACGGCGCTGGAAGCGTCCAGCGCTTCCAGTCGGAGCCCGTTGGGATGGGTGGGCAATTTCTCGTCCGGCTTCCAGACGAACTGAACACCGCGCGGGGCCAGCGCCTCGGCGATGACCTTGTCGGTCAGATGGCCCTTCCCCGAGGCGGCAAGGCTCCCGTACAACACGACGCGGAACGTCGCCGCTTCGGGGTGATCCGCCCCGAAAGCCAGCGCGGCCCGGCTCGGCGCCATCGTATGGCTGCTGGACGGGCCGTGACCGACTCGATATAGGTCACGTAGGGTCTTCATAGCTTTGTCTTCGCAAACGACGATGTCACGGTGTTGGCTCGCCGCCATGCTGATGCAGGTCCCACAGGGCCGCATCGAAGGCGGCGCTGCGCGAGGGGCAGTGCTCACGGCGACAGACCTGACACGTGCGGAAGTCCACCTCGGTGGGGTAGACAATCCCCGAAACCGTCTTGTTGGGCTTCATCAGACAGGAATCGGTCAGTTCCACACCAGCCTGGGCTTTCACATCCCCCAATAGCGAAAAGAGCTCCCGCTGCTGCTCGATGGGCCAGACGGTGACGTCGCCCGAACCGGGGCTCATCGAACTGGTCTGCTCCAGGGCGTGTCGCTTTTTCAGGTACCCCTTCAAGTGCTTTATGGCGCAGGAGAGCAGGACCGCCTTGATCGCATCCCACCAGAACTCCATCAGGAAATCGCCCGGCGTCAACGGCACGGTGTCGAGTTCGTGCCCACAGGTAGCAACGAAGGGAAAGACCCGCTCGACGCCATCGAGGTTCTTCCTGAGCATGCGGCTGGTGAAGGTCGCGCCCTCGATCGTGACAGTCTCGGCGTCCTTGGCCTGGATGAACGACTCCTGGAACAGCGCCTTGGGGCACGCGACCTGCTGGGCCTTGTCGATCAACTCCCGCACGGTCGCCGCATCAGGCGAGTCCGGGGCGATATGGACCGTCTCCAGGATGGAGGCCGCGTCCAGTTCGAAGGGGATCTCCGTCAGCGTTGGCATTCATACGCTCCTTCGTCAGACGCCGCCTGCCGGCGAATCACGCCCAGTTTCCAGGGAAGGCTCGGGTACGGCACGTCCATCGCGTTCTTGAAGAGTCCCTGAATCAGCATGGAGGGCTTCTCCGCGTCATACTCCAGCCGCTGGTCGTATCCCGTACGAATCATCTCGCCATGCGAGACCATCTCTGTCCACCGATCGCAACCGTCCCCCCAGACAAGCTGCTGCCCCGTTGCGTAGTCGTCGGTCACCTTCTCCCAAGGCCCGGCCAGTTCCCCCGCCCGCGCCAGGCCGAACGAGCGCACGCCCTGATGATTCAGTTCGTAGATCATGTGGTACTCGGGTCGGTCCTGGACCTTGTAGATGTGCACCGCCTCGTGGATACCCCCAAAGACAGGTCGCCCCTCGCTCCATCCGCCCGGGAACGCGTCGAGCCGAGTCGTGCGTACATAGACGTCACGATGGCTCCGCGTATAGAACAGATAAGCCGTCGTCTCGTCGCAGATAACCCAGAAGTCGATCCACTTGGGTCGTTCGTTCTTTTCCAGAAGCAGCTTGGGCGCGGTCCATGACTCGGGTCTTCCGATCGTCTTCGTCGTCGAATAGACGGGCTGGTAGTTCGCGTCCCGCGTCTGATAGACCAGATACCAGAGCCCCTGTGGCGCGAAGAAGAACACCTGCGGCGCACATGCATAGCGTTCGGACCGCCCTCGGATCTGCGTCAGTTCGTGGCGCGGCGCCTCGGCCAGCGCCTCCCACGTCGGCGCCGAGACGTAGCCGGTGGCATACTGATCCCGGCCCCGCGCGGTGTAGAAGACATGCCACTTGCCTTGGAAGAACACCACCGACGGGTCCTTGACACTGACCTCGTCAAACGCCCCCTTTGGGCCGGGCAACAGCACCGGCACCGTCACCCGCCAGGACGTCCCCGCCCCTTCGGCACACGCGGCACCCAGCAGCAACACACAATTTAGAAAACGCAGGATGGGCTTCAACCCATGTCGTTCGTATCTCATAGCGCCTTCACCCCCCGACCCGCCTGACGGTGTAGCCCTGTTTCTGGAGTTCTTCGATCACCGTATCACGGTGGTCGCCCTGGATCTCGATAACACGGTCCTTCAAGGTTCCGCCGGCGCCGCAGAGGCGTTTGAGTTGCTTGGCGAGGTTGCGCAGCTTGTTCTCGTCGAGGGGCACCCCCGTGACGAGCGTCACGCCCTTGCCCTTGCGGCCCTTCGTTTCCCGACTGACGCGTACAATCCCATCCCCGGCCGGGATCGCCTCCGCCTGCAACCGCCGACAGACACACTCAGCGGCCGGCCGGCTGCACTCAGGACACATTCGACCCCGCGCAGTCGAGTACACGATGCCATCGTTGCTCTTGTTCATGGTTTCCTTGGGGGCCCTTCCATTTCGAGAGGTGAACCATCACCGAGGCCTTTGGCCTTGACGCTGCCACCCATCGTTAGCCACCGACCATGCCGGTCCCGAGGACCTTCAGGCAATGGGGGCAGACGAACAGACGCACGACCTTCATCCTAACGACGCCGGTCTGCTCAAAGTACCGCATCTCCTTGATCTCTTTGTCGCAATGGGGGCAGATCGGCCAAACCCCTTCTTCGCGAATCGGAACGTACTCCATCTTCGCCATGATCGCTCCTCTAGCCCACTACCCAGCCCGGTCGATCAGACGACCACTGATGTACTTGTGCAGCACACTGGAGATAAGGGTCTGATAAGGGAGTCCTTCTTCCACCGCCTTCTTCTGAAAATGCACGAGATCCTTTTCCGACATGCGAATGTTCACGCGCTTGTCCTTGCGCACGGTCGCCTTGGCATACTCCCGGTAACTTCCCTTCTGCTTCACCGCCCCCCGTACCCGACGCCATTCGCCCCGTTCGACGGACTGGAGAATCTCCTTCTCTTCGCTATTCAACTTCACGGCTACGACCTCCAAGGTACTTCTTGGTCATCTTTCGACTGGGAATAATCGTCTTCAGAAAGAGACGCTCATCATCTTCAACGAAGGGAACCAAACACACATACCCTTCCACATCCACAACCAGAATCCGCTGTCCTGGATAGCGATTCCGATTGGGATGCTCCAGAACGTCGAGCAATCCATCGTGGACGATGTGGAAGACAATCTCCTCGAAAGTCACTCCTCGTTCGTCCCGCAAACGCTCATTTTTGTCGGGACTCCAGTCAAAGTACTTCATAGCCAGAATATATCACAATGTGTGCACTTTAGCAACACCCCTGTTGCCATTCCGGACCTCAGACTACGCTAGGCCCTAGAAAGCGCCCCAACTCTGCATGCCGGGGATGTAGTAGCTCGGGCAGATGAAGCGGAAGGCGTGGGCGACCTTGCTGGCCTTTCGCAGTTCCTGATCGTTCTGCTCCTTGATCTTGGCAAATTCGGCGCCGAAGACCTCGTCGAAATAGGCGCCGGCCGCCGCTTTCCGCTCGGCTTCGTTCTCGTACTGGCCGCGCATGGCGCCCAGTTCGCCGTAATCGAGCCAGAGTCCGCCGCAGGCGGGGCATTCGTCGACCTCGACCTCGCGCTTGACGCTGACGAAGTGCTGCATCATCGGCTGGTTCTCGCACTTGGGGCACAAGCGTTTCTGGCTGTAGTCGACCTTGATGTTCGGGTCGCGAGGAATGTCCAGAAGCTGTTCGCCGGCCGACTCGTGCTTCTCGTCCACCTTCTTCAGTTCGAAGTTGTCGAACCAGATCCCCCCGCACCCGTTCTCGCACACATCCACCGCGATTTCGCCTACTGTCACTTCCTTGAGCCGCCCACTGCATGCCGGACAATCCATAGTCTGCCTCCTTGTATATCTAGTCTTCGTTGAACGCATCGAAACCCGATCGCCCCGCAGAATACTCCAGCGCGACGAAAGAGTCCACCCGTTTTGCCGGACGGCACCCGACGGCGATCGCGCCGCAGAGCCGATTCAGCAGTGTGTCGACCTGTTTCTGCAGGCGCCGCGGCACGCCGAGCCCCGACCCCTCCATACGGATCTCGATCCGCACGCTCGCCGTATCGGGAAGGACCTGGACCGTTCCGGGACCACAGTCAGATACGAAATTCAACAGCAGCCCCGTGTCGTCGGCCCACTGGACCGACTCGATTCCCTCCGAGCCTCGAATTGCCTCCTCCACACAGGGCCCCATCTGGAGCCCCTGCAGTATGCGCGTCTCGTGCGATGTCCAACTGGACCTGCAGCCGGCGAGCATCCCAAGACACAGCAGTCCCCATAGCAGATGTCGCATCCGTCCACCTTCCCTTCTCCCCGCCCGCACATCGTTGACCATAGCTCCCCCGTCAGCACTCGAAATAGACTCCGGTGTTGCTCAGAGCGTCCCGCGGGACGCCGCGAGGCAGATCGTGCGTTCCTCACCTGCCAGTGCGGCCCCGGTCGCCAGAGGGAAGCCAGGAAACACCTGACGGCTCGCAATCAGCGGTGATGGCTAGTCATCATCATCGTGATCGTCGTCATCCTCCTCCTTTTCGTCCTCCCGCTCGACCTCGAGGACCTTGCCGGCAGCGGTTACTTCGATCTCGTACTGGACGCCATCGGCCGTACCCTCGATTTCATAGACGGTGCAGCCGCCCTTCTGTTCCATTTCGGCTTCGGTCAGGGTGATCCCGGCGATGGCGCTGCGGGCTGCCTCCAGAGCCGCCTCCGGGACTTCAGACAGAGGAACCGCGTAATCGTCGTCGTCCCCGAAAGCCAATTTCAGGGAGGAACAGCCGAGAACGCCGGTCAGCAGCAGAACAACGATCACATACCAGAGTCTCATGGTACCACTCCTTTCCGCAATGCTTCGCGGCACGATGTCCCTGGCGTCCTAATCGAGAATCGCTTCGTAGATCATCGGTTTGAGCACACGCGCCACTTTGTCCGAATAAGGCATGTACTGGGTCAGGATGACGATCACCGTCCGATCGTTCGGCGAGATGCCGAAGAAGGTGCTGGCCGCGCCGCCCCAGCCGTACTCGCCCACGCGCATCAATCCCGTCCGATCGACCTGCCGCTGAACGGAGAAGCCCAGCCCGAAACCAGCGCCCTTGCCTGACGAGACGCCCGAGGGCAACTGATCGCGGGACATCATCTCGACCGTCTCGGCCTCGAGAATTCGCACGCTGTCGAGTTGCCCCTGGTTGAGGAGCATCTGACTGAAGCGCAGGTAATCACGGGCGGTCGAGACGAGTCCGCCCCCGCCGGAGAGGAACGTCGGAGGGCGCAAGTAGCCTTCGGCGCCGAGGTACGACGTGGGTGCGAGCCCTCCCCCGTCAGGCTTGGGACTGTAGCACTGGGAGAAACGATCCTGTTTTTCGGGCGGCACGTAGAAACCGGTGTCCTTCATGTCCAGCGGCTCGAAGATGTTCTCGCGGAAGAAGGCGTCCAGGTTCTGGCCTGAGACACGCTCCACCAGGCAGCCCAGCACGTCCGTCGAGACGCTGTAGTGCCACTTCGTTCCGGGCTGATGCAGCAGCGGAATCTCCGCCAGTCGATCGACCATCTCGTCGATGTCCCGGTTGCCCAGGATGTTCTTCTGGCGATACATCTTGTCGACAGGCGTGTCTCCGAAGATCCCGTAGGTCAGCCCCGACGTGTGGCGCAGCAGATCGCGAACCGTGACCTTCCGTTTGGTCTCAACCGGTTCGGGCTGGTCCTGGTCGTTCTCGGCGTAAACCTTCAGCCCCGCCAGCTCGGGAATGTAGGTCTCGACCGGTTCGTCGAGCTGGACCTGGCCCTGCTCGACGAGGATCATCACCGCCACGCTGGCGATGGGCTTGGTCATGGAGAAGATGCGCACGATCGTGTCGAGCTCCATGGGTTCGTCCGCCTCGATGTCACGATAGCCGCAAGCCTCGAAGTGCGCGATCTTGCCCTTCCGCGCGACCAGGGTAATCACGCCGGCGACTTTCTTGTCAGTCACCATCTTCTCGGCGCGGGCCTGCATGGCCTCCAGCCGGGCCGGTGACATCCCCACCGTTTCGGGCCGGACGGACGGTATCTCGGCCGCCCACAGGGAAGTAACCAGAAGACACACCGCAACGAATGAAAACGCCCAGTTCCGCTTCAGCTTCATATCCACTCTCCTAACTTGGGTCAAGACCATCAGATTCCCTCGTACACGCTGCCTGATATCGCTGTCAGACTATTGTCAACGGCCCACAGCGGCAAGGCAAGCCAAATTCGGGGGATTCTGGGAGATGTCCCCTGAACGGGGCTGGGCGGCTGTTTCGGACGGCCAGCGCGACCTACAGCCGTCCGGACACTGGACACACTACGATCAGGGCATCCTCCAGGTCTGCCCCTCTCACAGAGGCAAGTCACGTCGTTGCCAGACGATGGCGCCGGCAACTGCCGCGACGACCAGGACAATCGCCAGGACGAGCATATCCTCGTGGGGCCAGCCGCGCCAGAGTTTTGGCGCGCTGACGTAGTTGAACAGGGTCAGGCGGATCAGGAACGCCATGCGGGGCCAGAGTTGGGAGATCACCGAGACGAAGTAGTTGAGCATCAGGAACGCGGCCGTGACGCCGACCGCCATGTTGCGTCCCTTGAAGTAGGCCGCCGACAGCAGCGCCACCGCACCGGAGGCGCTAGCGAGCAGTCCTCCGTTGATCGCGATGCGGAAGAACAGATCGAGCGGGACCGGGTCGGAGAATTCGTAGATGTTCACCGCAGCGACCGTACCGAAAAACATCACGAACACCAGGGCGAACATCCCCGTCAGCGTCAGGAAGCCCGCGCAGAGGTAGACGTGCAGCTTCGTAACCGGACGACTGAGGATCAGTTCCATCGTCCCCCGCTGCACCTCGCCCGCCAACAGGCCCGTCGGGACGCCGACCGCGAAGAGCATCAGCAGGAACAAGATGAAAGGGTGCTGATAACCGATGGCGATCAGGCCCGGCGTGTTGCCCACCTGCAGCGTGTTGCCCCCCAGCGCGATCTTCACCACGGACGGGAACATGTCGAGAACCTTCAGGAACGATTTGACGCTCTGGTTGTCGTGGATAATGCCGCACACCGCGATCTGCATAAGGAAGATCGCCAGCGCGATCACCAGCCAGACGGGAAGCGTTCGGAGAAACCAGGACCTCAGCAATGGCCAACAGAACGGTACGCGTGTGGGTCGGTTCATGCGGCACCGCCTTTCGTCTCCGGCGTACGATCCTTGGGAACCGAAGCAGGTGTCTCGTCGCCCAGACGGTAGTACTGCATGAACGCCTCCTCCAGCGATGTCTGAGGAGTCACGATGCGATCGACGGGGAACTGGGCGATCCATTTGAGGACCGCGTCCGCTGAACCGTGATACGCCAGATCAACCAGGCCGGGACGTCGCTGGATTAGTTCCACGCCGGGCAACCGATCGATCGACATTGGCGGCGCGAGCGTGCCGTCCTTGAACCAGACCCTCAGGCGCCGGCGTCCCTGCTGAACAATCTCGGAGATCGGCGCCAGTTCCACCAGGCGTCCTTCGCGTAGGATGCCGGCTCGGCCGCACACGGCCGAGACCTCGCTGAGGTCGTGCGAGGACAAGAGAACCGCGGCGCCGGCCTCGGCGGTCTCTCGGATCAGATCCAACACGATCTGGCGCAGCAAGGGATCAAGCCCACTGGTCGGCTCATCCAGAATGAGCAGGTCCGGCTCGTGCTGAAACGCGTAGATGACCCCCACCTTCTGCCGGTTGCCCTTGGACAGGTCGCCCACGCGCCGGCTCAGATCGAGGTCGAGCCGCTCGGCCAGTTCGTCCCGGCGCTTCTTGGCGCGGCCGGAGCCGCCCAACGACGCCAGCAGCTTCAAGGTGCGGCGTCCACGGGGCCACTTCCAGAACCGGATGTCACCGGGAAGGTACCCGATGCGGGCGTGCTCGGTCGCCCGGCCTGTGCGCACGCGCCGGCCCAGCACGTGGACCTGCCCGCGCGTGGGACGCAAGAGCCCCATAATGCAGCGGATCGTCGTGGTCTTGCCCGAGCCGTTGGGTCCGAGATAGCCAAAGATCTCGCCCGGCTCGATGGCGAACGTTACGTCCTCGACCCCGACGGTCGAGCCGTACCGTTTCGTCAGTGATGTGATCTCCAGCGGCTTCATTCGTTCTCAAACGTTAGTCGCACGCCGAACCCCAAGAGTTCCCGCGCAACTCAGAAAACCTGCGCCGCGGCGCAACGTTTGCCCACCGCGAACCCACAAGACAACAGAAGCTCCACACAGCTCTATAGAGCTACGTGATGTCCTCCAGCTCGTCGTCACTCTGGATCGCGTCTTCGACGATCTGCCCGATTTCGATGGCCTCGTCTATAGACAGACGCATGAGTTCGTCGCGATTCGCATCGGTTTTCTGGCCGGAGGCGATATAAGCCGCATAAATCCGCGACGCAACCTCGTAGACCGCTCTCTCGCTCGGTTTCAGTGAAAAATAGCGTTGTTTGGGCTTCTCAGACATGAAGACGCTCTCCCTACGTGATTGCTGTGCCAATATCCATCAATGCTACTTCCGGTGTCGTCACGCGGTGCGGTTGGTCACCTCGACCAGGTGGAAGCCAAACTGGGTCTGAACCGGGCCCTGCACCTCGCCGACCGGGGCGCTGAAAACGACCTCGTCGAACTCCTTGACCATCTGACCGGGCGAGAAAGTGCCCAGATCGCCGCCCTGCTGGCCCGAAGGACATTTCGAATGCTGCTGAGCCAGTTCGGCGAAATCCGCGCCGCCGGCGATCTGCTTCTTCAGATCTTCACACTGCTCTTGCGTTTCAACCAGAATGTGGCGTGCTGAGGCCTGTGCCATCGTAATCTCCAATCGTTTCTTGAGTCCATTCTCAGATCAATGCAACAAGGGCCGCATTGTCATGGCACGGCCCGTCAAAGGCAAGACAATTTCCAGAAGCTCCAGTCTGAGACGCGTTGGCTGCGGGGCCCTTCCCCATACAAAGCACATTCACTCATAATCGTGTATTGCGGATTGCAGATTGCGGATTTCGGATTGGCATTCGACCGCAATCGCAAATCGGTATATCTCCTTGATCTACACCGGTCCCTGGCATACCTTATGCGATCTGAACGAATGACGTAGCTAAGGACGTGAAAGGAGCCTGTCATGTCTCGGATCTCTCGTATTGCTCTGATCGTAATGGTCTGTATCGGCTTGAGCCCGGCGGTATTCGCCTCAGAGGCCCGGCCGTTGCTGCGCTTCCCCGATGTCCATGGCGACACCGTCGTCTTCGTCCATGGCGAGGACCTCTGGCGCGCGCCCGTCGCTGGCGGGGTCGCCCAACGACTCACGATCCACGATGGGCAGGAGAGGTTCCCCAAGTTCTCGCCCGACGGGCAGCTCATCGCCTTCACGGCCGCGTACGATGGCAATTCCGACGTCTACGTCATGGGCCGTTACGGCGGAAACATCACGCGCGTCACCTTCCACCCCGGCGCCGACACCGTCGTGGGCTGGCATGCGGGCAAGAACAAGATTCTGTTCCGCTCGGGACGCCGGGCGTACAGCCGGTTCGAACGGCTCTACCTGATCGCCCCCGATGGGTCGGGATTGGAGGAATTGATCCTGCACGAAGCCGCGGCGGGAAGCTTCTCACCCGATGGCGAGCAGATCGCCTACAACCGTATCGCCCGTGAATCGCGCACCTGGAAGCGCTATCGCGGCGGACTCGCCCAAGACCTCTGGCTCTTCGACTTCGCCAAGCAGGAGGATCGCCGTCTGACCACCTTCGAGGGCACGGACCGCACCCCCATGTGGATCGGGGACAAGATCTATTTCAGTTCGGACCGCGATCGCGTTCTCAATATCTATGCGCTGGACCCGAAGACCGGTGACGTCGAGCAAGTTACCCGGCACAGCGACTACGACGTACGCCGTCCCAGCATGGGAGGCGACCAGATCGTCTACGAGGTCGGTGGCCAGCTTTGGGTACTCGACACCAAGACCGGCTCGAATCGGGCGCTGGCGATCGAGATCCGGACCGACGCACCGGAACGCCGTCCTTACCTCAAAGACGTCTCGAACGATGTCACTCACGTCGCCTGCTCACCTTCGGGCAAGCGCGTCGTCCTCGTCGCCCGGGGCGACGTCTTCACCGTCCCCAAGAAGGATGGTCCCACCCGTAATCTGACCCAGAGCAGCGGCGCGCGAGAGAAGGACGCTGTCTGGTCGCCCGACGGCAAGACCATCGCGTACTTCTCCGATGCGAGCGGCGAGTACGCCATCCACCTGGTCGACCCGCTGGGCCAGGAGAAGGTGATTCAACTGACGCAGCACGCCGACGGGTATCGCCACACGTTGCGCTTCTCGCCCGACAGCACGAAGATCGCCTTTGCCGACCAGACGCTGGCGTTCTACACTGTCGACGTCGAGTCGGGCAAGGTCACGGAGGTGGACCGCTCCGCTTCAGAACCGACGGACGTCGGGATCGATCTCAAGCCCATCCACGACTACACCTGGTCGGCCGACAGTCGCTATCTGACCTACTCCAAGATCGACGCGGATCTGGTCTCCCGGGTCTACATCCACTCGCTCGAGACGGGGCGCAGCCATTGCGTCAGCGGCGGCTTGTTCAACGACTTCGGACCCGTCTTTGCCCAGGACGGCAAGCACCTGTTCTTCATCTCCAACCGCCGCTTCAACCCGACCTACTGCGACTTCGAATGGGAACTGGTCTACAAGAAAGTCGCGGGCCTCTACGCCGTGACCCTGCAGGCCGATGGCGAGCCTATTATGTCCTTGCTCAGTGACGAGGAAGAGATCGAGGAGGAGGAGGACGAGTCAGAGGAGGCAAAGGAGGAGGAAGACGAAGACACTGAGGATGGCGAGGACGCCGAAGACGAAGAGGACTGCGATGACGAAGAGTCCGAGATGAAGATCGATTTCGACGGGATCGCCGAGCGCATCGAAGCGCTGCCCGTCGGGCGGGGCAATTATCGACGCCTCGCAACCAACGACAAGAAGCTCTTCTACCTCGACGCCCCGTCGGGCGATTTCAATCGGTTCGAGTACCGCGCCGTTGGCTCGATGGATTTGCACGCATTCTCGTTCGAGGATCGGGAATCGCACACCGTCATCAAGGGGATCAATTCATACGACGTCTCGGCCGACGGCAAGCACATCGCCTACCGCAAGGGTCAGAGCGTTGGGATCATCGACGCCGGCGCGAAGGACTCCGGGGGCAAATCCGTCAGTCTCTCCGACGTGAAGCTCTGGCACGACCCCGTCGCCGAATGGCGGCAGATCTACAACGAGGCCTGGCGCATGGAACGCGACTTCTACTATGAGTCGGGCATGCACGGGCTCGACTGGCAAGCGGTCAAGGAGAAGTACGCCCGCCTGGTCCCCCACGCCTCGTGTCGCCAGGACCTGCGTTTCATCATCGGTGAGATGATCGGCGAACTGAACACGTCGCACACCTACGTCTACGGCGGGGACAACCGTCGCAAGAGCAGAGGTCTCAGCACGGGTCTGCTCGGCGCCGATTGGGAGATCGACGCGGCCGCGGGACGCTATCGCATCGCCCGGATCCTGCGGGTGGCGGACTGGACGCTCGGCGTGATGCCCCCACTGGCGAAACCCGGCTTGGACATCAACGAGGGCGACTACCTGCTCGCCGTCAACGGACGCGACGTCACGACCAGGGAGAATTTGTATGGGTTCTTCCAGGGCCTCAGCGGCAAGCAGGTGACACTGCGGGTCAACGACCGCCCCGAAACGGAGGGATCGCGTGAGATTACCGTCGTTCCCAGCGGCAGCGAAAGGACACTCCGCTACCGCGCCTGGGTCGAGCACAACCGCAAGGTGGTCGAGCGTGCATCGGATGGGATGATCGGCTACCTGCACCTGCCCGACACGTATCAAGGCTCGTCGCGCGAGTTCCCCAAGTACTTCTACAGCCAGACGAAGAAGAAGGGCCTGATCATCGACGGGCGCTACAACGGCGGCGGGCTCGATCCCGACATCTTCCTGCAGCGTCTGGCGAAGACCCCGCTGGCCTTCTGGACGCGGCGCTACTCGGCGGACCAGACGTCGCCCAGCGTTGTCACGCAAGCGCACATGGCCCTGCTGACGAACCGCCAAGCCGGCTCCGGCGGCGACATGCTGCCCATGGAGTTCCAGCAGAAGAAGCTCGGGCCGGTCATCGGCACCCGCACCTGGGGCGGCCTGGTCGGCGTCTCCATGTTCATCCGCCTGATCGACGGCGGCGGGCTGACCGCCCCGGACTATCGGATCTACAATCCCGAGGGCGAGTGGGTCGTCGAGAACGTGGGCGTCCACCCCGACATCGAGGTCGATCTCGATCCGGTGGAGATGTCACGCGGCTACGACGCACAATTGATGAAGGGCGTCGAGGTCCTGATGAAGAAGATCGAGCAGGACCCGCCCGAGAAACCGGCCCGACCCCGGTTCCCCGTGGACCGCTAGTGTCTTGTCGCTTGTCAGATGATGGGTTTGTGTGGCAGCGTCAAGCGCAGCTTGGCGATGGTCGTCGTTGATTCCCCGTGAACCATCGCCAAGGCTCACGGCCTTGACGATGCCACCCGGGGCGCCAGGCATCAGATCAATCGCGGCAGAACACTAGAGACCTGCACTAGCTGATGGGCCAGATGACGAAGATCGTGACGTCCCAGACGGCGTGGCTGATCAGGGCGGGCCAGACGGAGCGACAGCGCCAGAAGAGTGCGCCCCAGAAGAGCCCACATAGCGCGGCTGCGGCGAGCAACATGAGGTTGAACGACCAGATGTGCACGAGCGTGTAAATCGCGGCGGTGACGAGCAGGCCCTTGAACGGGCCGAAGCGCTCGCCGAAACGGCGCTGGACGTAGGCGCGCCAGAAGATCTCCTCGGCTGGCCCCACCCAGAAGAACAACAGCAGCGCGATCGTCCTCAGTTCGGCCTGGCTCCGCGTGCGGTAAACTAAGGTCACCTGGTCCGAGGCGAACGGCAGAATCAACGTCGCGATCTCGTGCCCGATCCAGAACATCAAGTAGAGCACGAAAGCAGAGATCAGTCCCAGCGGGAGGTGCCAGCACCGCAGTTGGAAGACCTCGCCCAGTGACTTGCGATTGACCCAGAGTCCGCTGAGCGCCAGCACGCCCGAGGAGAACGCCATCGCGGGCCAGAACGGGACGGCGTCCCGCGTCCAGGGCGAGAACATCGCGAGCCATAGCCCGGCGGCGAGCACACACAATGCCCAGACAGTCTTCATCAGAGCAACGCTCCGAGCAGGATCGCCAGCGAGAAGAGCAAGCCGAACGCCAGGTGCAACTGGGCGGTTTGCACGTCGAGTGTCGCGATCGTCTCAGGCTGTTGAGGTTGGCTGTGGACCACGCGGCGGAAGTTCTTGACCGCCAGCGGCGCCGTCGCGAAGACGAGCAACCCCCAGGGGCTGACCAGACCACCGGCGATCATCCCCAGCACGGCGACGTACGCCCCGCCGACCAGGACGTAGTATTCCATCCGCGAAAGATCGTGACCCAGCAGATTGGCGACCGTTCGGACCTGCGCGTCGCGGTCGTGCTGGATGTCCCGCATGTTGTTGGCGTGCAAGATCGCCGCAACCAGACACCCGACGGGCAGGCTGGCGATCAGCACGGAATGGCTGTAGGAATCGGTCAGGACGAAGTACGTGCCGATCACCATCAGGGGGCCCATCAGCATGAAGACCAGCGCATCACCGAGGGCGATGTACTTGTACCCAACGGGTCGGGCGGTGTAGAAGAACCCGCCCAGTAGACCCAGCACACCCAGGCCCAGGATGGGCCAGCCGCGCAGGGCGATGAACAGCAAACCGATCCCGCACGCGACGGCAAACGCCGCAAGTCCCCCGACAAAGACCTGCACCGGGCTGAGCAACCCCGCCGTCAGGACCCCGCTGGAGCCGTAGGTGTAGTCCTTGTCCACCCCCTTGGCGTAGTCGAAGAAGTCGCTGACGAGGTTCGTCCCGGCCTGCATCAGGACCGACGCGACCGCAATGAACGGGATCAGCCACCAGGCGACGGGGCCATCCGAATGGGCCGCCAGGACCGTCCCGACCGCCACCGGAACGATCGAAGCAGGAAACGAAAACGCCCGCACCGCCTGCAGCCAAACCGCCAAACTGCCCTTCTGCTCCGACGTACTGTCTGTCATACACATCTCCTGAGAGTTGGCCTTCTGAAAAGGACACTACGATAACGAACCGCCCCGGTTCAGGCAATAGACGATTGCCGCAGATCTGGATGTCCCCTCTCTCGCAACACCTCTCACGACACTGACATGGCGGCCCTGAAGCGTCTCACCAGCATGATCGCCTCGTCGACGGCGGGCATCAAGTCCTCGGCGCCCACCTGGCGATGCGGGCGATAGACAATGAGCAGGTTCCCTGTCGCCTCGGTGTGAAGCCCCTTCTGCTGGAGGTAGTAGGAAACCAGCTCCGGGGTGAACAACGGGCGAATCCGATCCGTCGAGAAACCACGCAGGGAGTACTTCTTGAAGAATTCCGGCGGCATCAGCACCTCCTCACCAGGAGATTGCTCGAACACGCCTTGCTCCCGGCGAACGATCTTCCGCGCGTGCAGGGAGAACTGAGGAAAGATCATACCCTTGCATCGACACAGAACCGCCGTCTCAGAGCGACACCGTAGGGCCATCCATACGTATTGCCAGGCGAGAAGGAGCAACACACCTGGGACATTGGCCATAGTCGTGTAGAAATGGTCGAAGATCGTGACATCTACACCGTCCCTGGCAATGTGGAATCGATCCGCCGCCATCTTTCCGAACGGTCGCGAGAAGGCGGGAAAGACTGTCAGACGCTGTCGAAGGTCCTCATCCGATTCGGTCGATAGCTCGAGCCCCTTCGTTTGCGCCGCTTTGGAGCGTTTCCGAGCTTTGGCCGCCTTGACGCCGAAATAGAATCCGAAAGGACCGCCAAGCATTATGAGCATCATGACGAAATCGAAGCCCGGGGTCTCGTCCAGCCCTAACGCCTGCGCCACGCCCACAACGATCATTGTGACCACCAACGAAAGAAGAAGACCGGCCACCAGCAGCGCAAGATTACGAAATGTCATGCATATCTCCCATCAGGGACTGGGGCCAGGTTGCCCGCGTCCAAGTGACTGTCCTACCGATTCGCGTCGAGACGACGAATGATCCGCCAGACCCAGTATAGCGGGACAAAGCCGATGACGCCAAAGATACTCATCGTCACAGACTTTCTCGACCAAGCTAGGGATTGTGAATCACGTCGTGACCGGTCAGAGCCTTGACGTTGGCTCGGAAGGCCAACACGGCGATGATCCCGACGATGACCAGATTGATGGCGGTCTTCAGATCGAACGCCTCGACCAGAGGCCAGTCGCCGGTCAGATCGGCCGAGCGCGTGACCACCAGGTACGGCATGAGCAGGCCCGCCAGGGTGAGATAGAGAATAACCGAACTCTCGACGGTCGCGACGATCATCGAGACGCGCGGCCGCAGCAGCACCGTGACGCCGCACAGGACACAGAACCCATAGTACAGAGCCTTGCGGCCGGGCGTCGCGTCCAGAGCCGCGATACGGATATTGATCCCGACGGCGTAGTCCAGCAGGATGAAGACGGGCGTCATCACATAGTACCACCGCGAAATCGCAGCAGGCTTTGGTCGCTCCATGGGCACCTACCATTTCACACTATGTCCCGTCGCTCCGCGTCACTCAATTGCCCCTGCGGCTTGCCGCGTGATCCTCGCCGCGAGCGGCTTTGTCACTGACGGCGGCTACGGCGGCCAGGGCAGATCGAAAGGCAATGACGGCGATCATCGTGGCCATCAGCACGTTCGTACCGCCCTCGAAACCGATCGTCTCGGCCGCCCTCCAGTCACCCTCGAGATTGGCGACCTGCTCCAGGGCCTCGATGATGGGCCGCAGCATGCTCAGCATCGTGATCAGGACAATGATGATGCTCTCAAAGATCGCGACCACCGCCGAGGCGCGCGGCGCGACGAATACGATGACACCACATAGAACACAGAATCCATAGTAGAGGTTCTTCTGCAGCGGCATCCCATCCAGCGCCGCGGTGCGAACGTTCACCCCGGCCGCGTAGTCCAGCAGGATGAACGCGGGCGTCATCAGATAGTACAACCGCGGAATCGTACGCAACGTCGGTCGTTCCATATCCTACTGCCCTTCTATCATCGCGCGAGGCGCCGCGGTGTTACACGGCGTCTCCCGTTTGAGCGCCGCCCCCCTCGTCATCACGACTCCAGCCTGCCCTCCAGGTACTTATGATAGCATGCACAGCAGATCCAACTGTCGCCGTTGGTGTACCCCTCATCGACAACCGGCGCCCTGCCGTCATCCCGGGTGAAATCGGTGATCGTCTTGAAGCAGAGTTCACAGTGATCGTGCCCCCAGCCGTCGGGCACGAGATCGTACTTCTCCGGGTCGTATTGCTGACCATGATAGAAAGCAATCGTCCTCCCGTCCCTAGCGACCAGAGCCGGCTGCCGAGTCCATTTCTCCAACGTCCAGGCATCCTTCCGGAACGCCGCAACCAACTCATCCCGCTCCTGTTCCCATGACGTCGCCATCATCCAATCTCCTACCACTTGCCTTCCAGGGCGCCGATGCGGTCGAGGGGCCAGTAGATGCGCGTGACGCGTCCGATGATGTTCTCTCTGGGGACGGCGCCCCAGTAGCGGCTGTCATATGCGTCCACCGCGTCGTCACCGATAACGAAGTACTGATCCTCACCCAAGACGAATTCCGATCCCTTCGTGTCCAGGTACCCTTGTCTACTGGGTACGTA
Organism: Sedimentisphaerales bacterium; assembly: GCA_028277585.1. GTDB lineage: Bacteria > Planctomycetota > Phycisphaerae > Sedimentisphaerales > Anaerobacaceae > Anaerobaca. The sequence goes on from JANQFY010000230.1 coordinate 19,647, forward strand.
TCCGCCGTACCCGCCCTGCCCCGAAGCGATCGATTCGAAGATTGGCGGATCGGTAACCTTCTTGCCATCGATCACCAAATGCGGCGGATCGATACTGATGCGTTCGCCGGGCAGACCCACCACGCGAAACGTGAAGTACTGGCCCGCCCGTAAGCGCTCGATTCCGTCCGTTCGGAAGACCACGATCTCGCCCCGTCGCGGCTCTCGGAATCTGTAGGTCATCTTCTCGGCCGTCACGTAGTCGCCAGCGACGATTGTCGGCGCCATGGCGCCCGAGGGAATACTGAAGGGATGAACCGCCAGGCGCGCTGCTGACTTGGTCACGGCGTTGAGGCAGACAGAAACGCAAATAAGGGCCAGCCAGCCGTGCCAACCGATCCGCCGGGCGGGTCGGTAGGACTTCACCAGCATGACCAGCCAGAGCCCAACCCCGACCAGCCATACGCCATAGACACTGAACAGGGCCCAGCGTCCAGTGAGCAGAAGTAGAACGATGCCCACCAGGTTGCAGACCAAGAACGTAGCGTACCAGAGAAGCCCCGCGCGTTTCCGCCCGGAAAGGAAGTGGGCAGATCCGGACAACACAAGGCCAAGCACCACGCCGACCCATTTCGGGTAGGGCCTGTCACGGGCCGGCGTCAATCTGCGACGCAGGCTCCGGGTCAGACCAACAAAAACACGCGCCAGACAGCGCTTGAGGGAATTAGCCGAGGTCCGCATGTCAGGCGTGGGGAGGAAGTCGTTTGCCACCGTAGCTGCCAGGTGCATAAGCGAAGCGACCACAAAGGCGGGAATCCATCCCAGCAGCAAAACGGGAAAGACGCGAATATGCGTGGGGAAGACCTCATCAATCTCCTGCAGATCGACCTCCATCACCTGGGGCAAGCCCCACGGCGCGAGATAGGCGAACAGCAGCACCCAGAGAAGCGACAGGCCGTACAGGCAAAGCGTCCCCTTGACGACGCTGCGGGTCCGGACCGTGACCATCGCCGAAAGAACGACGGACTCGACGAGCAAGAGGACCTGAGCGAGTATCGTTAGAGTCAGCATGCTTCTCCACTCCGTGCCACCTGCGGGAACGAGACACCGCGCGGGCCAAAGTCCATCCTACAGTTCTGTGGGCGCCTGCGAAAGCACTGTTTCCGGCTGTTCAACCGCCGCGGAGGCGACCGACGACGGGAACCGCGACGGCCAGGGCCATGAAGATCCAGCCGAGCAGGGTCACGGCGCCTTCCGAGGACGGCTTCGGATTCCAGGCGCCCCGGCCCATCCCGAGGGCGCCGCCCAGCGCCTCGGACCACCAGATACAGACGAAGCCCAGAAGCAGTAGGACGAAACCGACCGCCTCAGCGTGGAAACCCTCGCCCCGCGGCGCGGCCGCCCCGCCGTCCGCTCGGACCAGCGCTAGCGCGCAAACTACTACATACAAAACCACGAAACCCAACGACACCCACCGCGATCGATCCATGGGACCTCCCTTGCTCGCCGAATAGGGACATCTGAACAACTGCCACTATTCTTACAGACTCCCGAGCCCCATGGGTTATTCACGCCTTCTCAACCGTTTCGTCAAGCCGATCACCCCTCGCGCTCCCAGAAATACACACCGGGACGCAATTGAAGACATCGTTCACCGTACATGGAGTGATCGGATGCGGGCGTCTCCATCCTCTCATCTCCAATCACCAGGCCCCAAGAGCCAAGCTTGCTGGCGTCCCATGCAAGACGCACCTTGGGCCGCCCCGCTTCGTCCAGCTCAAGCCACACCCTCGCGCGGAGGCGGGCAATATCCTGCGGCTGATCCGCTCGATCCAGCACCTCCACGAATGACCCCGGCCGTTCATCCGCGTAATCGTTGGGATCAAGGGCATGGAGCCAGGCCCGAATCGCATCAATATCGGTCCGGGTTTGCAGGCGTCTTTCGAAGCCACGGGCAAATCGCGGCATCCACGCGGGATAGACGCCAACCGAGTGCAAGATGAAGGAAGCCACGATGCATCCGACCACCACCGCCCAGAACACGACGACCTTACTGGTTCCGCTACCGATTGCCCCTCGCGAGGCCAGAAGTTTCCTCACTCCATGAACGAGAAGGTACGACCAGCCCGCCAGAGCGACAAGTGCCGTGCCGAACGGAGAACGGTTGAGCAGGCCGCCGAGGTAAGCGCCTACGCCAAAGGGGCCCAGGATAAGTCCCGACAGCAGAAGCCCGGCGAGCAGAAGCCCAGCCGCTATCTTGAGACATCGTCTCGAACGCGGGCTCCCCTCGATCCATGTAATCAGTGTTCTCAATGGGCGTAGACACGAAATGCTCATCAGTCTCCGGTCCTACGAACGCCCAAGCGGGCGAAAAGATCAACGCCGCGCGGCTTCGATGTCAGGAGGGGTCGCCGGGCTTAATCCTGTACAGAACCCGGATCGAGGCCTGCAGGGTAATCGGGGACGGCTTCGAGATCTCCCGGAGTACCGCGGACGTATCCACGACAGAAGCGCCCCTGCCACGCGAGGCCGACCGTCTCGAAACCGCCCCTGTTCCGACGCTCGTGGTGCGTAGAAAATGCCGGCTCAGGTCCCGCAGGTCAACGTCGGACAGGGCATGCACAGCACCCAGCCGGGCGCCGGCGCCCCGGGCGATGCGCTCAGCGTTCTCGCGTGCATTGGCAATGGCCTTCTGAACGAGTTCCTGCTCCCTTTTCCCTCTGTCCGTGAGGGTGAAGTCGACACTGACATCGACTACGTTGTCGGTTTTGACCAGCCGCTGGGCGATCTTCTGATAGGTATCCAGGCCCTTGAGCCTGAATGTGAAACGTTGCTCGAGTCGGTAGCCGATGATCTCGCCTTTCTGCCATTCCCCGATCTCTTCGCGTATCTCCGACTTCGTCACGGCGAAGGCCTTAGCATTTTCGGTGGCGATGCTGAACTCGTCCATGATCCGAACGATCTGCCCGGCCTGCGCCTCCAGGGCTTTCATCCCCTGCTCCGAGTCGGCATCGAAGCAGGACAGTTTGAATGAGATGGCCGCCCCGTCCGGCATGATCCTGAGCGCTGCGTCGCCCGACGTGCACACAAAGGGGAACTCCGGAAGATCCGTGCTTGCGACACAGGCTGTTGCCAGAAACAGTGAAACCCATACAATAGCAATGCTTCTCATAGATACCTCCGCATTTGAAATAGGACACCTTCATATTGCCGCCCCGAACGAGCCGCGCAGCACCGTCCGCGCGGCGTCGGTTCATTCGGCATCTGCCAGAGATAGACGCCCGGGAGCCGCAGGTCAGTTGGACTCGGTACCTTCTGAGGAAGCCGGGACCTTGGCGTCGGCGTGCTTCTTCATGGTCTCGAGTTCTTCTTTGAGCTTCGTGGTCTCCTGCTTGAGTTCGTCGACGAGTTTGCGCAGTTCGACGATCTCTTCGGGCACGAACGGCTTCTTCTCGCGTAGCGTCTCGAGGGCGCGCTCGGCCCGGCGTTCGAGCCAATCGCGCGGCTCGGAACCCCGGAAGGTCTCGATGAGCGGAATCGCCTTCGGATCGCCCAGCGTCCCCAGCGCGCTGATCGCGCCGCCGGCGACGTACCGGTAAGGATGATTCACATAGCCAGCCAGGAATTCGCGCACTTCCGTGCGATCGTCCTCGTTGCGGGCGATGCGGGCCAGCGTGGGCAACCCCCAGATGACGTGCCGTGACGTGGGCTCGTCGGCCGCGGCGAGCATCGCCATCAGATCGTCGATGAAGAACGGATCCTCCAACCGGCGAATCGCCCGGACCGCTGCCGCGGCCAGTTCGTTCTCATACGACGTCGAGCGAAGGTACTCGGAAACGATTTCTCGTGTCTGCGGCCCATGGTAGCGCCCGATATTGAGAAGGGCCGCAGCCACAATGGCGGGGTTCTTCTCGTTGGCAATGACGTCCTGACTGATCGCGAAACTCTCATCGCGATAGAAATCGCCAATCAACTCGACCATCGCCAATCGCACGCGGGCGTCACTCTGATCCCTCGAATCGGTCAGCGCCGCAAAGGCCTCGTCGGTGCGAATACGACTCAACGCGATGGCGGCACTGCGCCGGACCGCGTAGAACGGATCGCCGTTCAGCGCGTCCTTGAGCTTCGCAACGGTCTGCTTGTCCTTCTTCTTCTCCAACGCATCGGCCGCCCGCAAGCGCCCGACCACATCGACCTTGTTCTCAAGCTGGGCATAGAGCATCTTCTTGGGCTTGTTGAATGTCACCTTGGCCAGCAGCGTCAGTTCGGGGTCGAAACGGACGATCTCCGGCTCGGCCCGCAGGGCGAAGTAGAAATCGTGATGCAGACTGTCGATGTCGATGTCACGATCGATCGGCCAGCCGTCGAACCAGAACCGCACCTTCGTGGGCAGATGGAACGGCACGGCATCGTCACCGGCCTTCTGGGTCTGCCGGACAGTGACTTTGGCCAGCTTGTCGGCCTCCTGCCATTCGTAGGACACCTCCAGCTCGGGGCAGCCGGCGTGATAGAGCCATTGATCGAAGAACCGATCGAAGGGCCGGCCCGACAGCTCCTCGACGATCGAACGGAAGTCCTCGGTTACGACCACACCCAGGGCATGTCGCTCCAGATAGGTCCGGACCACGCGGCGATAGAGCCGTTCGCCCAGTTGGCTGCGCAGCATGTGCAGAACCCAGCCGGCTTTGCCATAGGTGCGGTAATTGAATTGCTCATCGGCGTGGGCGTAGCTGCGATCGACAACGGGCTTGGCCTTGGCGTCGCGAGAGACGACCTGCCGCGCCGTTGTGTACAGCCCGTACAACATCGAGTCGCGCCCGTTCTTGTGCCCGTCATACAGGCCGTCATAGTAGGTCGCGAAGCCTTCGTTGAGCCAGAGATGACTCCAGTCCTTGCAGGTGACGTAATCGCCGAACCATTGGTGGGCCAGTTCGTGCGCGACCAGCCCCTGGCTCGAACGGATGTTCTCGGTGGCCTCGGTGAAGAGGGTGCCGTCGCCCAGAATGGTCAGCGTCGTGTTCTCCATGCCGCCGGCAACGAAGTCGGAGACCGTCACCTGATCGTACTTGTCCCAAGGGTACGGCACGCCAATCTCTTCTTCGAAGAAAGCCATCATATCGGCCGTGTCCTTGAAGGAGTTCTGCGCCCACTGGATCTTCGAAGGCACCGTGTAGAAAGCCAGCGGAACGTCTTGGTACTGGGCCTCGACCTTCTCGAACATGCCGGCGACCAGCGCGACGAGATAGTTGACGTGGGGCTTCTCCTGGAGCCAATGGACGGCTTTCAGGCCCGTTTCCGGATCGGTCTTCTCAGAGACGAGCCGGCCGTTCGAAAGCACGGTCATCGCCTCGGGTACATGGCAGATGACTTCGGAACTGAACCGCTCGTTCGGATAGTCGAAATTCGGGTACCAGTGCCGCGCCTCGTGCGTTTCGCCTTGGGTGAACAGGTGTATGTCTTCGACCGGATAGCCCAACTCGGGCGTGCGAAAGTACATTCCCTGGCGCGGTTCGGCCGTATACGTCACCCTGATCGTCCGCTCCTCACCCGGCAGAATGGGGGGACTAAACGTGATCGTGATGGCTTCGTCGGTCGTCGAATAGCCCGCGATGTCGGGCTCCGACTCGACCGATGTCACATCGAGATCGACGGCGTCCAGCTTCAGTTCCGTCAGCAACTTGGCGATGGGCACGAAGCGAATAGTCGTGGTCCCGGTCACGGTGCGTGACTCGAAATCGGGCGTCACGTCGATGGTCACGTGCGTGATGTCCACCCGCCGCGCCGGGGCGTACTGGCGCGACGCCGCCTGACTGGAAACCGCGCCAAGAATCGAGAGGATCAACAGGAAGAGCCAGAAGAATCGGTTGAGGGTCTGATTGCAGGCGTTCATGACGTTCTCCCTTCGCGCGTACGAGTCGAATGGAACCAAGTTCTTGCCAAGCGTCCGGCAGTATACTCCCGCCACTTCCCAGCGTCAATTCCGACGGCGGAGGATGGCATCGCCGGCCACCGAATGGTATACTAACGTCAAGACAGAGACAGAGAACACGGGCATGCAGTGGATACGAATAGCGGGATACGCAATGCGAATGAAACAGACGGGCATCCTTGTATGGATCCTAGTGGGACTGGCGGTGACACAGGCTCACGCCGATGGAAAGGTTTTTCGACTGTTGGACAAGGTCCCACCCGATATTCCCTATCAGCGGGCCTTACTGATTCACGATGAAGGTACCGAAACCTTGGTCGTCCAGAGTCGGTACGACGTCAGCGCGCCAAGCCCCGAAGAGACATTGGGTTGGGTTGTCCCCGTCCCGAGCGTTCCCGGGTTGGCGAGCATGGATGCTGACGTGGCTTGGGGGCTCTTCCTCACAGCTTCCCTGCGAACCAGTCCAAAGGTGCGTCATGTTTCCATCTACTTCTTGTTGCCTACGTTTGCCCTGCTGCTGAGCAGCGCCGCGATTCTGGTTCTTCGTTCGTCCGGTGGCCACCACTCCAAGAAACAACGTCGTCGACGACTGGCGTATGCTATCCTTCTCACCGTCCTGGCGTTTCTTGTCGGCACTGTGTTCATGCCCCCGCTCTCTGGACATCGCGAGGGTCTGGAAATCGTCAAATCAGAAGATGTCGGGATATACAGCGTGAAGGTGATTCGAGGCGATAGCGCCGAACCGGTGATGGCATGGCTGAAGGACAACGACTTCGCCTTCAACGAGGAAGACGCAGCGGCTCTTGCTGACTATGTCGCGCGGGGGTGGTGTTTTGTCACGGCCAAGATCCGCCCCGAGGCAAAGGCGGATGAGAGCTCGACGTCGGCCGAAGGACTGGCGGCTCCGCTGGTGTTGACGTTCGATGCAAATGATCCGGTGTACCCGCTGGCGCTGACCGCCACGGCTGGGACCGAGACGGAGATTCTGCTCTATACGCTGACGGACACCAAACTGACATGCAATGACCGCCTGAAACTGCGACATGCCGCCAAGATGAACTCGCGCAGAATTACAGACGAACTCCTTGTCCGGACTGGGACCAATGAGACACAACCCATGGCAGGCTTGCCCGACAAGCCCATGATGCTGTGCAAGTTCAAGGGGACGATGACCGCCGAG
>JANQFY010000246.1 GCA_028277585.1 Sedimentisphaerales bacterium
AAGTCTGGGGCGGCGCGAACTCAGGTCTCGACGGGGGCAACCAGGGGGGCAAGGGCATCACCGATGTCCCCGGCGGGCTCAAGCTTCAGTGCGAGGGCCATGAAGTGCTCTACCGCAACGCCTGGATCCAGCCGCTCGATATCACCGAACCCGACACCGATTTCTAACGCGGCGCGGTGCCGGCGGTCCGTAGGGTGGGGCTTGCCCCACCGATGCATTGGCCGGAATCGATCCTAGCCGCGTTGCTGTCGGCGGCGCAGCTTCAGGCCCGCCAGGCCAAAAACCAGCAGCGATAGAGCGGTCGGCGCGGGCACTGTCGGCAGGGGAGTGTCGTCCCCGCCGGACGCCTGGACCGTGACCGTGCCGTTGTCGAAGAGCGGCTGCATCTCGGTCGGACCGATGACAATGCTCCGCTGGGGGTCGAAGGTCAGAGGTGTGCTCCCGACGGCGATCGGGGTGAAATGCAGGGTCGCGAGCGTGAACGCGCCCGGCTGACTGGGCAGGGCGTTGGAGACCAGATCGATCTCACTGATCTCGGCCTGACCGCCCGTGACGTGCCAGCTCTGAGCCGAGTTGCTGCTGTTGCCCTCATTGATCGCGGTGCCGAAAACCACATCGTCCAGACTGAGAACGGTCGGATCGAACGAGAAGTAGAACTCGAAGCCATTGACATTGTCGGCGGCGCTGTCGAAGAGTGCCGTGCCGATGTCCAGGGTGAAGCTGTTGTTGACGAGGGCGCTCTTGCTGATCGGGTCAAACGCCACGCCCACCGGGCCGGCCCACGCCGTCGCGGACAAGGCCATTACTACTGCACAGGTTCCGAGAAGCCATGACTTCTGCATAGTCACCTTCCTCTTCCAAATCGTCAATAACGGGTGATTCCGCACGCTACGAATCGAATGTCACTATTATATCGGGCCCGCCGGGCTCTGTCAAGGCGCGTGACACGTTGATCGACGGGTGTACGTCACCGGTGACATAATGCGTGACATCAACTCTGCGGTGTGGTCGCGGTCTGTCATCTCGACTACGGGCGAAGCCCACATGGAGAGATCTCCGCAGGACTTGTAGGCGACTTCATTGGCGGGCGCAGATCTCTCCACTGCAGCCCGCCTGGCGGCAGGCTTCCGGTCGAGATGACAGACTCCCGTGCGCCCCCAGCGGATCCGCCCCCAAACGCGAAACGCACGTACACGCCCCGTAGAGGGCTTTTTCTCTTGACAAATAGTGCAAAATGTGGTATCAATTTATCCGCTTTCGGAGGAGCATGATCTACGGTGCGGGCCGGACATGCAGGGAGGTTGTGTCTTCGGCGCCGGCACGCACGCGGCGAGCGCTGGTTCCCTGGAGTCCATGAGGCGATGAACCCCTCTGGAGAGGGTGTTGACGATATCGGTACACGCACACAAGGAGGTGCACGCATGAAGAGACATGCCTGGATACTGGTGCTCGTACTGGTGGTCTGTACGGTCGCGTGGGGGCGTTTCTACCCGATCGAGAGTCCGCCGATTCCCAAGACCACGTTGGTCGGCCCGCCGATTCCGGTTGGTCCGCCCGAGATGCCCAGTTCGCCCGCGCCCGTGAGCCCGCCGGACCCCGTCGCTGCGCCGGCGCCGGTCAGTGGGCCCGAACCGATCAGCGTCCCCGTCATGGGCGGAATCCCGAGTTGGGTCGGGTCCTTCGGGTGGCTGAACCCGCCCGGGACGATCGGTTCGCCCGCCCCTGCTGTGCCGCCCGTGCCCGTCAGTGCGCCGGAGCCCGTCGGCTGGAATTCCCTCGAGCCCTTGGGGATGCAATGGTTCAGCGGTGGCGACCCCGTCTTCGAACAATGGGTGGGCAACCTCGGCATACAACTGCCGTAGCCGGCCCCCGAATCTGGGGCTGGGATAGCACATAGCGCGGTTGGCAAGGCGCTGGACCTTGCCAGACACAGAACTTCCCCCGCCAATTCCGCGCACCTAAACGAAAAGAACCGCCGACTTCTGCCGGCGGTTCTTGTTTGTCGTTGGGATGTGTGACAGTTGGCTGTCTAGACCTTCCGAGGATCCGGGATCTGGAAGCCGGGGCGGTTGGCGTCTTTGAGCAGTTCGTTTGCCTCGGTGGCGAACTCGCCCGTATGGCGCTCGGTCTTCGGATCGAAGGTCAACCAGGGTCCGACGACGTACTCGGTGCCGTCCTCGGGCAGACCGACGCCGTCCTTCATGATTCCGTGGAGCTTCATGAAGTGCTCGTAGGCGTCGCGGTTGTCGCCGAACCGGCCGGCCGCGGCGTTGAACGGAACCGCCTGGCCCAGCCGATAGGAGTTGTTCATCAGGTGGCCCAGCATGCAGCCGCGATGGGCGTCGATGACGTTGCCGTTGGCCATGCTTGGGTCGCCCGCGCGGCAGGCCGCGACGAAGCTGCCCCATTCGCCGCCCGGCGTGACGTTGCCTTCGGGGATGTCGATGGACTCGCCCTTGTCACTGCCGGCCGGGTAGTACTTGCCGCGGACGATCTTGCCGCCGTCTTCGAAGTAGTATTCGTTCTCGACCTGGCGTTGGTACCCCTCGTAGTTGACGTTGCGGACGTTGAAGAAGACGTACTGCCCGTTGGGGTACTCGGCCATGCCGAACATCGTATTGGGGTTTCCCCCTGGTCGTTCCACTGGAAGCGCCCCCCGACCGCCATGGCGCGGATCGGATGGGTCAGACCCTCGTCCAGGGCCCAGTAGGCCATGTCGAGCTGGTGGGTGCCCTGGTTGTTCATGTCGCCATTGCCCGTCTCCCAGAACCAGTGCCAGTCGTAGTGGACGTAGTTGGCGTGGTACTGATCGATGATCGCCGGGCCGCGCCAGAGGTTCCAGTCGAGGTTGGCCGGCGGGGCCGAGGGGCTCTCGAATCCGATGCTGCCGCGCGGCTTGCAGCAGTAGCCGTAGGAGATCTTCATCTTGCCGAACTTGCCGGACCGGATCAGATCGTGCAGGCCCGCGTTCCGCGCCTTGCTGCGGCTCTGTGTGCCGTGCTGAATGACCACGCCGTACTTCTTCTGCGCCTCGACAGCGACGTGGCCCTCGGCGATGTCGTGACTCATCGGTTTTTCCACGTAGACGTGCTTGCCGGCCTGGGCCGCCCAGATGGACATCAGCGAGTGCCAATGGCGCAACCCCGCCCACGACACACGCCTCCCACCTTCACGCAAACAGGAAGTCGGCTCGCCGAAGGCGATCGCGGCGACGGCCCGCAAACTGGTGGCCCTGACCTATCGGATGCTGAAATACGCCATGGAGTATGTCGACCAGGGCCAGAAGGCTTACGAACACCAATACCACAAGTACCGACTCAAGATGCTCCAGAGGCGAGCTAGACAAATGGGTTATGTCATCGTCTCTACCCAATCTGGCGAGTCAGTTTCTTAGGAGCCGAAGGCGAAGGATCCGGCCAGCCGCGGAGCACCGCGACGTATGCCCCGAGGCTAGCCAGCAAGATCGCAATTGCGCGGATCAGCGTCATGAAGCTCACCATATTGCCCCCCGACGTGCTGAAACAACCACAACTGATTGCAAGGCCGTAACGCAGAGCCACTGCGGCCGCGAAGGCAAACATCGCGGCCATAGCGGCGCTGAGCAACAATGCCCCCCGCGTGAAGATACCTGCGATAAGGGCGATGCCGACGATCAACTCGGCCCACGGGAGCACCGCAGCGACGACAAAGCCTAGGTGAGGGCCGACGAGCTGGTAATCATAGACACTTCCCAGGAAGTCAAACGGCTGGCGGAGTTTGGGAAGGCTGCTCGACAGGAACACACAACCGAGACCCACTCGAGTCAGCAGCAGGGCCACCGGGGACACACGTGTTACCACAGATCGAATGCGACGTAGCATTGTGATCTTCCTTCATCCAATCTTGAGATAGATGGAGCCCTGGCGAAGGCCCTACACTCAAAGCCCCCTTCAACTACAACGCAGATGGCGCCTCTGTGTTGATGTCCACCTCGTAAGGGCTACAAGAAATCTCGCAGTCGCGGCATCTCAAAAAAAAACGAAGTCTGCGCATCAACCACGAGTCTTCAGCCGCGTTACCGTATATATCCAGGGCTGTCTGCTTGCGGACCCGCCTTAACAAGCCATGTGCGGGCAGCCTCTGGGAAACGGGACTAACGGATTCAGCATGCGAAAGGAGACGTCTATGAAAAGGCAGAATCTCACCGCGCTGTGGCCACTGCTCTTGGGCCTCCTGGTTGTGTGGGTCGGTATCGCTCCGGCCAGCATGAGACCATCAGCTCAGCTAGCGATCCGTGGAGGCTTACCGGAGTGCGCGTATAAGACATGTTGGGTTCACACTCCCAGGTCGTGTTCGTCAATACATGCGTCCTGTTCTGGTACGCGGTACATTGGGTACTTCGGACAGCAGGGCGACTATCCATTGTACTGTGCTATCGAAATAGCGTACGCATGTTCGGGGCCCGCGCCCGAGTGTACGGCGCCTGTGACGTGGACTTATCGCGTCGCTTCGGATTGCTTGAACGGGGACTGAGGTCCCGCGTAATCGAGTTGTGGGTCCTCTACCCACTGGGGCTTCTGTTGAGGAACGCAGCGCCTGTACCGCGTGGTTAGCGCTGTTAGTTGCGCGAACACGTGAGTGGGATGCGAACCCTCCCCAGAGATCCCCTGAGGCTATCACGTGCGACGTTGGTTAGCGTTCGTACTTCGCTCCTCACACCGCAGCTAACGAGGCTTGGTTGTGCACGGAAGAGTTCTTCTGATCTTACTGTCCTTGTGTGTGGCCCGCGAGTCATACTCGGAACCCAATGAGGTGACCACGGTCTCAGGTGTTCTTGACCGATACGAGGCAACAATTGAGGGGCAGAGTTACTGCTATATCCGCAGCGAAACTCAGCTCGAGTTCACTGATAACCGGTCCGACAAGGTCGACCAGCTCGTCGCTCGCAGCAGACTCTACAAGAGGGGCGGGTTGGTCAGCCTGTTCAAAGAAGGATATCGCCTCGTATCCGATGCGGATGAACGGAAGACCAACACTCTCAGGCTTCGACACCAGTATCTGTGGGATGGAAAGGCTCGGTACGATATCAGCGAGAACGAGGAGGACAGTAGCGACGACCAGTATTGCTATGTATCCCTACTTGACCGCGATTCTCAGTCGGGCGAGAGTATTCTCCAACACGAGTATCCTGGGCATGCGCTGGAGGGTTACACTTTCGGAGATCACGAGAGTATTCTAACGATTCTACGCGAGCACCAGTCCCTTTCTCGCATTCACCGTGCTGACGTGAACGGAAGTCTGTGCCATGTCATAGAAGCGGACATCCCAGGCAGAGGCAGCTACAAAATATGGTTCGATCCGGCCCAGGGCTACAATATCTGTCGGGCCCAGGTGACCAGGAGCGCTACGGACATCTTTCTCTCCAGGTCGGTATCGAGCGCGTTTGGTCGCGGATCTCGGATCGCCCAGATTGAGTTCATCCTTCATGACGTCATTCTCGAGGAATTGCATGGTGTTTGGTTTCCTGTCGAGGGCCGCTGGCAGTTGACCCGGACCTATGAGAATGGTGACCGCATGGCGAGCACTCTATCCCACAGGCGTTTGGAAATAGAATGCGGGAGCGACGATGCGGCATTTGCTGAGGTTTTTGTACCGCAGGCCCGCAATGGGGTCGTGGTATTGGAAGAGGACACGCCTCACTTCCTCAGACGACGGTGGATCGATGGCAAGCCGCGTCCGGCGGTCAATTGGCCCGTCGTTCGAGCCACAGATAGTGTTGTGGATGAGTATATCACCGAGCTTACGGAAAGAGGGATGACGGTCTCGGTCATGAGGCCTTCCACAACGGCACATGATCCCTGCGTCCCATCGGAAGCGGAGCTGGACGAGGTCATCGCCGCGAGCGATAATGGACTGGCGACGAAGACGCGGAACCATTGCGGTCTTTACTGTATCTATGCCGCGTTGCGTGCTTCGGGTAAAGGGGTCCGTTTCACGGAATTGCTGAAGCCGGAGTATCTCGGATCCGGAAGGGGTAGCGCTTTTTCTGAGCTCAAAAGGGCGGCCCAAGACTTCGGTCTGTATGGTGAGCCGGTGGAGAAGCTTACGCTTGCCGATCTCAAGGCGTCTCGCTACTGCAGCATCCTACACGTAAAGAATAGCCTCAAAGACCCCATCTATGATCACTACGTCTTGTTTCTGGGAATGGAGGGTGACAAAGCGGTTCTCTTCGACGCGCCGGATTTGCGCCGGGTTCCTCTATGTGATATAGCCCCCGTTTGGAGAGGAAGCGGCGTGCTTCTGTCATCCCACCCCATAGACGTCGCGCAGGTTGTCGCGCCCGGACGTATCAGGTTCATAGGGTGGTCTCTGGCGGCCCTTGGGATCGTTGTTCTGGTCCAAGGGGCGAAACGTACGCGTCTCGTTTCATCCTGGTGTTCACGACAGAACGAGCTTTGCCTGTCTGGAACCCAAGTCGCGACGCTCGGGGGCATCGCCTTGGCAGGCGCCTTGGGATACCATGTCCTGGCGGACATGGGGATGATTGCCAATTGGAAAGGCACCACATCCGTGCAGAAAGCCCATTCCAGCGATTTTCTCCCGCACATAGGATTACCGCGCGCCCGGTCTCTGCTGGCCGACGGTGCCGTCTTCGTGGACTCCCGATTCAGCAGGGACTACGAGGCAGGCTGCGTGCCCGGGGCGATGAGCATTCCAGTCGATGTCAACGAAACCCGCTATGAGGAGGTCACCACGGAAATACCGCTGGAGGCACCGATCGTGGTGTATTGCCAGAGCTCCCGTTGCGGATTCGCCGGCCAGATAGCGGCGCGACTCGCCAGTGATGGTTACCGGAGGGTCTCCGTCTTCAGAGGGGGCTGGTACGAGTGGGTGAAGCATCGACAGGAAGATGATCAAGAATCATGATGAGATGCGGCATGCGACAGGCGCCGGATGGGGTCGAATCTCGCCAGAGATCCGGGGTCTATCAAGAAACGCGCATCAGCGGTGACTCCCGATCGCCTAAGCTCTTTCATTTGATGGCCATCGTGGCGGTTGTAACGCTGGCCGTCCACCTGCCGGTTCTCAAGTGTAGCGCCGAGTTCCTGGACGACAGGCAGTATGTGATCGAGAACCCTCTGGTGCAAGCTGGTGGACTGGAGTCGGCCAAACGCTTCTTCACGGAGGTACTCGATCCGTCTAGCGTACAAGGCTACTACCAGCCATTGACGATGCTTTCGCTAATGCTGGACCATGCCTTGAGAGGCCAATTGGAGGACGTATACGCGCTCCATCGCACGTCTCTTGCCCTTCATGTGGCCAATACGCTCCTGCTGAGCGTGTCACTCTATCTTCTCTTCCGTAGTCCATGGGCCGCTGCCATCTTGGGGCTTATGTTCGGCATTCATCCTGTGACGGCCGAAACGGTTGCCTGGATGAGCGAGCGCAAGACGTTGCTGGCCAGTTTCTTCTCTCTCTGGTCGCTGATCTGCTATCTCCTCCACGCCGAGAAGGGTCAACGCCGCTTCTTTGCGCTCAGCGTCATGACGTATGCCCTGGCTCTGTTGTGTAAGCCCACGGCCGTGATGCTGCCGATCCTCATGGTTCTCCTGGATATCTGGCCCCTGAAACGATTCCCGGGGGTCCGCCGAGCCATCGTTGACAAGGTGCCCTTCCTGGTGATTTGCGCAATCTCTGCTCTGGTGACGTACGCATCTCAGAGCCGCAGCGCAGCGGTGTACCTCCCTACAGAGCATGGCTTGTGGCGCGTGCCGCTGATCTTCGGTCACAACATTGCGTTCTATCTGAAGACGGTCTTCTGGCCGGTCTCTTTGTCTCCCTTCTATCCGTACCCAGAGCCTTTCGCTTTGCTGCATCCAGAGGTCTTTCCGGCCGTTACAGCTACGATCCTTGGCATCGCCTTGCTGACGGTGTCGCTCCGCTGGACTCGTGCCGTGGCTGTCAGTTTCCTCATGTTCTTTCTGGCTATCCTCCCCACGATGCAGATTGTTGGATTCTCGGATGACGTTGCCGCGAACAGATTCTTGTATCTACCGTCTTGGGGTATCATCATCCTGTTGGCCGCGTGCTGTGCATGGCTGCTTCACCGGATCGAGAGCCACAGAATACCGTTCTTGCGGTGGCTGTTAGCCGCCGTCTTTCTCATCGTTGGCGTGGCAGAGGCGCGCTGCCTGAGAAGCTACCTGTCGAAATGGCGTGATACGGAGACTCTTTGTCGGCACATGCTTACCATGAACCCGTACGAGTATAAGGCCCACAACGCCTTGGGAGTGGCCCTCTTCTACGAAGGGAGGATACCGGAGGCCATCGCGCATTTCAGACTTTCCACGAAGTTTGCTCCTGATCCGGTCCGCGGCTCGCGGGCTCATTTCAATCTGGGGCGAACCCTGGTTCAGACAGGCCACACACGTCCTGGCATCGACTCTCTGCGCACGCTCGCCCGCGATTGCCCCGATTTCCACGATGCTTCGCTCTATCTCGCCTGGATACTGGCAACGCATCCCGATCCGAATCTTGTTGCTCCTACGGAAGCCATTGAGTTGATCGAACGTGTGGCTCAGGACAAGGGCGATTCCGATGTCGTCATCCTCGACAGGCTGGCGGCAGCGTACGCGGCCAACGACCAGTTTCAGCCGGCTGTCGAGACGGCGAAGAACGCTTTCAGCCTAGCGGTGGCGCAGAGGAGGGAGGGGCTGGCGGAGCAGATCCAGAGACGTATGCAAGTCTACCGTAACCGCGAACGCTATTGCCAGGATCCGACAGTCGCCGCGTTGACCAAGGCCGGTCCGTGATTGACTGGTCCTCAACGTGTTTCGCTACAGTCCTTTCGGCACTAACTGTGTCGGCGGTCCAGCAGATGTCTAAGACGCTGCAGCCCTGTACAGCAGTAGCGAGAGACACTTCTTTTCTCAACACCCAACTTCGAGGCGATTCGATCAATGTTCTCGCCGTGTCTATATCTCTCGATCAGAACCTGTGCCATGTAGGGTGGCAACGCGTCCTCAAGCAGTTCCATTACTTGGTGCTCCTGTTCCATTCGATCGAATCCATCTCCACTTTCTTTGCTGGCAACGACGGCTTTCTGAAGGCTGGCATACCTTTCGACAAAACCGCGTCGACTCAGTGCCCGTCGGTAGAAATCCCTCACATGGTTTCTGACTACAGTCTTCAGGTAGGCTGACAACGACTTGTCATGCGACGGCGGATGTCGCACTAGGGCCACAAAGATGTTCTGGTAGATATCCTCTGCATCCTGTTCGCTGAGCCCGTGACATCGTAGCATATTCTGGATGCTGGCCCCGTACTCGTCGAAGATCTCGGATGCGATCTTCACATTCTCCCTGGTGCTCATCGTGCTGCCCCAGTTTGAGACCTTAACCCGACGCATACCTCTCACGGCATACCTGTTCCGATTGCGGGTGGTTGATCAACGGGGACATTGTACGCACACGATTTGCTTCCTCGGTCTTCGCACCTCGTGATTCTCTCACGTCAAGCATCCCACTTCTGTCCCGCAAGTTGATGGCTCACCAACCTCACTGCCAATTATGGGGGCTTGCGCTCGGTTGTCAAGATGTGAGTTGGTAGTAATGCTTGTCGAACATGCCGGGCCAAATGAGGTCGTGGCTCACTGAGCGTATTGCTTGAAGGCGTCGTCGAGCTGTTGCTTCGTGCGCGGGCCGTCGTAGAGGATGACCCGGAACTTGAAGGGGGCCTTCTCGTTCCGCTTGAGGGTCAGGCCGAAGGGCTTCGGGTTCTCGACCTTGTGCGACCTCTGGAACGCGTACTGGCCCAGCGGGTTGGCTGAGAACGCCCCGTAGCCCCGGGCGTGCCAGTAGGTCGGATAGTTCGTGCTGCTCGGGTGGTTCAGGATGGCGATGCCGACCGTCTTGCCGTCCTTGTTGCCCTCGATCCGGACCCACTCGGCGCGCTTGCCCCAGACGCCGCGCTCCTTCTCGTCGCCGTTGCAGCTCAGATACGCGCCCGTGCCGAGCCCGAAGCGTGAATCGGTGTTCTCAGTGAGCCACTGGGCCAGGCGGATCGCGAACATCCCTTCCTTGGTGTCACCGAACTTGACCTCGTCGGCGATCGCCTGCAATTCGATATCGATGTCGATGATGTGCTGGTCGGCGCCGGGCGTGAAGCTGGTCAGACGTCGTTCGGTCAGCAGGGGGGTGTTGCCCTTGCCCGTCCATACCATGGCGGTCGCCAGCGCGGGTCGGCCCTGGCGGTCGCTAGTCAGTTCCACGCCGACGTGCTTGATGGCGGGCAACGGCTGCTTGCTGTTGTTCCAGAAGTTGTTGCCATTGATCTGGTCGTACGTGAAGTACAAGCCGATGTGGTGCGGATGGTCCTGCTTCTCGCCCCTGATCTTCTCGAAGGGCCAGCCCCGGGTGACCGTGATGCCGGCCGGCGTGCGCAGCGGATACAGCACGGGCTTGGTCAGCAGAATGCCCTCGGCCGCCATCGGCTGGGCCGGGTCGATTCCGTGGATGTAGCTGGTCAGCAGTTCGCCGTCGACGAGGACATCGATGGCGTTGGCCTTTTGCTTGAGTTCGACCTCGGGCTTGGCGGTCGCGGCGGTCGCCAGCATGAGAAGGGTCACGGCAAGGAGGGTTCGAAAGTGAGTGGATGTCATTGTGAGTTTCTCCCGATTGTGCTGTCTATACGCTCGGTCTGTTCACGAATCCAACGTTCCCCGCAATTGTACCGGCGCGACCAGGGGGTTTCCAGGTGATTTCTGCATCGCCGTTCCGAAACGCCCGCGCCGACGTGCGGGCAGTTGATCTCTTGATTGCGATGCCGAAACCGCGTAGTCTGGCGCAGCAACCGGCTCTGGACTGGCGTGTCCATAGGCGTCCGGCAGACATGGTGACCGATCTTCAGGAGATCATGATTACGCATCTTGGCGAACTCTGCGCCCTGGCGACCGCGTTGGTCTGGGCCTTCTCGGTCATCCTCTTCAAGAAGAGCGGCGAATTCGTGCGCCCGGTCGCGCTGAATACCTTCAAGAGCACCCTGGCGATGCTGCTGCTGGTCCCCACGCTGTACCTCTGGGGCGACTCCCTCTTTCACCCAGCCCCGGCCCGGGACTACGCGCTGCTGTTTCTCAGCGGCGCTGTCGGCGTTGCTGTCGCGGATTCGCTGTTCTTCAAGAGCTTGAACCTACTCGGCGCGGGCCTGTCCGCGATCGTCGACTGCCTGTACAGCCCCTTCATCATTCTGCTGTCCGTTACGTTCCTCAGCGAGCGGTTGGGCTGGCTACAGATCGTTGGTGTGCTGATGATCATCTCGGCCGTCCTGACGGCGACCGGTGTTCGGGGTCGCGGCACGGTCCCGCGGGGCGATCTCGTACGCGGAGCGGTGTGGGGGGCGCTAGCCATGGCGCTGATGGCGATCGCGATCGTGATGGTCAAGCCCATCCTCGACCGCTCGCCCTTGCTGTGGGCCACGGAGATCCGCCTGATGGGCGGGTGTCTGGTCCTGTACGTCCAACTCCTGATCCGCCGGCGCAAGGACCCGATCCTCAGGACGCTGCTGACGGCCCACAGTTGGAAGTACACCGTCCTGGGCTCGTTTCTGGGCGCCTACGTCGCGATGGTCCTGTGGATCGCCGGCATGAAATATACGCAGGCGTCCACCGCCGCGGCCCTGAACCAGACGAGCAATGTCTTCGTCTTTCTCTTCGCCGCGCTGTTCCTCAAAGAGAAGATCACGCCGGCCAAACTCATTGCCATCGCTGCCGCCGTAACCGGCGTTTTCCTCGTCACCTTCGGATAGACAGCGCGTGATGCGTCGTGCGTGCTGCGTATCGCGCAATCGCTTCCGGCCTCAACGCCGACGAATCCCTTGCCGTCCACCATGCACGGCGACGGCCTGCTCTACACAGTTCAATGAATAATCGAGATGCGACCCTAATGGTCCGAGGCCGAGACCACTCGCCCCGATCCCCTAAAGTCAGCAGCAGATTCAGCCGAATTGAACCTTGAGCACATTGGGAGTTGGTTTCCCACCTCGGAGAGAGAATTGCGACTTAGGTGAGCACAGGGAGGTTTTCGCCCAGGTCCTGGCAGGGTGGGCAAGTCGGTCCCCGATTCTCCACTCAACGGCAGAACGCTCGGCTGAACGGCGCACTTGCGGTGCAAAGGACCCGTTCGTAGGACGCAGAGGGACTGTTCGAAGCGGAATTCCAGGAGGATAGCCATGTTACGACGAGCTATCGACAACAGAATCACACGAGCCCTGTCTCGTGCTACCATGAGATCACTGATGAGGCGTTCTTTCACCAGAAAACTGCTGAACGATCGCTATCTCAAGCTGACCTACGAACAGCGAATAGTCTTTCACCGGTACTTCGCAAGGATGTTCCGAGGTGTCACATCGAACCTGGTTGATGGAACATGGCGGGTCCGCTTCGGCGACAAGGAGGTGCTGATGCCCATCACCTCCGATCGCGCCTGGCAAGATTGGGATACGGCGGTCTCCATCGTGGGGCACGACATTGGCGTCAAGAAGACCTATGCCCACCTGCTGGCGAGTTCGAAGAGGCCGGATATCTTCGTCGATATTGGAGCCAATTATGGGACCCATTCGCTGCTCTTTCTCACCCAGGATGTGAAGACAATCACCTTTGAGCCCAATCCCACTTGTCACGAGTACTTCCGGGATGTGTGTACACTCAATCGTGTGGAGTATGACCTGGAGCCTGTGGCGCTGGGCGCCGAGGAGGGTGAGGTGGAGATCAAGTTCCCGGAGAAGGAAACTTGGTTGGGCTCGGTCGACCCTGAGGTGCAGAGCCAACTGGAACAACAACATGATCTGCGAGCCGAGCGTGTTCCCCTGCGCAAACTGGACAGCTACGCCAGCCGATTCAATGGGGGTCGGATGCTGATCAAGATTGACACGGAAGGGAATGAGCATCGCGTCGTGCAAGGGGCCGTCGACACCATTGACCAGTGCCGACCGCTGATTGTGTTCGAGTCGAACGACCCCGCGGGACGACAGAAACTGTACGATTTCTTCGTAGGGACGGACTACCAGGTAGCCTCGCTGCCCTGGACCCCGTGTGCATCGAATTCGTCCCTCAGTTGCGAGGCGTTCCTGGCGCGCTCGGATACGAACTACATCGCTGCCCCCATAGACTGTCGCAAGACCTGGACGGCCAACTAGGTGTCTGTGAATTCTCGTGACTACCAGGGGCGCATCTCAATTGTCTGTAGTTCGCTAAGCGGCCCTGTCGCGCCCGTCTTGATAGTCAAGTGGATTCTGCGTTCCAGGTTCCAGTCTTCTTGATCATGCTGTTGAGGGTCGTCGGCAGTTTCCTCATGGGGGCGATCAGGGCGGTCATTAGGGTCTTCCCGTTCTGGATCAGTCGCTGATGGAAGGCCCGGATCGCAGGATCATGCCGGACCGCAACGAGGGTGGCCACCCACACCCCGGCACGAGACAATCAAGATGCAGGGTCGTGTGTCCCCGCCCGACCCATTAAGGCGGGCATAGCCTGTCCCTTCGGCGATGCTCAGGGCAAGCTCTTAGCGAAGTCAAACGAAACGCTTGGCCAGCGAACGGTGTCGGCTACGACCTCAATTGGATCCCATGACGGTGACGTCCTTCCGGCGGGACTTGGGAGTGACATTCAGGTTGACGAGTTTGCCATTCTTGAGGCGGCCTTCGACGGTGGTCCGTTGCGGGGCGTGGAGTCTGAAGTCGACGTCCCATTCTTTGGGCCAGGCTGGAAAGAGCCTGATCTTGCCTCCGTCGGCCTGCAGCAGCATGGTCTGCAGCGTCATCATCAGGTTGCCGCCGTGTGTCTGGTCGGGTATCCAGTCGAAGTTCGGACCCCAGAAGGCGTCGAAGCGACTGCCGGCGTGCTTGTTCTTGGCGCGACCCACGAGGTAGTCGGCGGCAGTCTTCGTCAGGCCCAGCAGCGCCGCTTGCGTATCGTCCTGGCGCCAGCCGTGGTTGCCCTTGACGGGTCGGCGCTCGAAGGTCCGCCGCCCTGTCTCAAGGTCGTCCTTGCCCACGCCGTAGAGTCGGAAGGGGAAGATCGCGTACAGTTCGGGGTTCTCTGAATTACCGCGCCCGCCGTGGACCTTGCCCGCGCCTAGGATGTGCGTCTTGCCCTCGCCCTCCCCCATGGGCAAGGGCGGGACCTTGCGGGCCAGTTGCTTCCAGAACCGCCGGCGGACCGAGCCAGTTTCCTGCGGCGGTAGCGCCAGCAAGCCCTTGAGCACCCAATGCAGTCCCGCGACGTCGGGCGTCGGGTTCTCCGCATCCTGCAACGTCTCCAGCGCCTGGCCCGGGTACATGTGCATGTGCCCGGCCGCGTCGGTCTCGTAGTGCTGGTCCCAGAAGGTCAATAGCGAATCGCTCATGGGCAGGAGCGTGTCGTCCAGAAACGACTTGTCGCCCGTATAGGCGCAGTAGTCGAGCATCATCGCCATCAACTCGGGCGACGCCGTGTACTCGCGGCGAATGTAGCGGTTGGTCAACTCGCTGATGTGCATCTCCGCCGGGCGTTTCCATCCGTAGTTCGTGTTGGTGTACATGCCCCAGAAGTAGATGGTCTCGCCGATGAACGCGCCGTCATGGCCGAACCACCTCTGCGTGCGGTACTCGGCCAAAGGCGTCATGGCCTGGTACATGGCAAACAGCGGCGCCATCAAACCGAAATCCCCACTGGCGAGCATTGGCCAGTAGGGCAGCCGCGTGTTCTGCCACCAGTAGGGGCCGCCCCAGGCGCGGTAGTCGGCGTCGAAGCCGGCCCCGTCAACGGTGAAGATCGAGCCATTGAACTTGATCGCATGCACGCCGCGCCCCGCGCAGGCGGTGACCCAGCGTTGCAGTGTATAGCCCCGCGTGAGAATCTCCAGATCGGGCGAGCCAGTCACGCGAATCCAACTGCGATTCCAGAATGCCTTCCACCAGGCGCGATGCTTGCGACGAGCTGTCTTCAGGTCTTGGGCTCTGCAACGAGCCGCGCCGTCATTCAATTGCTCGATCCACTGCTGGGCCGACTCGGTCTGGGCGCAGTGGGGATAGATCGCCAGCGTCAGTCGCTTGCGCGCTGTCGATGATTTCAGAGTCGTCGCGTCCTCGTTCGTCAGGCCGGGCCCCTCGATGCGCCCTCCGAACGTACGGTTCAGCAGCGGATCGCTTGACTTGCTGATGAATCCTTCCAGCCCCTGGTGCCGGAGGTTGTTCTCCCAGATCGATTTCTCGTTGCGATGGTGCCAGACGATGCTGTCCTTCTGCCCTTCGATGATCGTGTCAGGATGGACGTGGACGGGAAACGGTGCGCCCTGCAGACCATAAGCGCTGTTGAGTTCCTTGCCGGTCAACTCGCGCTTCGCGGTGCGCCAGACGTCGAGTTTCGCTTCCAGCCTCCGCGGGGTGGCGCTTTCGAGTTGGACATGAATCACCGGGTTGTGCGCGTCGATCCAGATCGCCAGAGTCACGGCCTCTTCCCCGGCGCCCGCCTCGATAACGATCTCGCCTTGTCGCAAGCGCAGGGTCTGCCGAAACGGGGCCCCCTCGACGAACGGATTGGGCGCGAGCCTCACTCGCACACGCCCGAGCTTGAGCAGACGGGCGTTCTCGCTCCAGGCGTCCGTCTTGCTCAGCAAGAGCCAGAGGTCGCCATCGGTGTCGACCCAGACGTTCATGCCGATGTCGCCGTTGCCGATAGGCATCGAGCCGTTGTGGTCCTTGCTGGGCGTCTCCCACGTGACGTTGTAGGCGTCCAGCGGGTCGTCCGATCGAGCGCTGGCGTGGTCCGACGCGCAGACGACTAACGACAGACCGATCAGTGCGATCATCGTGAGACGCGACAGCTTGTTCATGGGAATCTCCCTTAGAGGTGTTTCTCGAAGAAATAGAGCAGGGCGGGCAGGTCGATCACGTGCCCTTCGGCGTGGACATCGAGTTGCAGATTCTCCGGCCGCTGCAGGTCCTGGTAGATCGGCCGGATCTCCGCCAGCGCCTGGCGGGCCAGCGGCACGTAGAACTGACTCTTCGGCTCCAGCAGGCCGTTCTGACATTGCAGGGCCCGCGGCGCCACGAGGCAATAGATGTCCGCGAAATCGACCACGTCGCGGAGTCCGTCGAATTTCCAGCACATGCAGTGGTCCTGCTCCATGTGGTCCATCGTCGTAAGAAAGCCAGCGCTGAGCGTCGCGGCGATACGCTCATCCATCGCGCCGAGCCACATGGTCATCTCCCCGCCCAGAGACAGGCCCGCACAGCCGATGCGCGACGCGTCGACGTTGGGCAGCGATTCGAGATAATCGACACAACGCATCACGTCCCAGAGGCGCTCAGCCATAAGCAGGCGGCCCTTTTCGTAGATTTCATGCTGGCTGACGGTCGTCGAGATTGTGACGTGGCCGCGTTTTGTCAGCGCGGTGCCAAAGCCTCGGTAGATGGAATCCCTCTTGGCTCTCTGTCCGTCTTTGGCGATGGTTTCGGTGCCATAGGGGCTGTACAGATTGGAGCCGTGCCCACCGATACAGACGACGGCTGGACGCGGCCCCTCGTGCGCGGTCGGGATCGTGACAACGACGCGGATCCGCCGGCCCGCTGTTGATTGGATCTCGAGTTGTTGCACACGGTAGCCATCCCGCTCTTCAGACGACAGCTCCTCGGGTTTCAACGCAATGGTGTGCTTCATGCGCAGCAGGTCATCGATGCCGAGCAGCGCCGAGAGCCTGCTTCTGACTCGGCTCTGCCAGGCCCGCGCGTCGTCAACCGAGCGGGGCGAGTACTGCATTGCGCGGCGCCGATCGATTGCCTTCAGGGGCGGCGCGATCTCGAAGCCGTCCTTGTCGAGATCGATCGTGACTCTCGTGCCATTGGCAAAGGTGGTGCGCTGCTTGCGGCCGGAATCATCGAGCAATTCGTGGTTGGTCATCTCCAGCAGTCCGACACGCTCGTGCAGGGCGCTCATCGTGCGGACGCGCTGCAATTCCTCGGCGCCGGGATTCAGAGAGACGTAGGGCAGCCCCGCATTCGCCAGCCCGTGCAAGTAACCGAGGTCCTTCTCGGGTATCCCCCAACTGCCCCGAGCCAGCGACCAGGGCAACAGGATGGCGTCGTGGTAGACGAGGTTCAGCAGCGGGATGGGAATCCCCATGGCCGGGCCGCGTCCCGGATTGGGGACCAGAGCGTACGGGCCATGGTGCACGAGGTCGAGATGCGGAATCGCCCAGTCGGCTGGCTCTTCGGAACTGACGACGCCGCCCTGG
>JANQFY010000429.1 GCA_028277585.1 Sedimentisphaerales bacterium
TCGCCGCCATGAGAAAGCTCCTGACGACCTTGAACATCATGCTCAAGAAAAATGAAACCTGGAAACCAAAAAACACTTGATTGCCAAGACAGTCGCTACGGCCTTATTCCTGTTGTGAATTGAGTCTAGTGTCCCCGGATTTAGTGTCCCCGGATTTCCCTGTTTGCTTTTCTACTTGTTGAAACCCTTGTGGTTCATGAATTCCCAAATGCGGCCCATCCAGGTATAGCTGCCCGTGCCCGGCGCGGCCTTCCTCTGGAAGCAGTGATTGCGTCCGGCGAGCGTGTGGAGATCGGACTGGATTCCCATCCGGCGCAGTTGCTCCCAGCATTTCACCGAATTCATCGCCGCCCAACCGTCCGCGTCGCCGTGGATGAACAGGATCGGACACGTTGCGACGTCGAACGAAAACTCAGGGACGAGCCGCGCATCGTCCGCGTTGCCGCCCGTCGTGTTGTGGGCATTCGTGCCGTCCGTGAGCGCGTACGCCGGATAGATCGCGACCGCCCACTGCACGTTGCAGGGAAGCTTGTCCAGGTCGTCGATCGGCCAATAGGAACGGCGTTTCGAGCTGGTCGCACCCATGAGTGTCAGATGTCCGCCGGCCGAGGAGCCCATGATACCGATGCGGTCGGGGTCGAGCCCCTGCGCCGCTGCCTGGCTGCGGACGATGCGGACGCTACGCTGCAGATCTTGCCACGCCGTCGTGTGCTTGGCCAGCCCACTCTGCGGACGCGGCGTGCGGTATTTCATCGTGACAACCGTCATGCCCTTTTCGTTCAGATAACGCCGCGCCGGCGCGACTTCGAATCCGTCCGGATTGTTGCCCCCATAGCCGCCGCCTGAATAGATGATCTGGATCGCCTTCGTCTTGCGTTCCTTCGGCATGTGCCATTCGAGATAAGGCACGCACTGGTTCGTCTGCACATCCGGCATCTTGCCTTCGGGCCAGACCGGCTCCTTGCGGTATGCGCCGCGCGCCTCGTCGTTCGGATAGCGGGACATCAGATCGACTTCAGCGCCGAGACGCCCGTCATAATTCATCTGGCGCATGAACTCGGCGATACGGTCCATCCAGTGGTCGTAAGCGGCGCCGTCCTCGCCCTTGTTCGGGTCGCCCATGAACCCATGGGGACGGTCTGCGAAGAGATGGATCTCGGCCGGGATCTTCATCCTGCGGAGCTGGCGGTAGATCTGCGTGGAGCCGTTCGGCGAATAACTATCCGTCCCGCCATGGAAGAGCGCCATCGGACACGTCTTCTCGTCGAACTTGAACACGTCCGAGAGCTTCACGTCGATCGCGTCGCCCTCGCGCGTGTTGGGGCCGGTGAGTCCGTCCGTCAGCGCATAGGCGGTGTAGATCGGCACCGCCCAGTTGACGTGGCAAGGAAGCTGGTCGAGATCGTCGACCGGACTGTAGGCCGGTGTGAGCGCACTCGTCGCGAGCAGGACCGTCAGGTGCGAGCCCGCGGAGAACCCGAACGCGCCGATCTTCTCCGGAGCGAATCCTCGTCTCTTCGCATCGTGGCGGACGAGACGGACGGCGCGTTGCCCATCCTCCCACGCGCTCTGGTAGATCGGCAACCCTTGCGGGCGCGGCGTACGGTAGGTGAGGCTCGCGCAAACGAACCCGAGTTCGGTGAACTTCTGCGCGACCCGGTCAATCCACACCCCGTCGCAGCAATTGTGGTAACCGCCGCCGGAAATGAGCAACATGCATCCGCCGTTTTTCTCAGCCGGCGGTTCGTACCAGTCGAGATACGGCATCGCATGGTCGGCCCGCTTGAATCCTGGCGCCTTCACCTCCTCGGTTCTCGCCGCGATCTGACCGGCCTGGAAATTCGGGATCTTCCCTTCCGGCCACAGCGCGACCCGCTCGGCGGCGAACGCCTGAACGACGAGAAGTAACCAAGAACAAAGAACCGCTGATAGGAATCTCGATTTTATAGCCATGTCACGATCATATCACCGGCGGGGACAGCCATTCAAGGGAGAAATCAGTCCAGGGAAATGAAGGTCGGCGGTCCCTCTTCTGGTCTGTTGGATGCTGGTCGTGATCTGGGTCCACGCAATGTCACGGACGTGCTCATGTACGAGTTGGCGCAGGGTGTGCAATGCACACCGTTGCTTCGTCTGGTACAGAGTCGGTGGGGGGGGCACACCCGACGGAACTGGACCGGGCCCTCATCGCGAATACGAGAGAGGGCCCGGATACCTTTGATGGTCCGCCGACGCGCGAATGGCGACGGCCCTTAGAGTCTGTAGTACGACTCCCAACCTTTGCGCGGCGGGGTGCGGAGCATCCGGTCGGCCACATCGTTGTTGGTGATGCGACGGGTCTTCGCATCGAACTTGAGAGTTCCGCCCAGACGCTGCGCCAGCACACCGAGCATGAACACCTGCGTCAATTCCCCGGACACATGGAAAGGTGAGTTCGTTTTCTCCTCGCCGCGGCAAGCGAGCAGGAAGTTCTCATGGTGGCTCGATTGCCTGGGCCACTTCGGTAGTGAGGAAGAGAGTTCCTTCATCTTGCTCTCCGGGATGACGCGCAGCGTGGAGCCGTGCGATCCGCCATGGAACGTCAGGTCCTCGCCGTAGATCACCTTGCCCGGTCGGTTGAGCTTGCGTTCCGGTTCCAGACAGTCCGGCCGGGGCGGCGGGTTCTGCGTACCGTCATACCAGGTGACTTCGCAGGCCGGCATGTTCTTGCGGGCCGGGAACCGGAACGCGATGGTTGAGGCCTGCGGGAAGATGTAGTCATTGGGCCCCTCGCGCTTGACCGCCTCGATCTCGGTGGGCAAACCAAGCTGGAGGAAGCGGTGGGCCGTGTCCAAGATGTGCGGCCCCCAGTCGCCGAAGGCGCCGTTGCCATAGATGTACCAGCTGCGCCAGTTGCCCGGATCGAAGCGGCGACTGTAGGGATGCATCTCGGCGGTGCCGGTCCATGTGTCCCAGTCCATGCCGGGCGGGCAGGGTTCGCCTTCGGGGTAGCCGTCGATCTCCCAACCATGCCAGCGCCGACCGCTATTCATGAAGGCGTCGATTCGCTTGACGTTCTTGATCACTCCGGCTTCGACCCAGGTCTTGAACTGCATGGGATTGTTCCCGGAATGCCCCTGGTTGCCCATCTGGCAGGCCACGCCGTACTTCTTCTCCGCAGCGATCATCAACTCACATTCTTCGAACGTGTTGGCCAGAGGTTTCTCGACGTAGACATGCTTGCCCTGCGACATGGCGAGCATCGCGATCGGGAAATGCGCATGATCGGGCACGCCGATCGTACACGCGTCGATATCGTCGCCCATCTTGTCGAACATCTGTCGAAAATCGCGGTACTTGGACGCGTCGGGGAATCGTTCATTGGTCGCCTTGGTCCGCCCGTCCTCCATGGCGACGTCACATAACGCCACGACGCGTGACATCTTATTGCCGCCCATGTGCCGTCCGATTCCGCCGCCCTGGTGGCCGCAACCGATAATTGCCAGCCGAATTTTCTCGCTGGGCGCAACGTATTTCGGCCCACCAAGCACATGACGCGGGACGATGGTGAAGGCGGCCGTCGCGGCGGCTCCGGCGAGAAACTGACGTCGATTGATCCGACCGATGTGTGATGAGTTGCAGGAGGAAAACTGAGTCATTGTGATGTCCTTGCTTGCACTGACGCTCCAAACGTGATCTTCACCCGGTACACGCTGCCGGGCCTGTCCGACATGATACGACGTTCTTGTTCAACCGCCAAATGAAAACGGCGCCTGGTCCCGCGGGCGGATTGAAGGTCTGCGGTCTGCTTTGTAGAAAAGCTCTTTGAGACGTAGGATGGCGCCGACGCTGCTGGCGCTTTGCCGTACTGTTCACTGCGCGACCCAGCGGATATTCATTGCTTTGATGCGCGAGGACAGCGTGCTGGGTTTGATCCCCAGCAGGGCCGCTGCCCCATCCGGGCCCGACACCTTGCCGTTCGTCATTTTCAGAGCCCGTAGAATGCTCTCTCGTTCGAGTTGCCGGATGTCCGCATCCGTGAGAATGCGATCCTCACTTGATTCGACCTGGGGCTCTGCCGCCTCCCCGCTGCCGGCCGAACTCGGCAATTCAAGCTGGAGCAAGGGTCCACTCGAGGTGATCACAGCACGCTCGATCAGATTCTGAAGCTCACGCACATTGCCGGGCCAGTCATAGCGGCGCAGCGCCGCGATCGTGTTCTTGGTCAGCCGTAACGACGGGCGATGCATACGCCGGCACGTGTCCTCGAGAAACCTCACGGCGAGTTCGGCGATATCCTCCCGGCGTTGTCGAAGTGGGGCCACGGCTATGGGGAACACGTTGAGACGATAGAACAAGTCCTCGCGAAACTGACGTGCCTCGAGTGCCTGACGCAAGTCGCGATTGGTCGCGGCGATGACGCGTACGTCGACCTGTCGGGCGTCGGCCTCACCGACGCGCTCGAACGTCCCTTCCTGTAGCACGCGGAGCAACTTGCCTTGCAGATCGAGCGGGATCTCGCCCACCTCGTCGAGGAACAGCGTTCCCCCGTCCGCTGTTTCGAACCGCCCGGCCCGATCGCGTACGGCGCCGCTGAACGCACCTTGGACGTGACCGAAGAACTCACTCTCATACAAGTCGCGCGGGATGGCGGCACAGTTCACCTTGATCATCGGTCCGTCGCACCGTGCGCTGCGGCGATGAATCTCACGAGCCACCAGTTCCTTGCCCGTACCCGACTCGCCCGTGATCAACACATTGGCGTCGGTTTCGGCCACGACTTCGATCTGCCGCGTGGTATGGCGCAGGGCCGGGCTCGAACCAATGATCTCCCCGAACGCTCCCTCCGTCGCCACCTCCTGGCGCAGATACTCGTTTTCGAGTTGAAGTTGCCGTTTGAGCCGGTCGATCTCGGCGAACGCCCGCGCGTGGGCGATCGCGGCCGCGGCGTGGTCGGCGAGACAGCGATACCAGATCAGATCGTCCATCACCACCGCCGTGCGCTCGAAAACAGCGAAGACGCCCAGCACCTCCCCCCGGAACACCAGCGGCTGTGCTGTCAGGCCGCGGATCGATTCGGTATGCGCCCAGTCAGGCCGGGCCACCCACGTCATGTCCTTCGCCAAATCCCACACGACCACCGCGTCGCCGGTGGCTGCGAC
>JANQFY010000483.1 GCA_028277585.1 Sedimentisphaerales bacterium
GCCGAGCGATCGGACAGGCCCGCAGGGCCGATTCCAGCACGGGGTTGCCTTCGGTGACCAGCAGGACTGAGAGCCGTTCGGGCGGCTCCAGAATGCCCCACGCGGCGTTGTCGCACGCCAGCGCGTCATCGCCCAGTTGTCGCACCTCCAAAATGCCCTCCCCGTCATGTTTCAGCGAGAAGTTGACCGCCACCTTGCCGGGCATGGCGTCCTGGGCGTCCGTGCCGGCCTGCCGCGCCGGGATGGTGACCGAACGCACGGCTCGCACGTCCCCGTTGATGCCCAGTTGAATGTCCCGCGTCACCGGCTCGGCCCCGTAGTTGGCCAGCGACGCGAAGACCTCCACCTCTTCGGGCTGTTCGTAGGCGCGCCGCGCCTTCATCCCCGTGATGGCGATGTTATCCTCGGACTCGCCGATCTGATGGAACCGAAGCTCATCGGCCGCGACGACGATCGTCTCCAGATCGGCGATGCGCCCATCGCTGAAGAGAACCAACTGCGCGGGCGTCTCGGCGGTCCGGATGCTGGCGTCCACGCCGGGCGCCTGAGCGAACGCCTGGGCGACCGTCACCGCCTCGCCCAGCCGGGAGATCCCGTCGCCGGCGTCAATGGCCTCGATCGCAGCAGCCAACTGTCGCTTGTCGGAGGTGAAATTGCACATCACCTTGGCGTGATCGTCGAAGGCGATCACCATCGCATGGTCGGCCGTGTCGGCCAGGGAAAAGACCGCCCCGCCGCGCAGCGATTCGATGAAGACTTGCGCCTGCTTCTTGGCCTCCGCCAGCCGATTCGGGCTCACATCCGTTGCGTTCATGCTGGCCGAGCGGTCGATCAGCACGACGTAGCGCCGTCCCGCCCCCTCACGCAGCGCCAGGATCGGGCCGCCCAGCGCCAGCAGGATCGCGATCAGCGCGAGCAGTTGCAGCAGCAGGAGGATGTTCCGCCGCAACCGCTGAAACGGCGCGTTGACCTGCAGGTCCTGGATCGCCCGCTTCCAGAGCAGCGTGCTCGAGATGATCTGCTCGCGCCGCTTGAGCTTGAGGAAGTAGAGCAAGAGCAGCAGTGGGACCGCCACCGCCGCGGCACTCAATCCAACTAAAGGCGTTAGCCATTGCATAAGCGATTCTCTCTCATCCGCGCTCAGCGCAGCAGGCGCACCCGACGCAGATAGTTCAGGACCAGCGACTCGACCGAGTCGGCCGAATTCGTCTGCATGTAGACGGCGCCCCGCCCCGTGCAGAAATCGTTCAACTCACTGCAGTAGGCCGCGAGGTTCTTCTTGTAGTATTTCAGCAAGGCCGAGCTGACGGTGATCTCGGCCATATCGCCGTCCTCGATATCGAGCAGCCGCAGATCGCCGCCCAGCTTGGGCTCGAGTTCCTGAGGCGAAAGCACCTGAACGACGTACAGATCGTGACGGCGGCTGACCAGTCGACGCAACGCCGCGTCGAAGCCCTGCTTGAAAAGGAAGTCCGAAATCACGATGGTAATGCCCGAGCCGATTCGCCCGACCGCGACGTCGCGACAGGCCTTCTCGAAGTCGGAGAACCCGTCGCACTCGGTCGTCACCAGCAGCTCGGCCATCTGGGAGAGGTAGTTGCGTCCCCGCATATGGGCCAACTGGGTTCGCAGCCCGTCGGCGAACAGACTGATCGTGAGCCGATTGTTGTTGACGAGACTGACATAGCCCAGCGCCGCGGTCAGCCGCTTCATGAACCGCGCCTTGGCCGGCTCACCGAGCCCCATCGAGGCGCTGGCGTCGGCCAGGATGTGGATCGTCAGGTCCTGCTCCTCCAGGAACAGCTTCAGGAAGAGTTGGTCGAGCCGTCCATAGACGTTCCAGTCCACGAAACGCAGGTCGTCGCCCACGACGTAGGGCCGATGGTCGGCGAATTCGACGCTCTGGCCCCGCCGTTTGGACCGGCGCTCGCCCTGGAGCTTGCCCTGCAGGATCTTGCGGCTCAGGACATCGAGCGAGTCCAGCCGGGCCATGAACTGCGGGTCCAGCAGTTGCGTCAGTTTCCGCATTGTCGATGAGGTCGCAGGCATAGTCGTTTCCGCCGCGCCGCCCGGGTTTCAGTGAGCCTAGGCGGCCGATTCCTTCTCCATGGTCCGGGGCGTGTTCTCGAGGATGTCGGTCAGCACGTCGTCGGTCTGAACTCCCTCGGCCTGACCTTCGAAATTCAGCAACAGACGGTGCCGCAGCGCCGGCGCCACCGATTGGGTGATGTCGTCAAAGCCCACGTGGTAACGCTCGTTCAGCATGGCGCGAACCTTGCCGGCCAGGACCAGTGCCTGGACGCCGCGGGGGGACGAGCCAAAGCGTACGAACCGATTGGTCATCTCCGTCGCGAACTCCCCTTCCGGGTGCGTCCCCAGAACCAGGCGAATCGCATAGTCCTGCACGTGGTCGGCAATCACGACCCGGCGTACGAGTTTCTGGGCCCAGAGGATCTTCTCGCCGTCGGCGACCGCCTCGGCCTTGGGCTCCTCGCCGCTCGTGGTGCGATCGAGAATCGTCTTGAGTTGCCGCCGATCGCTGTAGCCCACCACCAGTTTGAAGAAGAATCGGTCCAACTGCGCCTCGGGCAGCGGATAGGTCCCCTCCTGCTCGATCGGGTTCTGCGTCGCCAGCACCATGAACGGACTCGGCAAAGGGCGGACCTGCCCGGCGCTCGTGACCGAATGCTCCTGCATCGCCTCGAGCATGGCCGACTGCGTCTTGGGCGTCGCGCGGTTGATCTCATCGGCCAGGATGACCTGCCCGAAGATCGGGCCCTTCTGGAACTGGAACTCGCGGTGCCCCGTCCCCGGGTCCTCAACCACGATGTTGGTGCCCATGATGTCCGCGGGCATCAGGTCGGGCGTGAACTGAATCCGCCGGAACTGCAGCGAGAACGCGTTGCTCAGCGTCCGCACGAGCAGCGTCTTGCCCAGGCCCGGGACGCCCTCCAGCAGCACGTGCCCCCCGCCGAACAGACTGATCAACACATTGTCCACGATGTCCTCGTGCCCGACGATCACCTTGCCAACCTGCTCGCGCAGCGCGTCGAACATCTCGCGGAACTCGTGACACTGGGCTTCGACTTCTTTCTCACTCATCGCCATTTCATTATTCTCCTGCCAGTCTTCGTTTCGACGGCTCGTTCTAATCCTCATCGCCCTGCGTCTTCTTGCGTTTCGCCTTCAGAAGCTGATCGATGTGCGACGCGTCACTCGCGGGCGCTTTCTTCTCGGGTTCCTTGGCCTTGGGCTTCTCGGGCGCCTTGAACTCTTTCCGGGGCGCGGCGCTGATTAACTCACCCTCATAATTCTCGGCGCCCTCGTAGTGTTTCGAGACCACCGTATCGGCGCTCCGCGCCGACCATTGCTTGCGCAGCTTCGCCCGACTGGCCTGCAGACGCGAGATCCTCTCATCCCGCTCGGCCCGCCGCGTGGCCGAGAGCACCCAACGCTTGACGCGGCGATAGCCCGCCCGCAGATCGAGCACGACCCGGCGCACCGCGACGTCGAAGAGGAACAGCGCCAGCCAGATCAGCATCAGAGGGCGCAGCAAGGGCAAATTCGTCTCGGGAAAACTCAGCCCCGAATAGTCATACAGATCCGCTTGATTCGGGTCGGCCGAGAGAATCCGCCCGCCCGTCATGCGACTGACCTCCTCCAGCAACGGGGCGTTGTCGGCCAGGTCGCGGAATTCCGGCGCGAACGGAATCGTAACGATCGTGTTCGCCAGCCGGTCGCTCTGATCGGCGCCGAGCTTGCGATACTGAACGTTGACGATATAGCTGCCCGAAGTCGGCGCCTCGAACCGGCCGGCGTATTGACCCGGCCCGGTCTGGCTCAGTTGCAGCGGCGTACTCTTCATATCCGGCGTCAGGATCTGCCCTTCGATGTTGGGGAACTGCAGGAACTTGCCCTCATCGTCGAAGGCCTCGACGCTCACCCCCACACTCTGGCCCTCCACGTCGGCGAAGATCTCGCAGTCGGCCGATTGTGTGGGCTTGCCCGCCCAGCGGACCACCTGCTCCCAGAATCGGTCGAAGTCGGGCCAGGAGAGCCACTGGCCGGCCCACCGGCTGTCGGCCGCGCTGGTAAAGGCGACGCAGCGGCCGAGCCCCGACTGGCAAGTCGCCAGGATCGGGTCGGCTTCGTGGCTGGTCATCACCATCTGGTTCAGACCCCCCTTGGGTCCGGTCAGGACGTACCCATCCAGGGCCGGCAGCGCCGGGGAGAGCCCCTTGACCGTCTCGCTGAGCCCATAGACCATCTGTGGCGAGAAGGTCTGCTCGATGATCATCGAGCGCCGGACGACCTGTGCCTCCTTGATGAAGATCTGGGGCAGCGCCGTCGGGTCGGTGACATCGTAGAACCGTCCGTTCGTCGCGGCCGCCATGTTCTGCAGGCTCGTCTTGTTGCCGGGCGCATGGGGGAAAACACAAACGCCCGTACAGGTGATCTTGGACGCCGCCAGTTGGCTGAGCAGTTGCGGCGTGGGCGGTTGAGGGTCCCCATCGCTGATGACGATCACATGCTTCTGAACCGCATCGCATTTGCTCAGCTCGTCATACGCCAACTGGAGATGCGTGTGCAGGCTG
The DNA here is from genome assembly GCA_028277585.1 of Sedimentisphaerales bacterium. GTDB lineage: Bacteria > Planctomycetota > Phycisphaerae > Sedimentisphaerales > Anaerobacaceae > Anaerobaca. Next base: position 4,596 of record JANQFY010000483.1, read on the forward strand.
GGCATATCTCCCATCTGCATCTGGTCGATCGCCGCGACCACGGCGTTCTTGTCCCCCACCGGTCCCAGTGGACGGACCCAATCGTTGTTTCCCTTCCAATCGTACGCGAGAATGCCCATCAGGTCGAGCCGGCTCAGCGTCCCGACCGCCGAGGTCGCAACGCGTTTGCCCCAGTAGTTGCCCTGGGCCATTTCGCAGGAGTGCATGATCAACACCAAGGCGCCTTTGGGCAGCTGCTTCTTCTGCGGCGGGTCCAGATCGACGGGCAGAATGTCCGCGACGGGAGATCCGATCCAGCCGCCGGCGCCGAAGGCGTTGGGCCCACCCACGACGACCAGCCCGCCGCCCAGGTCGTTGACGTAGCGGCACATCATCTCCTGCTGCTCGAACGTGAAACTGCTGCACGACGTATTGGCCAGGATGACGGCGTCGGTATCCATGAGCATCGCGAGGTTGTCGGGGAAGCCGGCGGCCGGGATGTACCGCACCTCCATATCCGTGCCCTGCAAGACCTCGATCAACTGCTCCGAGGCCTTGCCGTCCTCGTCGACCACCAGCACATGGCCCGGCCCGGCGACGTACGTGATGGCGCTGGCGCGGTTATTCTCACTGATCCGATCCTCGTCCGAACTGTTGGGGATGAAGACCGCCTCGAATTTGTGGATTCCCCGCGATCCAACGGGTACGGAGACCGTCTTGACATTCGTACCGGCCTTCAGAGAGACCGGGACCGCCACCTCGCTCGTTCCGGGCGTCAGGTCGATGGGCCGATCGTTCAGAGAGAGCAGGAGCTTGCCCTCCACGTCGGCCGTGCTGTCGAGCAAGAAACGCAAGTCGATCGTCTGGCCGCTGCGGGCCCGCGACGGGGCCGCAACCCGCTTGAACAGGACCTCGCTGTCGTACCGATAGCGAATGGGCAGCACGTCGATGGGAATGTTGTTGGCCGCGGCGGTCCGCGCCGCTTCCTTCACATCGCCCTCGGTCTCGTTGCCTTCGCTGATTAGAAGAATACGCACCGCCGTATCGGGCGGCGCGATCGCCATCGCCATCTCGACGCCGCCGTCCAGGCGACTCTGCTCGCCCGCCAGCGTCGTGTTGCGGCGCCGCACCGCGGTATCGCCTGAGGGCAATTTCGAGATACTCGCCGCCTCGGCGATATCCACCACGGCGAACTGGTCCTCACCCTGCTTGTCGACCGCCGCGGTCGAGAGATAATCGAGCGAAGCTTCCGCCAGATCGACCGGGATGGAGCGACTGCGATCGAGCACGGCGATCACCGTCGCGCGCCGACTCTTGCGCACCAGCATGGGCCGCGCGAGCAAGAGAACCAGCAGCAGAAGGACGAGCACACGACAGACGATCGCCATCGTGCGGCGGGCCGCCCCCAGTGACACGAGATTGCGGCGCGCCAGCCAGATCGCCGGAACGACGATCAGAGCCGCCAGGAGCCACCAGGGCTGACCGAAATAGAATCCGTATGCGTCACTCACAATTGCCACACCTGAACACGATTGTTACCCGCGTCGACAACGTAGGCTCGCCGCTGGGCGTCGACCGCCACGGCCCATGGATAAGCGAGCTGCCCCAGTTGCCGTCCCGCCTGGCCGTACACCGCCAGGCTATCACCCTCAGGACTGAACAACTGGATACGATTATTCCCAAACTCACAGACGACCAGCGTGCCGTCATCGAGCACGACCAGGTCGTAAGGGTAGCGCATCTGCCCCGGCTCGAGTCCGATCGAGCCGATGTAGCCGGTCAGTTGCCCGGTCAGGTTGTAGATGGCGATCCGATGGTTGCAGGCGTCGGCGACATACAGCCGGTCCCGGGACTCGTCCAAACAGAGCGCCGAGGGGCGCGAGAACTGCCCTTCGTCGGTCCCATGCGTCCCGAACGTCATGAGGAATTCGCCCTCGGATGAGAAGACGCTGATCCGGTCGTTCCCCCCGTACTCGCTGACGAAGATCCGCCCATCACGCGCAAACGCCACGTCGGTTGGAAAGATGAAGCAGCCCTCTTCCTGACCATACTGACCGAACTCGCCCGCGACCTCCCCTTCCGGCGAGAAGATCAGGATACGATGGTAGTGCGTGTCGGCCACGAAGAGACGTCCGTCGGCGTGGACACTGACGCCGGTGGGCTTGCCCGCTTCGATGATGGGCATCTCGGTGACCTTGAGGCACTCGCCCCCGCGGGTGAGTCGCTGGATGCGTCCCGACTTGTCGACGACCACCACCGAACCATCCGGGGCCAGATCGATCGCGCGGGGATACAGGAACTCCCCCGCGCCGCCTCCGGTCCGACCGAACGCGCTGAGCACGGTCGGCTCCCCTTCGGATCGACTGATCTCGTCGCAGCCGGCGATCCCCAGGACGGCCAGTGAGATCAGAGAAATCGCCAGCGTCCGGCGCCAGCGATCGGCGTTCAGCAGTGCCACGGCGATCGCGCTTAGAAGAGCAAACAGGCCCACTAGAATCAGACAGGACGCGATCACCTGCTGGTCCCGGGCGTAGTGCATCTGGTTCAGCAGGCGCTGGGCGAAATTGGGCAATCCCGCGGGCAAGAGGACCATCGTCGCAGCCAGTTCGGTCAAGCAGAACATGGTCACGAGCAGAAACGTTGCGACCCAGACGGGCCAGGTCCGCCGCAAGTGCACGTGCCACCAGGCCCGCACCTGCGAAGCGCCGTCCAGCGCCGCCATTTCCGAGAGCGCCTGCCGATCACGGTAGCGCGTCAGCGAGAGCAGAATGAACGCCAGCCCGCCGAAACGCGACGCCTGACCGGCCGCGACCAGCAGCCAACTGCGGCGCAGCGCCGTCAGCCCGGAGACACTGAGCAACCGCAAGAGCGATACGGCGATCAGCGAAGCGGGCAGGAACATGGCGAGGTAGATCGCCGCGACGAACAGGTGACGCCATAGTGACATCGCCCGGTTCGAACCCGTTCGCGAGACGAGAAACACGCCGTTGAGCGCGACCGCCCCGGCCAGGACCGCCGCCAGCGCCGCCGTGGCCAGCGACCATCCCAAATCATCCGAATGGAGCGTCACGAACTGTCGAAACGGCACCAGCGTCGACACGTTCGCCAACAGGAGAAACACGGGCGCCACCAGTGACGCGAGCAAGAGCACGCCCAGTACGATCCAGGCGGCGCGACTCGATGCGGGTCGGGCCGGAACCAGTTGAACATCGGTCCCGAACCATTTGCCCGAAGCGCCCGAGAGCACGAAGGCCGCCCCTACCGCCAGGGCGGTTACGGGCCAGGCCGCCCGCGCCACCGCGCCGGCCGAACCTGTCAATTCGTACAGCACGGCCAGTTCG
>JANQFY010000128.1 GCA_028277585.1 Sedimentisphaerales bacterium
CTCGTTGGCTGAGAGGATCGCCACGCGGGGGCGCTTGAATCCCATCACCAGGTGCGCCACGTCGACGGCGTTTCGGATCAGATCCATCATCCGACGGAAATTGCAGACCGTAGTAACGCCGGCGTCGGTCAGGATCATGGGGCGACCATCGGCGATGGCGGCCGCATCGAAAATGGACGCCAGCGTCACCGTCGAGCGCTCCGCCAGCGGAAGCATATGACGATTGATAATGGGCGTGGAGATGTTCCCTTTCAGAACGATATCCACATCCCCCTGCTTGATATGGGCGACGGTCGCACGAGCGATCTCATCGTCGTTGTCCACTGCGACAATGTCATCCGGATCGATCTGAATGCCGGAATCGCCCACGGCGGCGCCGAGTCGATCCTTGTGCCCAACCAGGATAATCCGCTTGATGATGCCGTGATCGCGCGCCGCCTCGACGAGTTGAAGGTCCTCGAGACGGTCCCCCCCGGGGACAATCACCGAAGACGCCGAGAGTCTGCCCGCGAACTCGACCAGATCGGAAACCGCATCCAGGCGAGGCACAGGCGGCGCAGCAGGCATGTCACCGGACTCAGGACCGGCACTCATGACAACACTCTCCTCGAGATCTTGCCAATCGCAGGGCCAGCCCTGCCTCTAACGTATGTCGATTCTGCTGAACTCAAAAGCAACCACTCCATCTCACAAGAGGTTATAGCCGAAACGCTCGGAGATGCGATTCGCATACTCAAGCACTTCGCGTCCCAATGTATCGAACGACGACTCGGGAATGCGATCGCGCGGCCCCGTGATCCAAATCGCCGCAACCGGATAACCGTGCTGGTTGAGAACCGGCGCCCCCACACAGTGGACCCCCTCCAGTTGTTCGGCGTGGTCCACCGCATAGCCTTGCTTGCGAACTTGCTCTAACTCGTTCTTGAACTTGGCCTTAGCGGTGAGTGTACGCTCGTTGAACTTCTCGAGCTTCATCCGCTTGAGGATATCCGCCTGCTCCGATTTGGGCAGAAAAGCCATCAGCGCTTTGCCCGGCGCCGAGGTGTGCATGTGTATGCGGGAGCCCGGATCGACCATGAACTTGAACGGATGCGAACTCGGAACCTGCTCGAGCACCACCATCGACTCGCCCAACAGCGTCGCCAACAGGACCGTCTCTTTGGTCGCGTCGCGCAACTGACGCATAATGTCAATCGACATCTCCACCACGTTCTTCTCGCTGATCGAAGCGTAACCCAGAGCAAGGAACTTGCGACTCAGCGTGAAGCGTTTGGACTCTTCGTCTCGGTTCAGATATCCATGGTCGAACAGGGTCGACGTGACGCGGAAGACGCTGTTGTTCGGGTACTCCAGTTCGCTGGCGATTTGGATCATGCTCAGGCCTTCGCCATGCTTGGCCAGCAGTTCCAGAATGCCCAGGGCGCGCACTAGATTGGGAACGTGATATCTCTGGAGGCCTTCGGTCTTCACGGGGCCACCTCGCGAGTCAAAAGAGTTTTCATATGTAGAAATCATGTTGTACCCGCCCGGGCCGATTTGTCAAACGAAAAATTGCCGCATGCGCAGGGTGGGCAGGGAGCCTCCTCGGCGCGCCAACGCTCCGTTTACGGGGATACGTTGATGCTTAAATACTTACTGGAAAGGGGTTTAAAAAACAGGAACAGAAAGAAGTGACGGCGAGAGGTGATGCGGGGAGGCCCAGGAAACGACACCTGCCGATCGGACGATGCTCCCGTCCGATCGGCAGGTGCGTTCTTGTTGTTCTAGGCGTCTGCCTGATCCTGCTCCAGCAACCAGGCCCACTGCTCATCCACCTGCTGCTGGAACTCCTCGACCAGGCCGCTCAACTCAGGATTCTTCAAATGCTTGAAGCGGCCCTGCGCCAGCAGCCAATCGACGACAGGGATCTTCTGCTTCGGTTTGTAGTTGATCTTGTACCTCTCATTCTCGACCTCGTACAAGGGCCAGAAGCAGGTGTCTACGCCGCACCGCGCCGATTCGACCGCCATGTCGGGGGCGATGCGCCAGCCCGGAATGCACGGGCACAGGATATTCAGGAAGGCCGGGCCTTCGATCTCGATACCCTTCTTGATCTTCTTCGACAGATCCACAGGATTGTGGATGCTGGCCTGCGCAACGTAGGGGATATGGTGCGCCACCATGATCTTCGTCAGGTCCTTGCGCTGTTGCTGCTTGCCGGCAATGACTGACCCGGCCGGCGTCGTGGTTGTCGCCGCCCCAAGCGGAGTGGCCCCGCTGCGTTGGATGCCCGTGTTCATGTAGGCGCCGTTATCGTAGCAGATGTACAGGAGATCGTGCCCCCGCTCCATCGTCGCGCTGAGCGACTGGATCCCGATGTCGTAGGTCCCGCCGTCGCCGCCCATCGCCACGAACTTGACCTTCTTATCCATCCTGCCCTGCTGCTTGCGGGACTGGTACATGGCTTCGGCACCGCTCATCATCGCCGCGACATTCTCAAAGGCGGTATGAATCCACGGTACGTTCCAGGCCGAATAGGGGAAGATCGACGAGGCCACCTCCAGACACCCGGTCGCCGATCCTAGAACCAGATCATAATCCGTCACCCGTGTCAGCATCTTCGTGAAGATGGGGACAGGACAACCGGCGCAGAGCCGGTGCCCACTGGAAAACGCTGCCGGTTTCTTGGCCATCTCTTGCAGTGTAGGCACGACTAACCACCTCTCACATTCAGGAAGTCGAATAGTTTCTCAATCTTGCCGCTCTCGAGATAACGCTTGCTCTCGGCGAAAACCTCGCGGATGTCGTCCGGGAAGAGTTCCCGTCCGCCCAGTCCGAACGTTCGGTTGTAGATCAACGGCCTGGGATTGGCGTCGTAGAGCGCCGTGCGAATCTCGCCGAAAAGCGGGCCGTAAGCGCCCATACTTGTCGAGCGGTCCAGAACAGTGATGACCTTGACATCCTTGAGGGCTTCAGCGATCTCGGCGTAAGGGAACGGCCTGAAAACGCGAATCTTCAGAAGACCGACTTTCTCTCCTTCGTCGCGTAGCGCGTCGACCACTTCTTTGATCTCACCGGCCACCGAGTTGATCGCCACGATGACTCGTTCGGCGTCGTCGAGGCGGTAGGACTCGAACAAATCATACTTGCGGCCGAACTGCTGACCGAACCGCTCTGAAACATCCTGGATAACGGCCTTGGCATTCTGGATAGCCATCTGCTGGCCACGCTTGAACTCGATGTAATAGTCGTGCAGGCCAAGAGCACCCCAGGTGACGGGATGCTCGTTGTCGAGAAGCGTGTTTTGCCCTTGGTACTGGCCGATGAAATCCCGCACCTTCTGATCGTCTTCGAGTTCCATCGTCTCGATCGAATGGGAGATGATGAAGCCGTCGAGGCATACCATCAGGGGCAAACGCACATCCATGTGCTCGGCAATCGCCGGAGCCATGATCATGTTGTCATAGGCCTCCTGGTTGTTCTCCGCATAGATCTGAATCCAGCCGGCATCACGGGCGCCCATGGAATCGTTGTGATCGCAGTGGATGTTGATCGGGGCCGAGAGGGCGCGGTTGACCACGCTCATCAGCACCGGCTGCCGCATGCTGGCGGCGATGTAGAGCATTTCCCACATCAGCGCGAGGCCGTTCGCCGAGGTGGCGGTCATGACCCGCCCGCCGGCCGCGGAAGCACCGATACACGCCGACATGGCGCTGTGCTCGCTCTCAACGGTGATCAGCTCGGTATTGACCTCGCCATCGGCCACGAACTCGGCGAAGTCCTCAATGATCTGGGTTGAAGGCGTAATGGGAAAGGCCGCCACCACATCAGGGTTGATCTGACGCATTGCCTGCGCCATGGCGCCGTTTCCAGTAATGGCTTTCGTCGTAGGCATATCTTCGATCCTGTTATGTCTCTTCGCGGACAAACTCAATGGCCTGCTTCTTGCCCTGCTTGTTCACCGGACACTCACGCACGCAGAGCCCGCACCCTTTACAGTGGAAGTAATCGATTTCCTCGATTTCCTTGCGCGGCTTTCCGCCAGCGGTCTGTCCGTCCTTGAGTAGGAAGGCACCCTCGGGGCAAAACACCCAGCACGTCAGACAATGGATACAGTCGTCTTCGCACCAAACCGGTCTCCAGGTCCGCCAGGTACCCGTCTCGTAGTCGGCCGCGTTGCCACCCTCGGTGATAACTCCCCCGGGAGCGAGCTCCTGCCATTTCTTCAGCTTGTATTTGTCACTCATGCGCTCTTGACCTCTTCATATCCACAGCGAATCGCATCCAGGTTCTTGGCCACGAGGTCCTTCGCCAACAGGTGGGCGAAAGCCCGTTCGGACTCCCGGACCAACGCTTCCAGCGAAATGATCTGCGGGCACGCCCGGGCGAAAGCCCCCATCATCGCCGAATTCGGTATCTCTCGCTTGAACAGCCGATAGGAAATGCTGTTGGCCGGAACGGTATACAGCGTCTGCCCCGTCAGCCCCAATGCCTGCTTGGTTTCGCCCGCGTCCTTCTCCGTGTTGACGACGAAGACCGTCTCGTCGCTGACCCCCTCCACCAGCGCCTTGGTGCCGATGAGCGTCGGGTCCACGATCATGATCACGTTCGGCTCACGAACGGGAATGTGGACGCGGATCCTCTTGTCAGCGAACCGGTCGAACGCTCGAACGGGCGCGCCGCGCCGTTCCGGCCCGTAATCGGGAAACGCCGAGACGAACTTACCCGTGCCCTGAACGGCCTCGGCGAGTGACTTCGCGCCGGTAACAGTCCCCTGCCCGCCTCGTCCATGCCATCTCACCTCAAAATACTCAGACACTCTAACCTCCCAAATAACGCTTAGTCGAGAAATCGTGAGGCGCCATCGCTGTGTGATCCTGCCGACGCCTCTCAGAGCATACTACGCTCCAGAGTCCAACCCGCCCCCATTGCTCTCAGATGACCGATGATCGCATGGAGCATAGCCAGGTAGTTTACTGTTTTGGACACCCGAATGCTAGGATAAAAGGCCTGCGCCGGGCCAAATCTCTGTGTCAGGTCGCTCTTGAGCCTAATCGAACAGGATGGGATCCGCTCGTGAAAACATCCCGGCCCCTTGCAATATCCACAGAGTTTCGCTATACCAACAGAACCGTGACCGAGATCGAACGTACGTCCTAATCCTGTGGTCGGTTCGATCGGCAAACGGCCAGAATCTTCGGAGCCGGGAACGCCCCGAGGCATGGTCGCCTGCAATGGACAGTAACAGCCGGGTTCCTCGCAAGCGTACGAGGACAGAACCAGCGCGATTGGCAATCCGCAGATACGGGAGACAGAAATGAAGGAAAGCAAAGAGCAGGTAACTCGTCGAAACGTCCTGAAGTACTCCCTGGGTACGGCAGCAGTCGCGGCCGCCGCCTCATCCGGCTGCGCCAGTTTGAAGGAATCGAAGGCCGGCGGGTGTTGTTCGACTCAGTTCTACAAGGCCGATGGTTCCTTCTGCGCCACATCCGCCAAGAACGCCTACTACGCGATGATGGAGGCTTTCGGCTACCCCATCCCGGACGTTCTGAGAACCGATGAGCTTTGGGTCTGCGATTTCGTGCAGCGCGATTTCGGCAAACTGGGTATGGCCGGTATCTTCTGGTACAACACCGCCGCCAAGTACGGAGAAGCCGGCACGAAGGCCTATAATGGCGCGTTCCAGGACAAACTGTACGGCTATCTCGGCCACGAGATCTACCTGCTGCCCGGTCAGATGCTCCCCGAACACCGACACATCGGCGGCGCCGGAGGCCATGGGCCCAAAATGGAGGCCTGGCAGGTCCGCTACGGCACGGTGGAGTATTTCGGCGAGCACAAGGGCGCCGGCGACGAAACGCTGATCAGCGACATGCCCGAGTCGGAACGCCCGTGGGGATACGGCCAGAAGTGGTTCAAGTCCAAGTATGTCGCCAAGCGAACGGCCCAGGCAGGCAAACTCTACAGCCTTGAGGATCCGGAAACGTGGCACTTCCAGCGGGCCGGGGCCGAGGGCGCCATCGTCACGGAATACGCCACCTATCACAACCACGTGATGTTCAGCAAGCCCGGGATGGAATTCGCCAGTTCCGAGGCAAGCTAGGCTCACGCTTCACAATCGAGCACGCTGACGAAAAAGCCCCCGTTTCCACCAAGAAAACGGGGGCTTTTGCTTTTTCGCAGATGCGACCACTCACACGATGCCCGGTCGACGGCTTGACCCTGGACAACTATCGATCACGATTGTCGCCAGACATCTCAGGCGTCTTCGTCACACCCTGGATTCACTGTGCCACCGGCAGGTGAGACCCTGCATCATGCGGCTCAGCGTGTCGAAGAGGCCAACCAGACGGCTTCTCAACCATCGGCGAACGATCGGCTCGGCGTAAAGGCTGATGCAACTACACAGCAGCAGCATGCCCCCCACCGTTAGGATCAGGAGCACATGCTTGTTGACCGTTCGTCCAAACAAATTGAAGACCATGAAGCCGATGTTCTGGTGCAAGAGGTACAACGGATAGGTCGCCGAACTGAGCAGTATCAACGCCTTGCTGCCCGGTACGCGCATCTTGCCAATAGCGACCAGGTACATGACGACATAGAGCATCGCGATACCGCCGAAGATCAGCGGGCGGAAGAAGGACGTCTGATAGTGCGTCTCGATGAGCACCAGGAGCGTCACTGCGCTGCGCATGGCGAGCAGGAACGAGCCAATCAGCACCAGCGCCTTGTAGCCGTCCATCCCTTCCTTGCGAACGTGGAAAAGCATCACGCCGGCGATGAAGAACGGGGCGAACTCGGGGACCAGGACCAACCGCAGAGCATCGACGTAGGTTGCGGGTATCGCCAGCACGAGCCAGAGGCCGGCGAGGTACTTGATGCATCCTGCCTGTCGCACCAGCACAGGCAGCGAGAGAATGAAGTAGAAGCGGATCAGGACGAGTAGGTACCAGTACACCGCATCGACGTACTTGACCCCGAACCCGCCGGCTACCAGCGTGAGGTTCCACAGGTACTGCTTCACCGTCACGGGATAGCGCGGGTCCGCCAATAGCCAGCCGGTCAGCGCCGTGAGCGTGACCGCGATCCAGAAGGTCGGATAAAGGCGTGAGAGGCGCGAGACGACGAAGTCGGAGTAGCGCTTTTCCGAGAGCGACATCGCTGTCGTGAAACCGCTCATCATGAAGAAGAGATAGACACTGATGTAGACGTATTTCAGGATGCCCGCCAGTCGGGGAAAGGCCAGAATGGACATATCATCCGCGGCGTGGCCCCTGAACGCATAGTGCCATAGGATCACTCCCATCGCCGCAACGACACGCAACAAATCGAGTTCATATGAATGACGGATCTTGTTCAATGTCACCTCATGGTCAGTCGGGTCAGATGTCTTGAGGGGACTCTTCCTGGGAGAAGACCGGATTCCGCTCGCCGGCTCCAAGCAGGCACTGGCGAAGAACCCGCGTCAGGAAGATGGCGTTATGGACATTGCGCCGCCACATGCGGCGTGGTTCCTGGATGAGACGATAGGCCCACTCCAAACCGAGTCGTCGGACGATCGCGGGCGCCCATTTGGCGTTGCCCGAATGGAAGTCGAAGGCCGCACCAACGCCGACCAGGACCGGTGCGTTGAGCTGATCGCGGTAGCGCGCCATCCACTTCTCCTGTTTCGGCGCCCCGAGACCGACCCAAACGATATCCGGCTCGGTAGCATTGATGATATCCAACATGGCCGACTCTTCCCTTGGCCGCAATGGACGAAACGGAGGGCAGTACGTTCCCACGACCTGCAAGCGCGGGAACTGTTCAGACAAGCGGGCGGCCAACCGCTCGGCGATGCCTGGACCGCCGCCGCAAAGGAAATGGCGGTAGCCGCGATCCTGACCCCACCGGCACAATTCGAGCATGAGGGTGGGACCGGTGACGCGCCCGTAGTGGGTCAGGCGCAGCAAGCGAGCGGCCAGAATGACCCCCACGCCATCGGGCAGAGTCAGACCGGCCCCGGTCAGCGCCTGACGCATCGGCGCATCATGATCGCAGAGCACAACGCTCTCGGGATTGGCCAGGGCAATGTAGTGACGTCGATGACCGAGGACCCAGCGATCCACGGTCTCCAGGACCATCTGATAGTCCACCAGATTGAACGGGATGTCCAAAATCTCGTGGGCCATCCGCCGAACCAACGGTTCACGCTCCAAGAGCACGTCGATCGTCCTTGACCTGGGATGTACACTCATGGTGTCGTCGCCTTCCCACCGAACAGGGTGAATGTCACGTCTGAAGTTGGGTCCGTCGAAATGGCAGGTGGAGATGTCGTAGGAGTCGGCTGCCGCGCGACTCCAGTCCGTAACAACCGGAGAACTTCGCGATGAGGCGCCGCAGAACCGGGCCGGCCGCCACCAGGTCACCGGCTCGAATCCTCGCCTCTTCGGAGTAGAAATCCCGAATGGATTTGACACCGAGCGTGTTTCTGCGCCCGCACAGCAGACACATCAAGAACAGTTTCAGATTGAAGGCCCTTCGGATTCGATCGTCTTCGAGATGATGCTCGACAAAATAAGCCTTGGCCATGCTGTAGAAGATATGGCGATCGTAACTGTTGGCCCGATTTGTGATCGAATCGGCCCAGGAGCGATAGAAACTGAGCGGCTCGTTCACAAAGGCGAAGCTCGGATAGTCGTTGGCCGTGAGCAGAAAGATCAGCGAATCCGTGCCCATCGTATGCATCTTGAAATCGGATCCGATCTTGTTGGGAATGTCGATCATGAGGTTCTTCTCGAAGTCGCGCTTGCGAAACAGAGCATTCCCCGGAGAATCCGGAAACGGACCATCGAGCAGGCACTCCTTGATGAACCATCGACTGTCATGTACTCCGGTCTCGCCAACGAAATACTGCCTGCGTCTCTGCCCGGTCTCGTCGTTGAACAGTTCCGTCCCGGTGAAAACAAAAGCAACGTCGTCGTTGCCCTCGAGAAACGGCAGACACTTCTCGACAAACGTCGGGGCGATCAGGTCGTCGGACCAGAGGATCTTGACATAGGTCCCCCGCGCGTTGTCCAGACAGCGACGCCAGTTTCGCGCCGGGCCGAGGTTCGCTTCGTTACGGAAAACCCGGACACACGGATGCTCGGCCGCGTAGTCGGTGATGACTTCGAACGTATCATCGGTACTCTGGTTGTCGACCACAACGACCTCAATGTCGCGGTAGGTCTGATTGACGGCCGAGTCCAGAGTGGCGCAGATGATATCGGCGCGATTGTAGACCGGAATCAGGATGCTCACTTTGGGCATTTCGTCCATACTCTTCCCTATCTCACCTGCGTACAGGTTTCGGCTCTTGGCGTTAAACGGATTTCGTCTCGACATTCCCCGCGGCGTCTTCAAAAGTCCAGTTGTCCTTCAGCCAGGCGATCATGTTCCGGATGCCCTGAACCTTATCCACTTTGGGACGCCAGCCAATCAGATCGGTCGCCTTGCCGATATCGGCGATGAACACCCTTTGATCGACGGGCCTCCATTCGAGCGTCGTGTAGTGCATCTTGATGTCCAGTTCCTGCTCCAGAATCTCGAACAGTTCGAGCAGCGACAGGCTGTTGTCGAAACCGCCCCCGACGTTGAAAGCCTGCCCCTTGGCCTGGTCAATCTTCTCGACGGCTTCGAAATAGAGACTGACAATATCGGAGGCGTCCAGTATGTCCCTGACCTGTTTGCCGTCTCCTGAGATGGTGAGCGGTTCGGTTAACATGCCCTGCTTGATCTCCATGGCCTTGACAAGAAACCAGCCGATCCAGCCTTGGTCATAGGTCGCCCATTGCCGGTCGCCGTACATGGAAGAGTGACGGAAGACCGCCGTCTTGAGCCCGAACATGCGGGCGTAATCGATCATGTACTGATCGGCCGCCCCTTTGGAGCAACCGTAGGGAGAACTGAAATCGAGCGGAAGCGTCTCATCGAAGCCTCGTGGGTACTCCTCGCAGATGTAGCGCGTCGCGGTCTCGCGATAGTGGAGTTCGTCCAGCTCACCGTAGACCTTGTTCGTACAGGAGAACAGGATCACACTGTCGGGCGAGTGAATCCGCACCGCTTCGAGCACGTTGAACGAACCGAGCGCATTGATCTCGAAATCCGCGCGCGGGTCTTCGATGGACGTCGTCATGGCGACCTGCGCCGCGACGTTGAAGATCACATCCGGCGTCGTTTCGCGGATCACGGTCTCGACGTCGTTGCAGTTTCGGATGTCGCCGTGAACGAACTTGAACTCTCCGAGAGATTCCAGCCATTCGAGATTGGACGAGGAGCCGTACCGATGGAGATTGTCAAACAGGATCAGTTCCTCCTTCCTCTTCAGGACCTCCGCCGATAGGTTGCTTCCCACAAACCCACAGCCGCCAAGAACTAGGTACCGCATGTCAGAGCCTCCTTTATCGTCTTCAGCATGTAATCGATACAGGCCGCATCCAGGCCGGGCCAAACGCCTATCCAAAACGTGTTGTTCATAATGAGATCTGTATTCGTCAGCGAGCTGACCACCCGATAGGTGATGTTACGCTCGGTGAACGCCGGCTGCTTGACGATGTTCCCGGCGAAGAGGGGACGCGTACCGATCTTCCTCTCCTCCAGGAACCGAGTCAGATTCGCGCGAGTCAGACCGCAGTCGGGGCGTACCGAGAGAGCGAACCCAAACCAGCTCGGATCACTGCCTTCTGTGCAATCCGGCAATATCAAGTGTTCCTCACATTCGCTCAGACCTTCCCGCAATCGCATCCAGTTCGCCTTGCGCCGATGGATGAAGTCGTCCAGCTTCTCCAGTTGCGAGAGCCCCACCGCCGCCTGCATATCCGTCACCTTCAGATTGTAGCCCAGATGAGAATAGGTGTACTTGTGGTCGTATCCCTTGGGCAAATCGCCCGAGTGGTGTTCGAAACGCCGCCGGCAGCTATCGTCGCTACCCGGCGCACACCAGCATTCACGTCCCCAATCCCGGAAGGAATTGATGATCCGGAACAAGTGCTGATCGTCGGTCACCACGGCACCGCCCTCACCCATAGTGATGTGATGAGCCGGATAGAAGCTGTGCGTTGCGATATGGCCGAACGACCCCGTCGGCCGTGCGCCGAAGGTGCTGCCCAATGCGTCGCAATTGTCCTCGATGAGCCAGAGCCCACGCTCGTCACAGATCTGTCTGACCCGCGCGACATCGAACGGATCACCCAATGTATGAGCCAGGAAGACGGCTTTGGTTTGAGGGGATAGGGCTGCGAGAATCTGATCGACGCCAACGTTATATGTCCCGAGCTGCACATCCACGAATACAGGCATGAGGCCGTACTGCACGATCGGGGCAACTGTCGTGGGAAATCCAGCCGCGGCGGTAATCACCTCATCGCCGGGGCGCAACCTTCGCTCTCCCAGTTGATGGGACGTTAGCGCCGACAGCGCCAGCAGATTGGCGGAGGATCCGGAATTGGTCAGAGAGCAATACTGAACGCCCAGTCGCTCAGCGAAACTCCTCTCGAACTGTTCGGCGAAACGGCCGGCGGTCAGCCACATGTCCGCAGACGATTCGATCAGGGCCTGCAGATCCATCTGATCCACGACCTTGCCGGAAGGAGCGAGATAATCACGTCCCGGCGTGAGTTTCTTCCGCCCGTTGCCATTCTGATTCGAGGCAAGAATCACATGGACGTCTTCGCCTAGCTCGGCATCGACAGCGATTGTGAGTTCGCGGGACTCAGTGAGTCTGGCTTGAAGCGTTTGACAATGCATGAAGGTCTTCTTCTCCCCACGGGATACACTTGGCCCGCGCCGCCTGGGCGTACTCCTCGATCTGCGACAACGTTCTGTCGAGAGCGATCGCGCCACGACTATCGTAGAATTCCTGGTACCAGGACGCCGTCTGCCGGATGGCGTCGTAGATGGAGTAGGTCGGCCTCCAGGCCAGAGAGGCGTTGGCCTTGCTCGTATCCAGTCGGAGCAGGCCGGCTTCGTGCCAAGCGTCGATGCGCTCGATCTCGTAGTCGCCGTCGCCCCAACAATCCAGGAACATCTGAACGAGTTGCTCAACCGTAACCGCCAGGTCATGGCGCGGCCCGAAATTCCAAGCGCCAGCGAACTCGGAAGGACGGCTATGAAGCAGTGCGGCGAGCCAGAGATAGCCTGACACGGGCTCGAGAACGAACTGCCAGGGCCTTAGCGCATTCGGATTGCGAATGCTAATCGTATGCCCCTGCGATAGGGCCCGCACGCAATCCGGCAAGAGTCGGTCTTCTCCCCAGTCCCCCCCGCCAATAATATTGCCCGCCCGCGCCGTAGCGATCGCCACCCCGTCGCGGGGCCCTCCGTCGTCAAAGAACGACTGACGGTACGAATCGACCACCAGTTCCGTGCATGCCTTGCTCGAACTGTAGGGGTCACGCCCCCCCAGCCGATCGGTCTCGCGATAGCCGTAGACCCACTCCCGGTTCTGATAGCACTTGTCACTGGTAACAATGACAGCGGTTCTGACGCTCGGCGTCATGCGAATGGCTTCCAGGACGTTGACCGTCCCAAGCACGTTCGTCTCGAATGTCTGTCTGGGCTGAGCGTACGAGAGACGAACAATTGGCTGGGCCGCCAGGTGGAAAACGTACTCAGGTTCGCAATCCTGGAGAACCGTGCAGAGCTTGCGGGAATCCCTCACGTCCCCGATGACATGGCGGTCGATCCGCTTGTCCAGTGCGACGGTCTCGAACAGACTCGGCTCAGTCGGCGGGTCGAGCGCGTAGCCCACGACGCGGGCGCCCAACTGCTTCAACCAGAGACAGAGCCATGACCCGACAAACCCGGTGTGACCTGTCACCAGCACCGTCCTGTTCCGGTAGACTCCCAAGGAGGCCCTCGAGAGCCCCCGGGACAATGTATTCCGTTGCATCAGCCCCTCACCGTTAGACTCGTTAGATCAGCCGCGCCCTAGGGGCGCTTCACCAGTTGCATATAGGCACAGGCAGAGAACCTCTCCAAGAAAGGAAGATGGGCCTGGGCAAACTCGTCCAGATCGATCAGCGTCATGCATATTCGTCGCCGCACGCCCCGGAGTGGTTCGTGCATGCTTGCGATGAAGCGCGTCCATACGCTCAGGACTGCGTGATGACTGAGCTGAGCGTCCCCGAAAGCCGTTCCAAGTTGCCGCACGTCCTCGCGGGTCAGCATGTGCTCGCCGACATAGCCGCGCAGGTGGATGTTGATGTATCGCAGGGCGTTGATCAGAGGATTGAAGGCCAGCGGTTCATAAAAGCAAGCCTTCCCACCGGGCTTCAGAACCCGAGCCAGTTCATCGATCGCACCAGGATACTTGATGAGGTGATGAAGACAGTCTTTGCCGGTGATCGCGCAGAAGAAGGCATCTTCGTATCGCAGGCACCGTGCATCCATCACGTCAAATGTGATGCGGTCGGCCACGCCGGACAGTTCCGCTGACTGTCGGGCAATCTGAATCGCGGCCTCCGTCAGATCGAACGCCCATACGCGTTTTCCATGGAGAGCCAGCCAGATGGCCATCTCGCCGGCGCCGCACGCGCAGTCGAGGAAAGGGCCCTCGCCTTGAGCCAGCAGATCGTCCAACAATGCCTTCATCCCCGGGTAACGGTGGTTGTTGCCCCCGTTACGCAAGGGTCGCGCGAACTGAGTGTAAAACGCGTCCCCGTCCAGCTTCCTCGGCTCCCAATTCGTACGGTAGTTCTCCTCGTTGAGCTGCCGCTCTTGCTCCAGAACACATTCGATTTGGCTCGCATCCATCAGGTCGCCTCTAGGTGGACAGCACTGTTCCGGAGTTCAAGGATGTCCGAGCGGACGCGTCCGCAATCTTCAACACGTGCGTGTCGGGCCGCGCGACCGCCGGCACGTTGGCATCGAAGGGGCGCCGGGGCGTCTCGGTCCAGATCTTCCACGGGGGATGCCCTGAATCCCACAGTTGCTCGAGCTGGCTCCTGTCGCGTATCGTATCCATACACATCCA
Organism: Sedimentisphaerales bacterium; assembly: GCA_028277585.1. Lineage (GTDB taxonomy): Bacteria > Planctomycetota > Phycisphaerae > Sedimentisphaerales > Anaerobacaceae > Anaerobaca. The sequence goes on from JANQFY010000128.1 coordinate 13,973, forward strand.
GAAGCCGCTGTGCTTATAAGCGGCCAATTCACCGGCCTGACACAGGTTCTCCAGCGGGGCTTCCTCCCAGGAAATGTCGTCGCCCTCAATATGGTCGAAGACATCGGGCTCCAGGACAAAGAACCCGCCATTGATCCAGCGCCCATCACCGCGTGGTTTCTCCTTGAATCCCACCACACGGTCGTGACCGTCGAGATCAATCGTCCCAAACCGCCCCACCGGTTGAACAGCGCTCAAGGTCGCCTGCTTGCCATGCATGCGATGGTACACAAGCAACTCAAGGATGTTCACATCGCTGACGCCGTCCCCATAGGTGAGCATGAACGGCTCGTCCCCGATATACGGCTGGATGCGTTTGATGCGACCCCCGGTCAGGGTGTTGGGACCCGTGTCAACCAGAGTCACCTTCCACGGTTCGCAGTTGACAATGTGCGGTATGATCCGACTGCGCCGCATATCGATCGTGACATCAGCGTTGTGCAGAAAGTAATTGTGGAAGAACTCCTTGATCACGTAGCCCTTGTATCCCAGACAAATCACGAATTCGTTGAATCCATAGTGACTGTAAATCTTCATGATGTGCCAGAGGATGGGCTTACCGCCGATCTCCACCATGGGCTTGGGTTTGAGGTGCGTCTCCTCCTCGAGTCGCGTCCCGAGTCCACCGGCTAGAATGACCACCTTCATCGCAACGTCCTCTCTCTCTTGGATGTGCACGTTCTTGTCAACACCGTTTGACGTCCGTAGACACTTGGGTCTCTACCGTTCAACACGTCGGTTGAAACTGCGGCTCCACATGGCTTGAAGTCTGCCGCTCATCGCTCCCGTGAGCGTCCAACGAAACCAGTGGTGCCCAGAGCAAACTCATGTCCCGTCCGAGATTGGCCAGACTGTACTTCTCCGCGATTTGCAGGGAGACAGGATTGGGTGTCTCCATCACAAGCGCCTGTTCTATGGCACAGGCGAATCGCTGCGGATCGCGGCCAGGGACGACCAAACCATTTTGACCTTCAACAATCATGTCCCGCGCCCCGCTGACTTCGGTAGAAACCACCACCTGCCCACAAGCCAGCGCTTCCAACATGGCAACCGACCAACCCTCCTTGTGGGATCCGACGACCACCACGTCGGCCGCACTCAGATACTGCGCCACCCGATCCTGCGGTTGAAAACCTGTGAGCGAGACCGCCTCCTCTAGATTCCGCTTCGTGATGGTCTTCTCCAGGGCGACCCGATCTTCTCCATCTCCGACAAAGACCAATCGGGCGTCCGGATGGCTCTGCACGAAGCACGCAAAGGCCTCGACGAGCAAGCCCCATCCCTTGACCTGGTTGATACGTCCACAGGTGACGACGAATGGCCCGGGGCCGGTCATGCCGAACCTCTGGCGAATCGTCATCTGAGGGCGAGGCCTGAATAGCGCCCGGTCGACCCGCGTAGGAAACGACAGAATCTGTTCGGGGCGCAGACGCCCTTTGCTTCTCCCGGCGATATCGGCAATGCCTTCCTGGTCGGCGCAAGCCAGGATGACGTCGACCGCCTGTAACGCTTCGGAGAGTCTCTTATCGTACAGACCCGCAAAGAGTTTGCCCCAGCGATATCTCGGCATTCGCAGCGGATTCGCGTGCCCGGGTGACATATAGCACAAGCTCTCCCAGGGCCAGGAATGGATAGTGATGACGGTCTCAGGCGACTGGGTGAAGGCACATCGAAGCCCTCGTGACAGGATCGTCCTTCGATGGCGCATGACATCCAGATACGCTGTCAGTCGCGCGGGAACGAACGGCTTGCGGCCGGCCAGAACGCGTCGCCCAATGGCGAGGAAGTCGTAAGGCACTCCTTCGAACGACTTGGTTACCCACCGACCGACCGGCGTCGCATCCGTTGCGTACCCCACCAGGGCCAAACGATTACCGAACGCCGCCATCATCTGCTTGGCGAACGAAAGACGTCCGCCTACCGGATAGCTTTCGAAGTCACAAGGTTCGATGAATAGGATATCAGCCATGGATACTATCCGGCGCGACAGTAATCGGGGAGCAAACTCACACTATAGACTCACGACCAATAGGAGACCTTACCCGCCCAGAACCCAAGGCCGGCGTACATCATGGTCAGGGACGGATCGTAGAAGCCCCCCTGCCCGATGGAGAGGAGCCCAAACACCACGAGCACCGACAAAGCGCCCTGGAACAGCCCATCTCCCGCCTTGCGCAGGCAGCTCGTTAATCTCGCGAGGTTGATGTACCACCAGAGGAGCCCCGCCAAGCCGACGAGCCCCAGTGCGTGAGTGAAGCCCAGCCAATCGTTGTGGGTCCCAACGCCCTGCCCCAAATGCTTGTTCGCGATGTCTTCGAAGCTCCCCATCCCATCGCCCCAGATCTGGGCCGCGGCACCGCGTTCCAGGATGTGGTCCAGGGAGATCGACCAGAACATGTACCGGCCCGATCCCGTGCCGACGCGCGGGTCAAGTTCTCGGAAGCGCGCGGTCAGATCCGCTCCGGCCTGGGTCGATGTCCCGATGAGCCCCAGAATCAGCAATCCCAGCAGGGTCGCCGGGATCGCCCGCGAACGCGCTCGCCGGCGGAGAGGATCGACATATCGGACAAGCACGAGCCCGAGGGCGACGAAAGCCGCGGCAAGCTCGGTCCGCCTCATCGTGGCCGCAACCGCCACCAGGACCAGAAGAACGCCCGCCGCCGAGTAGCGATGATCCGGGAAGTATCGCAGGAAGATGGGCAGAGTCGAGAGAATCAGGGCCGCCGTCAACGCGGGCTGATCGATCAGACCCGCTGTCGCATAGTTGCTTCCATACATGGCGGCCGTGCGTCGCGTCGCCAACCCGACGACCAGAGACACAACCATCAACAACAGGACAACCCAGGCCGTGTACATCAGCCAGCGGTCGCTCAGCAACCCTCTGACGCCCAGATGGTACGCGTTGGCAAACACCAGCGAAACGAAGATCAACTGAACGGCGAGCACAACATTGCCGCGGGGATGGGGGCCGGCCAGGACGGTCGCCATCGCACAAACTGACAGGAACAGAAGAGGACGAATCATCGGATGATCCAGAAGACGCAGACGGCGGGAGTGCACCAGAGAGAGCAGAAGGACGCAGCATAGCAGGCCCCTGACGACCTGCGCCAGGCTAAGGCCCGCCACTCGGAGTTCCGGCGCGCCCATCAGATGCGGCGCCACAGTGACCAGAGGTCCTGCAACCATGGCGGCCGTACAGGGAATGACCTGCCAATACCAGAAGTTCCTTGACGGTCTGACATCGAGGGCCCGCATCGTGCCCAGGGAGGGATTCTCCCCATATCGCTCTGCGGGGCGAAGTCTCGGGATGTCATGGCTGTGTGCTTGTTCCAGCACTATCACACTCAAAGCAATCGACAAGACAGAAAGACGAGGAACGGCAGTTACATCACTGGTGCTGTCCGGCCCAATGGGAATGGGGAACGCGTTGAAAACAGCCAGACGGGATCAATCATGCGATGCCAACAGATCAGTAGGTCGATAGACACTCAGGACGCCGCTGTCACGCTTGATGGCCAGATAGTCCACGTAGGCTTTGAAATCCTCCATTCGATCGGTCAGATCGTGCTCCATGAGCACAACGATTGACGGCGGCTCGTCCGGCTCCAACGCACGCTCGATCTCGGTGCGAATGTTGTCCAGAGTCGCTGAAGGCGAAAGCGTCGCCGGCTGAATCATGGGGTTCCTCTGGTAGGCATAACCGCCGGGATTGCCGCGGACGTGATCCACGTATGGTAACAGGCGGTCGCGCACCGAAGCTCTCCACTCGTTGCCAGGCAAGCTGAGAATGCGCGCCCCATCGGCGAATCCATGATGGGACATGAAGGCCTGCATCTCTGTCACCTGCCAGATCTGCTGCTCCGGCGGCTGCTCCCAGAAAGGAAGGGGATGGCTCCACGTGTGGTTGGCGATCAGATGTCCGGCCCAATGCATGTCCTGGAGTTCCGCCAGGGTCAGGCGACTCTCCTGCTGAACCGTCTCACCTACGACATAGAACGTGCCCCGCAGGCACCGACCGGAGAGATAGGCGGCCGCGTCGTAGTGGCTCTCGGCTCCATCGTCAAACGTGTTGATCACGATCGGACTGTCGAACATACCGCCCAATCCCAGGATGGATCTGAATATGACGATCCGATCGATGATCGCAGCCGGCTCGTAGTTGTCGCCGCGTGTCAGAAAGCCGATCGAATAGGATGCAATCCGTCGCCAGTCGAGACTGCCGCCCATTTCAAACGCGTCCGTGCGTGTGCAGCACCGTCTTTGCCAACCTGGAGACGAAGCGGGCAGCGCGTACTGCGCGTAGTTGCCCTCTTCATCGATGAAGCGGATGTGCAGGCTCAGGATGTGTTCGTACGATGAATTGCCATCGCCACGGGGAATCTTGACGCGTGCATCGATGGCGCAACCGGAAAGATCCATCGGGGCCTCGAATGACTTGGACAGATATCCCCAGGGCTTCCCAGGGACCTTCTCCACGAGAATGGACTGAAGGTGACGATCCCCGCAGAGATAGGCCCTCTCCCCCTCCCACCTGCTCACAGTCGAGAGGGCGACATTCTCGAAGATCCATCCGTCCAATTCGTCGCAACAGTCGATGTAGATAGGAAGCGTCTGGGGCTCCACCGAGTAGTACTGGCAACCCTTGGGAACGGCGGGTGTCTTTTCCAACCATCCTTGAGTCAGCACGGCCAAGTCGGGCGACGCGGCATCTGCCTGCGCATAGACTTCTCCCAAGCCGCAGAGGCCAAGCAAGCCCACCCATATTGTGAGTATCAGTGTATTCCGTGTCATGTGCTCAGAACCTCCTCCCGGCCACAGTCTCGTGGCGACAGTATTGTCAACAGCACGACTCAAACGCTCTGTCACCTGGCCAATGCCTGGAGACAAACGAGCACCCTCCACACAGCGTCGCGATCAACATGTCCGCCATTGAGTGGAGCGTTTGAGTCTCAGCAAGTATCCCGCAATTGCGCCATGCACGAGTTTCAGATCAGATCGAGATGGCATGAGTTCGCGGACCTCGGTGCCGCGCATTCGCAAGAAGAAGAGAACAAGTGCAACGGACCAAGCTGTCCGACTGGTCATAACGGCCAGGCCGACCCCAGGCAATCCGATGATGCGATAGGCAATGACCGTCAGTGACAGTAGCAATCCCAGCCGTATACACCCGGCCCATAGCCCGTACTGAGGTCGCTCCAGAACGTTCAAGTAGATTTCCAGGATTCGGCCCGCTCCGGCCAGGATGACTCCCGGCAACGCGATGAGAACCAGCACAATCGACATGACGTACTGGCGGCCGAAGATAAGCAATAGCACCGGCAGACCAGCACAGGCCAACAGAGGAATCGACAGAGCCGAACAGATCAGCGATTGTCGGAAGATGACCGGCGTTCGCTCGGCGATGTGCTCTCTGTCGTTGCTGAAATGGGGCAGGAGGACATTCGCCACCGTTTGGGGGACCAGTTCGATATGGATCAGCAGCGAGCAGGCAACGGCACAGATCCCGATGTCCGATCGGGGCGCACTCATGAAGCCCAAAAGGACGATGACGCCCGTATCGTTAAGTACCAGGGACACCGAAGAGGCTAGATAGACGAGTCCGTATTTCAAGCATCGTCTCAGAAACGCGCCGGACCACGAGAAGGCCCAGAGGTCCAATCGGGACCAGACCAGAGACGTATAGCCCAGGAGCGACACCACTGCGAAGACGATTAGTATCGCTAGGGCAGCACCGGCGCCTCGGCGCAGATGCCAGATGACAATCACCGTGAGCAGTAACTGCACGAGTACAGCAGCAATCTCGACGCATACGACGGGGCGAATGCGCTGGAGACCTCGCGCCAACTCCCGCATGAGATAGGCCCACGTCAGCAGAGGTAAGAGAACGGCGCCCAGCAGAATCTGCCCTGATGTGAGTTCGGAGAACCGGCCGAATAGCATCGCGTCGAGCGAGAACGCCAAGCCGTAGAGCAACGCCCCGAGCCCACCCAGCAGGCTGGCGATCGCCACCGATTGCCAGAACAGTTGTGCCCGATGGTCCCGATAGAGTCCTGCGAAGGTGACATTGATCTGCAGTTGCCCCAGCGCGACCACCACGGAGAAGGTCCAGGGGAACCAGATGGCCAGCGCATAGGTCCCTCGCTCATCCACGCCGAGCCCACGAGCGAGCAGCGCTGCGTTCAGGGTAACAACCCCCATGCGCAGCAGTTGCCCCAAGAACGTGGCAAGCAGGTCTTTTCTGAGTATCTCGGAACGCATGATCTATGGGTAATCACATCCCGGCTGATCTGAATAGATCCGACATCGGGAGTCTATCCAATACGAACCTCCTACTGAGGTTCTTCGGAAGACGTCCAATCTCCCACAAAGAGTCCGTTGCCTCCCGTGCCCGCGTACAGGCGATTCGGATTCGTAGGATCCAGCGTGAGCGTCACCACGCAGAGATTGCTCAGGCCGTCGTTGGTCAGTTCCCAGGTATCACCCCCATCACGACTCACAAGGACTCCCCGTCCAACCGCATTGTCGCGATAGGGATGTCGTGTCGTACTCGCATAGACCAGGTCGGAATCGAAAGGACTGATGCGAACGCAACTGACAAGCTGGTCCTCCAACACATGCTTCCACGTACCCCCTTTGTCGTCGGTTCGGTACACGCCGCCGGCAAATGTGCTGTTCAGGGCACGACTGTGGTACTCGCGACAACCTACGAATATGACGGACGGATCCGTCGGGTGAACCGCCACGCTCTGAATGTCCGCCAGCTCAGCACGTCCGTCGACCTGCCTCCAGGTCGCGCCGCGGTTCTCGGTGACATAGAGCCCCCCTTGAAGAGTCTCATCGTCCCATCGCCTGGCGGCAAACAGTCGATCGGAATCATGAGGGTCCAGCACGAGATCAGAGACATGAGACCGTGCGGCCCCCAGTCCCTCATCAGCCGCGTCCCACGTCCATCCACCGTCTTCCGATCGAAACAGGCCGTTTCCCTCGCTGTAGATATAGAGTCGGCGGGCATCGATGGGACTATTGGCGTCAAGCGTGATCAGACTGAACGCGCTGCCGGCCAGACCACTCGTCTCGTGGTCGATGACCTCCCAGTTCGAACCGCCATCGGCCGTCATGGCAATCGATCCCGCACTGAGACCAACTCGTCCTTCACAGCACCAGGCAACGCCCTGCCGCTGGGGATCGCAGACGACCCTGGCCACGTCGCCCCGCATGGGAAGCCCGTTGCTGAGCGGCATCCAGGAGTGCCCCGCATTCTCGCTGACCATCAAGCCGATGTCGGCGTAGCCGCAATAGAGCCGGTTTGGATCGAAAGCATCTACGGTGATCTCGGGCAGATAGGTGACTTCCAGACCATTACCCCGCCATAGGCCATCGGGCTGTTCTTCAGTGTACATGTGCCTCCAACTATCGCCCCCATTGTCCGTCCGCATGACGCGCCCGGCGTCCCCGAAAACGACCGTCTGCGGATGGCGCGGTGAGACGGAAAGGCACTGAATGGTGGGTCCCCAGAAATCAATCCAACCCTGATTCATATTACTGGCCTGGCCGTTGCGTGTGCAGAGTTCCCACTGCTCGCCTGCATCGATAGTGCGATACAGCCCTGCGCCCCACCAGGAGTCGGCGCCGACGTACGACACATCGGCGTCACACGGATCTAAGGCAAGCGCCAAGTAGTTGCTCGTCGTCCCCGGCGGTTCTGCCTCCAGAGCGACATGTTGCGGCAAGCCCTGACTCTTGAGAGCCCATGATTCGCCCGAGTCGTCACTGCGGTATACGCCTCCCGACCAGGGCGTCTGTCCGGGGGGACTCCACATCACCACATACATGCGATTAGAGAACAATGGATGAATCGCCACGTTCCGGCAATAGCGATGGGGCAATCCCGTTTCTTTGCGTTGCCAACTCATCCCTGCATCCGTACTCTGGAACAACCCCCGATCAGTAGCCGCCCAAAGCGTCCTAGGGTCATCGGGAACCATGGCAAGCTGATGGATAATGGCATCATCCGCGTACACCGCAATCCCGTCCAGCAAGTCCCACGACTCGGCCCCGTCCGTGGTCCTGTATACGTGCCCCACTCCCCCATCCATCCATCTCGGTCGACCGATTCCCGCATAAAGCGTGTTGGGATCGGCCGGATCCATCGTCAGGGCGCCGACCGGCGCGCTGTGGACGAAGGGCTCCACGGGTGGAAAGCCGCTACGCTTCTGCACCCAATCCCGCCCTCCATTGACGGTCTTGAAGACACCGCTCTGCGTCGCCAGGTAGGCGGTTTCGTTGTTGCTCCAATCGACCACGATGCGCTCGACAAAGTAGTCGGTCAATCCCCGGTTGAGAATCTCGAACGTCCCGCCCCCGTCGATCGATCGATAGTATCCTCCGATGTCCGAGCCGACGTGGATCGTGTTGGCGTCAGCGGGATCCATAGCGATGGACTGAATCCATCCGCCGCCGCCCGGGCCGGCATTGCGCCACGTCAGTGTCCGTTCCTCCTGCCCGTCGATGTCTCCCGAGAATGCCAACAACAACAGTGCGATTCCAATCGCCGTGATGTACCTCACCCGTCCCTCTCTCCCTACCCACATGGCGTTTGAGTCGATCGCCATGCAACCGGTTCATCTTCTAGGTCAATGGCTGAGTCGTCTCAGCATCCGCCACCTCAAAAGCGGAGGCCTCCCGAGACCTCAGCCCCTCGGTGGTCCAGAGCGCCGCCGCGGCTCCCTGGGCCTCATCCACGCGGCCGACTCGGCCTTCACCCGGAACCGACGGCACCCGAACCGACTCCGGCGACGAACTCGTCGAACTCGCTGCCCGACGTCGCCACCGCCGCGCCCGGCGCGAATGGCGGCTCGCTCGGTAGTAGTCTCGCCAGCCGCTGCAGGTGCCGTAGCGACCGTCCTTCTCGTGAACATCGCTCAGAATCACACCCAGCAATCGAGCACGGACCGCGCGCAGCGCGTCGCAGGCTTCGCAGGTCACTCGGCGTCCCGACTTCTCCACTCGCAAGGCCAGCAGGGTGGCGTCTACTGAACCGGCGAGGATCCGAGCGTCTGCGAAGGGTATCACGGGCGGCGAATCGACTAGGACAAGATCGTATCGTTCTCGAAGGTGGCTCAGCACATCAAGGAACGCCCGGCCGCTGAGCACCTCCGACGGATTGGCGACCCGTCGGCCGCAGGTCAACACGTCCAGATTGTCTACCCGTGTCGTTTGAACGGCCTCATCAAGCGGAAGAGACTCCATCAAGACGCCGCGCAATCCTCCGTTGTCGCAATCCAGCTTGAAGATCATATCCTGAACCGGGGCGCGGAAGTCCGCATCGACGATGATCGTCCTGTGCCCCGCCTGAGCCAAGGCGATCGCCAGATTGCTGATCAAAGTGGACTTGCCCTCGCCCGCAACGGCTGAGGTAACTAGAATACTCTTGATCTCGGCGCCGGCGTGGGAAGAGACAGTCGTGGAGACAGTCCGATACGCCTCGGCTATCGCCGACTGGGGCTTGATGTGCGTCACTTGCCCGAGGACACGTCGCTTCCACCATCCGGAGCATGACGGCACCGCGCCAAGGGCCGGCAACTGCAACGTCAGCGTGACATCTTCGACCGATCGCAAACAACGATTCATCACGTGGTGCAAGACGGCCAGGAGCGCGCCAAGGACAAGCCCGCCGGCCAAACCGAAACTCAGCACTCGAGCGGCCTGCGGCTCGGTCGGTCGCGTGGCGGGACACGCTGCTTCCAGTACGCTGATATTCAGAGCACCCACATCCTGCGTAGCGTCCAACTCTCTAATGCGTTCGTCGAGGGCATCGGAGAGCCGCTTGGCTTGTTCGTATTCCGACTGCAGACGCGCGTGCTCACCCAGTTTCTCGTTCAGGGCCCCGAACTCAACACGTCGCGTCGCCAGTTGCGCCGCGATCTCCTCTTGCTCCTTCTGCGCGACCGTACACACTTGTTGAGCAGCAGCCAGTTGTGACTGAACAAACTCGCCATCGAGCGCAGAAAGTTCGCCCCGAACTCGCGCCGTCTCCGCGTCAATCGCTGCGACAATGGGATGCTCGGGCGTCAGATGTCGCAGTCGATCTTCCCGACGCCGCTGCAGCTCGCCCAGATCCGACTCGAGCCGCGACCGTTGGACGGCGAAGTCAGAAGCCGCAGCATCGCGTTCCCGCGATTCAATGAAATGCCGCAACGCCACCGGCGTCTCGGCCATGGCCTTGATGGATTCGTATAGCGACTCGCTGCGGGTAACGGCCAACCGCGCCTCTGTCAGCGCGGCCGAAAGACGTTCAATCTGCTTGAGAGCCAGATTGCCCTGACCGTTGTCCAGGCTCACCGCCGGGTTCTGCTTACGGAAGTCCGTCAACTCCTGAAGTCTGTTAGAGCACTCTTGACGCCTCTTGGCTTCCTCGACCCGCAGAATCCTCAGCACCTCGGCCGACGTGCCGCGTTTGGAGGCGGTGTGATATGCGCGATAGGCATTGACGACATCGTTGACCACCTGAGCCGCCTCCGTCGGGAACGGGGAACTGAATGCAACGATGATCAGATCATCTCGCAGCCCCACACCGACTTGAAGGTGCTCTTGAAGGTACTCGACGGGGCTGTTCACATCAATCAGCGTTCTCATCCGAGCCATGCGTCCTTGTTCCAGAGCTGCGGTGAGAATCGGCACCGACGTCAGCAACTGCGTCTGCGTGTGGAGATAGTTCATCGAACGCGTCATAACCCCTTGTTCCGTCTCGCCGATGATCCTGGGACCGGTTTGCTCGACGTAGATTCGAGAGCGACTTGTGTACATCGGGGTCGCCAGATGCAGATACAGCGCGGCGCCGAGGACGGCCGCCAGGACCGTCAGAAGCAGGATATGCTTGCGCCGCCAGAGAATCTCCATCATCCCGGCCGGAACCGGGAGCGGAGTGGGCGCATGCACGCCGCAACTTCCCGCGTCCTGAGATGACACTCCCTGGGTCTGGAGCGTGGTCGTATTGGAACTCACTGATCGCCCCCTGGGCAAAATCGCACTTGGTGGTTCGATATCATCAGAGCGTCTGACGCGGTATGGTCCCGCCCCTCTCCGAACGTCCGACTGCCCCCGCACCACAGGTTCGCGCCGTCCGCGCAGACTCCGTCCTCGTCGGTTGCAGAAGCCGCCGCCGACAAGGTTGCACCTCAAGCCAGACCGGCGCCCGCCAAGACGGATGACACCTTCGGAATCTCAACGGAGACAGGCCGGGGGAATACCAGAAGCCAGGCACATCGGATACCGGTTGTGCAAAGGCCGGTGTGTGTTACCTGTTTGTGGAGTCCCTTTCTCACCGCTCACCCACTCCATTGGGATTGGCGTATCATCATTCCATTGCAGCGTGCGCCTGTCCCTGGCTCCTTCCAGGACGGGCTTGTATGGCTGCACCGGTGGCGCAACGACGACCCGCAGCGCCGCCGACCTGCAACCGCACATCTTCTATCTCCCCGCCAGTCCTACGAACCTCGCACCTCTGCCTTACCACCATCCATTGGCGGCGCTCCCACGCGACGAACGCCCAGCACTCCCACCACACGGGGACTCCACACGCAGACTGAAACGGCGTCAGAGCACACCAGCCATGCTACGGGACACGTCCTCAGAAGGGAACCGCGAGCGCGAACAGCAAGAACCTCTCCGGCCCAAGGGGACACACAACGTGAATGCGGGCCTCCGTTGCCCTCCTGCCAATCAGTCACCCTTCCGTGGTGAACCGAACACTCATCACCGACGCCAACACGTGTAACAGTAGAGGCGTCATGTATGGAATATTCTTATACCAGAATCGAGCGGATTGTCAAGCAAAAAGTTGTGTCGGTTATTCTAGAGCACGTTTGACGCGTTTCTCTCCCCATCCACAAACCAAGAACGCACAAGCCAACAGAGAACCCTTGACTGCCCGGCTCGATTCTGTGAGATTATTCCTCCAACAAATCACAGACGCACACTCGAGTGAACCGGATTAACAATGATCACACGACAGAAACGAAATGACATGAACGCACGCCTAGAGCCTCCCAGCCCTACCAAGCGTAACATCGCGCACGTACTCGTGCTCACAACAACCCTGGCTGCGACAGTCGCTCTGAGTACCGAGACAGAGAACAACCACCCGCTCGGCATCCAATTGCGCGTTCTGGCTCAAGACGTCGTAAGCCCGGACTACCGAGCCATTGTCAAGGGCATGATCCGAACCGACCTCCAGGAAGAATGGAAGCGAGTCGCAACGCCGGACAACTACATCACCTTCATGCGGAAACACGGAGGGCGCGATCGTGTCCTGGGCAATCCAGTACTAAGATCCGCCTACGAGAAGCGTAAAAAAGTCGCCGACGATTTCATCGAACTGATGCAAGACGCCTGTCTAAGAATAGGAAGCACACCCCCCTTCACATTCGAACAAGTCGAAGAACTACTCGCATCCGCTCAACTGAAGCAGACCGTCAGGGAATCCGAGGAGGTCGTGAGCATCCGACCGGTCATGCCTTCGGTTGGCGCTGAGAGCCAGTGGCCCTGCTTCCGGGGCCCAACAGGACAAGGTATCGCTCTGGAAACGGAGTTCCCTCTGCGCTGGAGTCGGACGGAGAACATCCTCTGGAAGGCGGACCTGCCAGGACGCGGGAACAGCTCGCCAGTGGTCTGGAACGATCGCGTGTTCGTTACGTCGGCATCGAAGGACGGAAAGACGCGGGAACTCTACTGCTTCTCCCGAACGGACGGCCGACTGCTGTGGAAACGCACCGCTCCCGCTCCTCAGCAAATCGAGCGCATCATCAAGAAGAACTCCTATGCATCGGCCACCCCCGTGACCGATGGGCAGCGCGTCATTGCCTTCTTCGGCAACAGCGGCTTCGTATGCTACGACATGGAGGGACAGCTCCAGTGGAAACAGCACGTCGGCTACTTCACTACGACCCACGGCCCCGGCACGAGTCCGGTGATGTATCGCGACACGATTCTGTTCATCCAGGATCAGAACCGCGGCGAATCCGTCTTTCTGGCACTGGACAAGCGAACGGGCCGCAAGCTCTGGCAACGGAATCGCCAGAAAGCGATGGGCTGGGCGAATCCGGTGATCGTGCGTGTCGACGACCACGACGAACTCATCTACAACGGATCGTTCCACGTTAAGGGCTACAATCCCAGCACAGGGGCCGAACTCTGGTCGCTCGCCGGACCGACGAAGGAGGCGGTCCCGATGATCGTAACAGGCGCAGGGCGAATCTACTCCGCCTCAGGACGCAACGGCACCATCCTGGCGCTGCGCCCCGGCGGCAGAGGCGATATCACCCGGACCCATCTGTGCTGGATGAACGAGCGAGGCGGACCGCACGTCCCCTCGCCGGTCTACCACGAGAACCGCCTGTATCTGATTAGTGACACAGG
>JANQFY010000175.1 GCA_028277585.1 Sedimentisphaerales bacterium
GTCAGGTCCCGGTCGGGTCTGGGATGTGAGGTCCAGCTGAACCAGCGATAGGATCCGTCTCGGCATCGGAACCGATTCTCGAAGTTGATGACGGACTTACCACGCTTGAGTTCCTCTTCGATTGTGGCGCGCGTGCGTTCCACGTCGTCGGGATGGACGAAATCAAGGAAGGGACGCTCCAGCAACTCCTGCTCGTCGTATCCGAGGATGGTCCTGAAGGCCGGGTTGACCTTGGTGAAGGTCGCGGTCTGCAGGCGGGCGATGCACACCATGTCGAGCGACAGATCGAAGATGCTCTGCAGTTCGTCCTTGGCTTGCTTGCGGGCGGTGATATCCAGCGCGGTGAAGGTGACGCCCTGGGCCAGATCGGTCAAATCCAGGGGGGTCGAACTGAGCAGGACATCGATGATCGCCCCGTCTTTGCGGCGCCAACGGGTTTCGACGGTGCCGGTTCCATGTTCCTGGATCTGGCGATATTTTTCTGTGCCGACGTACTCATAGTCTTCATCGGTTGGATAGAGCATTCGGGCGCTGCTGCCGAGCAGTTCCTCGCGCGAGTAGCCCACCATCTCGCACAGGCGGTCGTTGGCCTCGCCCAGCATACGATTCGAGACGAGTCCGATACCGACCGGCGCGGCGCGGAAGATGCTGTCGATCAGCGCTTGCGTGGGGGCGCCGATTGTCCCCGGATCCGGGGGATTCGGCGGCGTGCGCGTCTCAGTCTGGCTGCGTCTCTGACGCATCGCGTCACGGCGGGCGTGCTGTCGCTGTTCAAACGTTTCGGGATCTTGCATCGTCATTTCTCGAAAAGAAAGACCTGTTTTCCGGGCAGCCGATCACGTTGGTGCATCGATCCGTGTTGTGTGCGTCATGATAGTGTCTTAAGTACACTGAGGACTCGATTGACAGCCGTCGTTGTAAGCGATTCCCGACGCCTCGTCAAGGTGCATGGGGCCGGTGTGTTGCGGGCGATCCTTGACGCACGCCTCGGAAAAGCCCACAATGGGGCGATCCGTTCGGTGTCGTTTTCGCCCGATGGCGAGAAGCAGAGCAACCGAAAGATGTTAACTAAGCGAAGAAGGGCTACGCCATGAGAGCATTCAACGTTCGTCGATTCTTGTCTCCGACTGTTGTATTGACCCTGATGCTGGCAGCGGCCGGTTCGGCCCTGGCGGCCGACTGTTCGGCCGGTTGCTCGGCCACATGCCCGTGGGAGGCCCTGTTCGACGGCAAGACGCTGGAGGGCTGGACCAATCCGTACGATTGGGGCAAGGTCTGGGTCGAGGACGGTGAGATCCGTCTTCAGGCCGATAAGAAGTTCTTCCTGCTGACGGAGAATAAGTACCGCGACTTCATCTTCGAGGCCGAGATCAAGATGCCCGAAGGCAAGTCCAACTCGGGTTTCATGTTCCGCTGCCATCAGCAGCCCAACAAGGTCTGGGGCTATCAGGCTGAAGTCGATCCGTCCGATCGGCAATGGTCCGGCGGGCTCTACGACGAGTCTCGTCGCGGATGGCTGAACCCGCGCCGCGAGGACGAGAATTCGGTCAAGGCGTTCGTCGCCGCGACCAAAGGGGCGTTCAAACGCCATGACTGGAACCGCTATCGCATCCATTGTGTCGGCGACAACATCCGCATCTACGTCAACGGCGTGATGACCACCGACTACGTGGACACCAAGGATCGCGAAGGGTATATCGCTGTGCAGCATCACGGCGAGAAGGGCAAGATCTATCGGTTCCGGAACCTCCGCATCCGGGAACTCAAGGCCCCGGCCGGCCTGACCGCGACGATGAAGGGATTGCCCCTGACGTTCTTCGACGACTTCGAGAGCGGCGCCTGCCGCTGGACCCAGACCGATCCGAAGGCCTGGAAGGTTGTCGCGGAGGGGTGCAACCAGGTCTACTCGCTTCATGGCAAGAGTCAGTACAAGCCTCCCGTGCGGTCGCCGCTGAACATCGCGCGGGCCCAGGGCGTGAAGGTCTCTGACTTCGTGCTCCAGGCCCGGATGAAGCAGACCGGCAAGGAATACGGGCACCGTGACATGTGCCTGTTCTTCGGGTATCAGGACCCGTCGCATTTCTACTACGTCCACATCGCCACCAAGGCCGACGCCCACGCCAACTCCATCTTCCTTGTCGATGGCAAGCCGCGCGTCTCCATCGCGCAGGATCGCACCGACGGGACGAACTGGGCGACCGGCTACCATGACGTTCGCATCGTTCGCAATGTCGCGACCGGCGTCATCGAAGTGTACTTCGACGACATGGACAAGCCCATCATGCGGACGGTCGACAAGACGTTCGGCGCCGGGGAGGTCGGCTTCGGCTCCTTCGACGACACGGGCAACATCGATAACGTCATTCTCTGGGGTCGCAAGTAGCCGCGTTCGAGGAACAGCTGATCGATGGGTTCGTTGCGTCGTTGGATAGCTCGATTCTTGCTCCTGGCGGTTGCCCTTTGCGGTAGCTGTGCCAAGACGCCCGAGGTCGAACCGGAGGTTGTTCTCAAGCTGGGGCATAGCCTGCCGACGGCGCATCCGGTGCATCGCGCCATGGTGTTCATGGCCGAGCGGGTCGACGAGAAATCCGCCGGCAAGATGCGCGTTGAGGTTTTTCCCAACGAACAGCTCGGCACCGAGAAGGAGTGCATCGAGGCGCTCCAACTGGGCTACCTGGCGATGACCAAGACCTCCAGCGCGCCGATGGAAGGGTTCGTCGAGCAGATGAAGATCTTCGGCGTCCCGTATCTGTTCCGGGACACGACGCATTTCTGGAACGTTCTGAACGGTCCGATCGGCATGGAGCTGCTCCTGGCTGGCGAGTCCAAGCGGCTGCGCGGCCTGTGCTACTACGATGCCGGGGCGCGAAGCTTCTACACGAAGGACCGTCCGATCCGCACGCCGGCCGATCTGGACGGGCTCAAGATCCGCGTCCAGAACAGCATCATGTCGATGAAGATGGTCAGCGCCATGGGCGGGGCCCCGACCCCGATCTCCTTCGGCGAACTGTACACCTCGCTGGATCAGGGCGTGGTCGACGGCGCCGAGAACAACCCGCCTTCGTTCCGACAGGCGCGACACAACGAAGTGTGTCAGTATTACATTCTGGACGAGCATACGCGACTGCCTGACATCCTCGTGATCAGCACGAAGATCTGGGCCGGCCTGACCGCCGAGCAGCGGCGCATCCTACAGGAGGCGGTCGATGAATCCGTCGTCCTGCAGCGCCGTCAGTGGGACGAGGCCGAGGTCGAGGATCTCAAGTTCGTCGAAGAGGGCGGCGTGACCATCATTCGCCCGGACAAGGGACCCTTTCGCGACGCCGTCAAGGACGTCTGGACAGAGTTCGACGGCACCGAGATCGGCGCGTTGATCGATCGCATTCAGGAGACGCAATGAATCTCTTCCGCGCGATCAAATCCGTATTGGACCGCATCCTCGAAGGGCTGGTCATGATCGTGGTTGCCGTCCTCGTGCTCGACGTCCTCTGGCAGGTCTTCACGCGATTCGTCCTCAAAGACCCGAGCACCTGGACCGAAGAGCTGGCCCGCTTCATGCTCATCTGGGTCTCGCTCCTGGGTTCGGCGGTCGCTCTGGGCCGCGGCGCCCACCTGGGCATCGACTACTTCGTCGGCAAGATGCCCGAGAAGACGCGGCTCCGCACCGAGATCTTCGTATTCCTCTGCATCGCCTTGTTCTCGCTGCTGGTCATGTTCGTCGGCGGCATCGAACTGGTGCGCAGCAACCTCGCCCTGGGGCAAGCCTCGCCCGCCCTCGGCTGGAAGATGGGCTACGTCTACCTGGCGATCCCGATCAGCGGCTTCTTCCTGACGCTGTACACCGTGATCGGCCTGGCCGAGCGACTGGGAGGGGCCGACTAGATGGACGCTCCCGTCATCGTGCTCGTGATCAGCTTCGTCGTCCTGCTCGCCCTCAATGTCCCGGTCGCCTTCTGCATGGGCATCTCGACCGTGCTCGCCTTCCTGGCGATGGGGGACCTGCCCGCCTTCGTCGCCGTCGCGCACAAGATCGCCACGGGGATCGACAGCTTCGCGCTGCTGGCGATTCCGTTCTTCATTCTCTCGGGCCAGTTGATGGGCCAGGGCGGGATCGCCCGTCGCTTGATCGATTTCGCCAATACGCTGGTCGGACGCTTCCGCGGAGGGCTCGCCTTCGTCAACGTCGTGACATGCATGTTCTTCGGCGCGATCTCCGGCTCGGCGACCGCGGCCGTCTCGTCCGTGGGCGGCTTCATGATCCCCCTGATGAACAAGATGGGCTACGACCGGGACTTCAACGCGTCCGTGACGATCACCGCCGCGACGACCGGCCTGCTCATCCCGCCCAGCAACGTCATGATCGTCTATTCGCTCGCTACCGGCGGGGCGGTCTCGATCGCCGCGATCTTCATGGCCGGCTTCCTGCCCGGCGTCCTCGTGGGGCTCGGCCTGATCCTGGTCAGCGCCGTCATCTCGGTCCGGCACAGCTACGGCAAGGGCGAGACCTTCGCCTTCCGGGAGGGTGTCACCCGCTTCTTGCGGGCCGTCCCCGCGCTGTTGCTCGTCTTCATCGTGATCGGCGGGATTCTGCTCGGCTGGTTCACCCCGACCGAAGCCTCGGCCGTCGCGGTGCTCTACGCGTTCTTCCTGGCCGTCGTCATCTATCGCGAGGTCAAGATCAAGGACCTGCCCCGCATCCTGCTGCAGTGCGGCATCACGACCTCGGTCGTCTTCCTGCTGATCGGCACCAGCATGGCGATGTCCTGGGTCCTGGCCTCGGAGAACGTCCCGCAGGACATCAGCGCCTACCTCGTGGGCCTGACCGACAACAAGGTCGTCCTCCTGCTGCTGATCAACGCGATCCTGCTGGCCGTCGGGACGTTCATGGACATGACGCCCGCGATCCTGATCTTCACGCCCATCTTCCTGCCCATCGCCGAGCGACTCGGCCTGCACCCGCTGCACTTCGGCATCATCATGATCATGAACCTCTGCATCGGGCTCTGCACCCCGCCGGTCGGGACGTGCCTGTTCCTCGGCTGCGGCATCGCCGAGACGACGGTGACCAGGGTCCTGCGCCACATCGTCCCGTTCTTCGTCGCGATGATCGTCTCCCTGCTGATCTGCACCTTCGTCCCGCAACTGTCGATGTGGATCCCCGACCTGTTCGGCTTCGTCCGGTAGGGGCCTACCCGCCGCTCTGAGCATCTCAGGCGTCGCGCCGCACAGCAGTTCGTGTTCGGTCAACTCCCGCTGAATTGGGTTTGTTTGATACGATCGGTTTTCGCCGGCCGGGGCAGGGGGCTGCGGCAACACACCATAGCACAGTTCGAACTCCGTCGGCTCTCGGCGAATTGGCTTTGTTTCGCACGACTGATGACACGCCCCACCCTTCAAACCCTTCACACCTTTCGCACCTTCGTTACCCTTCTCACCTTCCCTACCTGCCACCTTTCGCACCCCACCCGCGCCGCACGCTCGCTCATCCCATTCCCGCCCCAGCGGTTGCACCGTCGCTTCGTCTGACGGCGGGTCGATCTCGCGCAACAGGCGCAGCCTCTGCAACTCGCCCATGGTCTTGTACAGACTGTGCTCGATCCGCCTTTCGTACAGGCCCAGTCGATCGAGGACCCGCGAATTGGCGAAGTCCCGCGTCACGACCCGGCCCAGCGCGAACTCGGCGTCGCCCGACTCGTCCAGGCCGGCCCGGGCTACCTTGGGGAGGAACCGCTTCAAGGGGTTGGCGGCGTCCTTGGCCAGCATGGCGCCGAAGACCTCGGCCTGAATCCGTTCGGCCCGCCGCAACCGCCACGCCAGCCCGACCGCCCGTTCGGCCAGCGTCAGTTCCATCGGCCCGACCGGCGCCATCTCCGCCAGCATCCGCTCGCGATAGAACTCAAACTGACCCGGGTCCTCCCCCGCAATCACCGTCTGCTGAGCCAGCAACCCATGCCGAACCGCATTCTGAGCCACCACCGCCTTACCCGCCGCCGTACGCGGACCCGTAGACCGCCGAGCGTTCCGACGGTTAGCCAAAACCTGAGCCGCACTCGCCATAATCCAGTCCCTCCAAATTAAGTAGTCACTGTCATTAGAGTCATATATAGTTATATACACATCATACCAAAAGAGGTTCGCTCGTCAAGCAAAATTCCATCCCGGCCGCAAAATCTCTCGTTCCAAGCAGGCCAGAGCATAAAACCATACCATATAACGAGATAGACTCTGCTGTCCGCCGCCCCTGTCATTCCCGCGCAGAGCCCGCCCTGAGCGAAGTCGAATGGGCGGGAATCCAGTCAATCGAATCGGATGCGTGGATCTCTGCCTCCGCAGAGATGACAGAGCCGGCGTCAAGATGAAATCCTACACTACAACAGGAGAATTTCCTGATCCTACCTCCGTAGTCTGTCGATAGTACATATAGAGCGTGCTGAGACCCTGGACAGCGACAATGAGACGAGAATCCGGGAACACGTGGAACAAGACTCCGGAAACCTGTGATTGCTCTGAAGATGGTTCTGTTTCTCGGGTTTGGAATGAGAACGTCTTAACCTCCACAGAAAGCGGAAATTATGCCGAGCAATATTAGCTGGAATTTTCTCAAGATAACGTTGCAGATTGAAAGCGCTTTTCCAGAGAAGAAGGCGACTCTCAAAGAACGGTTTGCAAATGCGGACACTCATCTTTGGTCCTATGGAGACACAACCTATCGCTATCAATTCTACGATTTGGAATTTAAGACTACGGAATGGACAGATCGTGAGGTTGTTTTTGGCCGCATCACTCGTAATCCGAAGACGGCACGGGGCCGTCGCTTAAATGAAAGAACACACAAGAGTTCTGATGGTTCTGTTAATATAGAGGAGATTGCCGACGCGACAGAGTTTATTTACGACTTCGATTCGTGTGTCTTGGCCCTTCATCGGCGTTCCCCATTTCATGCCAATCGTACAACAGCCAGAGCTTTCAAGTACTTGCTTGGCATTCCCCGTGATGCGCTCGATCCTACCACAGTGGATGTCCATGTAGAGATCATGCGTGACGAGAGATTTGTGGAAACGCTCCTGGATTCGGGGAATGATCTACGCGAAGTCAGATTGACTTTTGCCAGACCCAATCCTGGTTCCGGAGACAACATTTTGAACGAGATTCATTTGGGACTCATTGGAGAAGATACGCTGTCAGACGAGATAATATTCGACGCCAAAAAGAAATCAGCAGGGACACTCAAGACAACTGGCTTCTTGCGACGGTCAATCACGACTCTGCTTGGCTTGGGGTATCTTAAGAAAGGGCATATTATGCTGGGTGACAAGCGGCATGATTTGCTGCAGGCTGGCGAAAAGACGCGGGAAACCAAAGGATATGGGCGTGACGATACGGGGCAGCCGAACGCTTTGTCTATTGATGTAGAAGTCTGGCTCAGACAAATGCGAGAAGAGAACAGTGACATCTATCCAGAAGCCGGACAAGATGAATAGGACTCCACTATTCAGCCCTTGGTCTGAATTCAAGCGGTACGGCTGTCTGAGCCATGATTGGAAATGGTTGTTGCTCTGGCTGGCCACTGCGATTGTTCTCGCATTCAATGTACCGGATGGGCAGGGCAAGAATGTCTTTCAGTATCTAGCCTTTCACGTTGCCATGGCGGGATTCGGCGCAACTGTCTTTGGTTTTACTATATTGGGGGGCAAAGACGATTTCTTCGAACCGATCATAAGAGAGAAGAAGGATGGAATCAACACCCTGCGCGACATGGTCTTGTTTCTCTTTGCTCCGCTGGTATTGCATGGTGTATCGTGCGTCCTGCTGGTCATCTATATCTTGTTTCCCCATATCGCACAGAATAGCTGGCTACAAGTCGCTTTTCGGTGTGCTTACGGCTATTTCGCCATTTGGGCGGTTGCACAGACCTATTTCTCCTTCAGATTCCTATTCATTCTCGCGATAACTCGACTGGTGTGGAAATACAAGCAGGTATATCATTCGACAGAAGCGACGAGTGGATCAGGAGGGTGACCGTCACCCTTGTCGCCTCGAACGAAAGCACAGAGAGTTGAGAAAGGCTGCAAGCGAGCGCACAGTTGTGCTCATGCGTGGAACCGGCTTGAGAGGAAGGTGTGGTAGCAGAGAAACCGTGAGGCCTTGTATTGGAGCGATTCGTCACGATGTCCGAACCACGAAGAGGCAACGGGTGGCTTAAGAGGATCGAAAGGATTCCTGTTAGCGTCAGGGTATTATTTGACGCTGTTACGAGACGACTTGCCGCCATGTCCAGGCTAGGAGGACACGAGAAACGGTTTAAGAGGATTCAAGGTGCTACTCTCTGGGTCGGGGCCCTCTGTGGTATCATTGTTGCCGTTCTCACGATCAGAGAGAAGATCACTGACCCAACATCTCCCGATCTTCATGCGACGTTCGCTCGGACCGGCAAGCCCTCTCTAGAGTTTGTCAGACCCCCGGGCAAAAGTCCGAAGACGTTTCCCCTAGACCTTGTTGTGAGAAATGACGGGTGTCTAACGGCTCGCGACGTAAGGCTCAAGCTATTCGACTCATGGATTGGGCAAGCGTACTTGATCATTCAGACGAATACGGAGGAGTTCACACAGAATTCACTCTATGTGAGCGAGTCAATGAAGAGAATGACAACAGTGCCGGTGGGGACAATACATCCCGGAGAAAGCGTGTGCCTTGAGTCCACTCTACTGGCGTCCTTTGGAGTCAAGCGACCTAACCAGCCTCCCATTCTGACGGGAGATGGCCGACCTTCTGTCGCATTAGCGAGTTACTCTCCCAGAGGGAGGGAGGTGGAGCCGATCAGGCATCATCGAATCACGGCCTGGATTGCCGCAGAGAACTTTCCGGAGAGGGAGATGCCTTTACACGTGATAGTCTATCCGCCTGGAACTCCGACAGCTCCAGATGGTGTCCGGTTCAGATTGCTGGACAACGGGCTGCTGTGGTAACATCGCTCGGCGCGTGGCAGCGTCAAGTGAAACTTGGCGATGGGTATGAGCGAATACAGAGCACACATGCGGAACTTGTTTCTACCGCTCGTCGAGCATCATCTTCAGGAAGGCCGGCAGGGCGTGGAGGTGGTCGATGTGGTCGGGGGCGGTGTTGCCGGCGCAGGCGAGGATTCTCAGGCCGTTTTCTTGGGGGCTCGCTGAGCGGGGCCGAGCGGGTAGAAATCCACAGTACCATGACCGGTTAGACCCAAGGGCCACAGCGCGAGAGCGGCGCGTACGTCTGGATTCCCGCCGGCGCGGGAATGACAGAGTCTATGGTTGCAACCGCAAACATGACGTGCATCCTACTCGGTTTTCCGGCTCACAAAGAACTTGACGACGCACTGCACGTTTTGTACAATTTAGGCAAATAGAGCACTATGTACACATCCGGGTAGGAGACGATCGCATGACCACTATCGCCGCCAGCGTGTTTCGCCGGAACCTGGCCGACTGGGGCAGCCGTGTCAGTTATGGCGGTGAGCGTCTGACCGTCACGCGCAGCGGCAAGCCGCTGTTCGCCGTCGTTCCCGCCGAGGACGCCGAACTGCTGCAGGCCCTGGAGGACCACATGGACCTGGAGTTGGCCCGGAAGGCCCTCAAACGCAACGATACCGTGGCGTGGGACAAGGCCAGGAAGGAACTCGGTCTCTAAGGTCCCATGGCCTACCGCATCGAGATCGATCGCCGGGCGCTGAAGTTCCTCAAGAAACTGCCCGCCAAGATCAAGCGACAGATCGCGGGGCGGATCGACGCGCTGGCGGACGATCCCTTTCCCGCCGATGCCGAGCCGATCCAAGGCCAGGAGGCCATCTGGCGCATTCGCTCGGGCTCCTACCGCATCGCCTACACCGTCCGGCGCAAGGTTCTGCGCGTTCTTGTCCTGCGCGTCGGCGACCGGAAGGACTTCTACGACTACTTCAATCGCTGACGCCTTCTCTGCGAGGCCAATCTTGTAGGGCGTGCACTGCACACCGGTTCCATTGTTTCATCCCGGACGTGACGAGAAGGTGTGCAGTGCACACCCTACGAGATCTGTTCTCACCGCTCGTCGAGGAGCATCTCCAGGAACGCCGGGAGGGCGTGGAGGTGGTCGATGTGGTCGGGGGCGGTGTTGCCGGCGAAGGCGAGGATTCTCAGGCCGTTTTGGCGGGTCTCGCTGAGCCGTTGCATGCCTGCCGGGCCCCACTTCAGGACGGGGCGTCTTCGCAGGCCCAACGCGCTTATCAGATAGTCCGCACACTCGGTCGTACTGGCGTACGTGCCGGGGAAGATGGCCGAATGGGTGATCACGAGGCGTTTCTCGCCGGCCATGGCGCGTTGGGCGTAGCGTACGAAAGGCTCGAGCTTCTTGGTGTTGAGCGTCCCGCCGTCGGCCAGCACGCGGCGGGGCGGGACATAGCCGGTGTGCAGGCCATCGAGCAGGATGATTCCGTCGATCCGGGCCGCGTGATCTCTCAGAATCGCCCGCACCGCACCGTACCCGGCGCTGAAGGAACTCAGGTACACCCGAGCGATCTCGATGTCACTGCCCGTCTTCTCGGACAGCGAATCGCGGGCGCTGTCGACCAGCCGGGTGAACGTTGTGCTCTCGGTGAAGGCCCTCTCATAGACCGCCGAGCCTGAGCCCAGGTTCACCACCGCCAGGGCCAGGGGATGTCCCGACGCATGGACCGCGCACTTCGGCACGTAAGCGGCCCCATGGAAATGGATGAGCAAGTCCACCGTTTCTGTGGCGCGTTCCTGATCGGGGAGATACACGTCGACAGGCTTGGCCAACACGTCCGGCAACGCGAAGGACAGGCCCGGCACGTCTTTCTTCTCAATGCGTTCGTGGGCGCGGATCGTATCGGCCATCGGAGACGGATACTGAGCCATCGGTCGCGGGGCCGGGGCGGGCTTGGACGGGCAGCCGGCCAGGAAGGCACACAATCCGATGAGCAGTACGAGCACATTGCTGCGGCGACTACGATTCATAGCGTCTCCATTCCAGGAAGCCACAGAGAGAGAAGGAACACAACGGCAATCCGCATGCGATGCTGCCGGTTGGTGGATGTCTTGTCAAGTGTCATGCCGGCACACCCTACGGAACTCGCTCCCGCCCGGAACTTCGTTACCGACGGGGGCAGAGGGGCCTTAATAGAGTGACGGGCGCTGCGTTCGATGCGGTGACCCATGATGTGGAGGTGTTGACATGGGTGGGGCGAGCTGCTATCATGCGCTTGCGTATCGGGGGAAAAAGGCTAGATTTATACTTGGAAGGGAAGATCATGAGAAAGCTGCTACTGATTGCTGCACTGCTGGCACTGGCGATGGTGGTACAGGGGTGCATCTCCATCGGCTGACAACAAAGAGCTTCACGCGGGCCGGGCTTCTCCTCCCAACACGGCGGATCGCCCGGCCTGTTGTTTCATCGGGGGGACATCCACAGAAGCCGCGCGGGCGACGTGTTGCCCATCCTACCTCGCTGTTACGCGAGAAAGAACAACGTTGGCGCTCTCGTAGGTCGTGCGTCCCCGCACGACTTTCGGTCTGAGAAGGTGATGTGACCTCGTCTGCGTTCAACCGTGCGCGACGAAGAAGAGACGAGCGGGGACGCTCGTCCTACCTCACTGGTCCGGCTCGTCGCATTGGTCCTCAATCTTTCCGCCGCCGACTACGAAATGGGGTCCTTCCGATTGGGGTTCGAAGAGTCTCCAGTCCTCGCCCGTGCTTCCGGACGGGAACAGGACGAGACGGTATCCACCTGAGAGGACGATGGTCGCGCCGCCCAGCTCGTCGGCCTCGACGTTTTCGACGAGTAGGAAACCGGTGTCGTTGGTGAACGACCCTGTCAGCGGGTCGTAGTCGCCCAATAGCATGCCGATGCGGAGGTCCTGGAGGTTCCCATCGTCCTCGTAGTTCCAGGTGTCCCAGTCAATGTCGTCATTCGGGTTTGCTGGTTCCCAGAGGTCACTTCCTCCGGTGACGATGCCGTCCGGCCCCTCGATGCGCCAGGGACACTGGACGTGCAGGGCGAACTCGCCGGCGCTTCCGCTGCCGTCCTCGTAGACGGTGACGTGTCCAAAATGGAACATACGCATGTCGGCCGCGCGCCAGGCGATCGATAGTCTGCGTCCGACCAACGGCACCAGATGTCTGAGGACTTGGCTTCTGGTTGTCTCCATTCTCCGGCGTCACTCCTCTAGCAGGCCCCTGCGTGTGTTCGCATTTCGCATCCGTGGGACCCAGACTAGCAGAGGGACACCGGTCCGTCAATCTTCTCAGCGATTGCCGGCCCATTAGGCTGAGACTCTTTGCGCTCCCGCACGGGGACGCTGGCCGAACTACGCCAGTGGGTCCCTCGTGGTGCGCCGTAGCTGCATAGCGGTGACGGCGCTGACCAGCGCGAACGCCGCGAGATAGTGGGGGATGTCCATTGCGTCGGCGCACAGCATGAGGTAGGTTGCGTTCAGCATCTCGTCAAGTTCCTCCGCTCGCAAGGTCAGTTTCGTTGCCACTCTGCCTGAGATGAACGACATGAGCCAGAACGCCCACCAGAGGCCCACCACGCAACTGACGGGCTGATCCTCCCAGTCGTCCGACGTGTGCTCGCTGGCCGCCCATATCTCCCGCATGACGCAGAAGGGTTTCCAGAGGTTTGCGATGGGGACGAAGTGCCATCCCACGGCCCAGCCCGGCGTGAAGCTCATGTCTTTCGTTCCCAGGCGGCGGAGGCTCGCGTTGACGCGATACGTCCACACCAGAAAGAGGATCCAGGTGGGCAAGGCGAGAGCGGCCTGAGCGATGCCGATGAGTGCGTGCCTCCGATCGTGGGCATCGGCGACCACGTCAGGGATGGTCGCGCCGTCCTGCGCGCCCATGAGCAGGAGAAGCTGCGCGGCGTCGGACCATACGGCGACGGCGTGGATAGCGAGGCACAGGACGAACAGAACCTTCAATGCCCGGGCCGTCCCGACGGGGACCCCAATGCCGGGTGAAGTCGTTGGGGGCGGTACCACAAGGTTCAGATTGTCGCTTCCACTCATCGTCTCTCTCCCTTCCACATGAACTGTTCTGCATCTCGCCTACGTTCGCACCACCATAGTGTGACACAAAGCGGTATCGCTGTCAAGGCGCTGGCCGGAAAGCAACGAGGCCGGTGTTTTCGGGACACCGGCCTCGGGGGTGTTCGATATGTCGCGTCCGCTAGCGGACGGGGGCTTTCAGTAGCGTGACACTCAGGGGGGCTACGGAGAGGGTCTTGCTGAGGTCTACAGACTTGCCGGTCTTGAGCGTGACGTTGCTCGGTAGGCCCGGCTCGTTGTACGACATGGGTCCGTCGCCCTGGATGGTCCAGCGCTTGGCCCGGCCGGTCGGCGTGACGCCGTCGATGTTCAGATCGATCGCGTAGGTGTCCCAGGTCGGGTTCACGAAGGCGATGGTCAGGGCCTGCTTGTCCTCGGTCAGCGCGGCGGTGACGTCGAGCGGGTCGGCGTCGTGGTCGGCCTTGACGGGGAGCGTGCCGAACTGCTGGCGGTAGAGCATCAGCGGCAGGGCGGTCGCGGCCAAACCCGCCTCGGTCTTGGTGGTCTTGATGCAGCCGATGACGTTGACGGTCTGGGCGTAGTTGGCCATGAAGTAGAGGTCGCTGTGGCGGAAGAACTCGTGCAGGCCGGCCGCGATGCCCAGGGCGTCCTTCAGGAAGTAGCGAACGCCCAGCTCGCCGTACTCGTTGGGCCCGTACCAGTAGTTCCACTCGTCCAGAGCGATGCGGATGTCCTTGCCCTCGAGCGAGTCGAGTTCCTTGCGGTACTTCCGATGCACGTTGGCGACGCGGCGGATCTGGGCCGGCAACTGCGCGACGTGGGCGACGACGTCTTCCCTGTCCTGCCAGTAGAGATGCTCGCTGATCAGGCTCATATGCCCGGCGCAGGTCGTCATCATCTGCTTGCTCCAGTCGCCGGCGGCGCCGACGCCGATCGGTGCGATGCTCGGATCGACTTTCCGCATCGCGTTGACGACGCGGTTGTGCTTCTTGACGTATTCGGAAAGCGGCATGTGGCCCAGCTGCCAGTCGCCGTACATTTCGTTGCCCACGGCCCACCACTTGACGTCGTACGGTTCGGCGTGGCCGTTCTTGGCCCGCAGCTTGCCCAGCTTGGTCTGCGTCGAGCCGTTGCAGTACTCGACCTCGGCCGCCGCTTCGTCGGCGCCGCCGAGCCCCGTGTTGACGGCGATGAACGCCTCGGTGTCCAGCAGCTTGCAGAGGTCCATGTATTCGTGGATGCCCACGTCGTTGTGCTCGATGCCTTTCCACGCCGGGTTCTTGCGGGGCGGACGCCGGTCCGGGTCGCCGATCCCGTCGCGCCAGTCGTAGCCGCTG
>JANQFY010000176.1 GCA_028277585.1 Sedimentisphaerales bacterium
CGGGACCGCCGTGACATCGATGTACCCGATGATCTCGCGGACCTTGAGGATCTCCAGACCGTACTCCTCGTTCGCCAGCGCGAAGGTCAGGTACTTGCCTTCCCTCTCCAGTACTGGCCCGGGTGACTCCTGGGTGTTCGTCTTCGTTGCCGTCATGATGAGATCTCCAAAATCGACACTTCAACACTACCCCTGTGCACGTCCGTCCCAGGCTATCGATTGGGAAGGCGCGTACGGGTAGCCACGTTTGAACGAGAGTTTCGTCCGGCGTACGAGTCTTTCGCACGGACCTGGCTAGAGCCAGTCGACCACAGGGGCGCCATTAACTCTGTTTGACATCGCGGGTGCGCTGCCAACGGTGCTAACTTCGTCTAGTAAGGCGATAG
Source organism: Sedimentisphaerales bacterium (assembly GCA_028277585.1). Lineage (GTDB taxonomy): Bacteria > Planctomycetota > Phycisphaerae > Sedimentisphaerales > Anaerobacaceae > Anaerobaca. The sequence continues at coordinate 387 of JANQFY010000176.1, forward strand.
GATTAACCAAACAATAGCCAGCCCGACCTAGCAAATCCCTGGGATTGCCCGTCTACCGTCCTGCTTCCCAGGACCATCACCCCCGCAATCGACGGCTTGTTGCGCGAATACACGCGTGCCCCAGCCCAGAGTTTCATAACAACCCAAATGCATACAGTGAATATGGTGTTTATTAAACCTGTTTTACATTTGCCCCGTTGTGATGGCGGTCGGGAATGGGGTTGGGGAGGCCAGGCAGTATGACAGAATGCTGGGGAAGAAGCCGCGATTTCGGAACAGATGCGCAAGCTTAGGAAGCAGGGCCTAGACCAGCTCGGCGGCGCTCTCAGGGATCCATGCATCGCTGCCGTCGGACAGTTCGATGTGGAGCCAGCCGGGGCGTTGCTCGAGAAGACTGAACTCCGTGCCGGCGTGGAGTGGGTCTTTAAAGCTGGGAGGATAGTTGGGGCCGTCGCCCTGTCGCGCCACGATCTCGGCGGCCGTGACCACGCCGCCAATGGTCGCGCTCTGCTGCTGGGTCCCTACGACAACGGAGACAAGCAGGCACAGCCAGAGTACGCCGGTCAGCACCGCGACGGTCGAGGAAGCTGGGCCGCGACCGAGCCAGATCATCAGTGTCCCGGCCAGGCACAGGCCGGCGAAACACAGGCAGGCGAGGAAGAAACGGGTCCCCACGGAGAAATCGTAATGCCAGAAGAAGAGTGTCTGTAGTACGCGCTTCTCCGTCTGGACGGCCACGCGATCGATACGTCGACTGCGCGCGAACGCCAGATTGTTGCGGATGTTGACGTCGGAGCCATCCAAGCGCACGGCCCGGCGGTAGTTCAGAATGGCCCGTCCCAAGTCGTCGGTCAGGAAGTACGCGTTACCCAGATTATAGAAAAGCTTCGCGTTGCGCACCTGACCCTGATCGATGATCCGCTCATAGAGCAGCGCCGCCTGTGTGTAGAGTTGCTGGGCCCGGCCCGGTTCGGCCACGGCGTTGGCCTGCTGAAACGTGCTGTTGGCCTCGTTTAGCAAAGCGTAAAGGGACGGCATTGCGGATTGTGGATTGCGGATTGCAGATTCGGCGCCGTGGGCTGAGCCACAGAGAGCAAGAATCAAAATGCAGAAACCAAAACTGAGGAAGTCATGCCCGCGGCGCGGGCATTCCGCAATTCTGATTTTGGACTTCTCATTTCTGATCTTCATTTCGTCTTCTCTTCCACCGCATGGAGCAGCTCAAGCGCGTCATCGACCTGGGCCGTGTCAACGTCAGTCGCAATCGCTGCGTACTGGGCGGCCTCGAACTCGGAGATCCTGGCCCGCACGCGGTCGGCCAGTTCTGGATCGTCCGTGGCTTCGGCGACAATCTCGCAACACTCATCGGCTGTCAGGGACCCGGCCGTCCGGTCGAATCGATCGCCCAGATACCCCTTGATCGCCGCCGCCAGCAGGTCATGCCGCTCTTCAGCCGGCGCCGACGCCAGCGCTCTGAGTTGACGCACCGCCGCGGCGTGCGCGCCACGACGCCGCTTGCGCGCGGTCGCCTCGGGGCTGGTCTGGGTGATGAGTTTGTAGACCACGCTGCCGATGAGACTCAGCAACGGGACAGACCACAGCACAGCGTAGCCCGGCCGCACCAGGGCCGAGACTGGAGAGAACGCCTGGTTGATAAGGACCTCAGGTCCGTAATAGTTGGCGGAGAACCCCTCGCGCAGCGCCTGCACCGCCCGGCCCACGGGGGCGCCGCCGGCAACACCCTCGACATCGGCGCCGGTCAGAACCTTCGTAGGCGCGACCTCCAGCGGAATCGCATTGGTCCGGGCAACTGCATACTTCCCCGTTTGTGCATCGAAGTACGCCAATGGGATCGGTGGGATCTGTGTCACCGAGTCGTTGTTGGCCCGAATTGTCTGCGTGAAGACCTTCTGACCCTTGTCCTCTACAGGCGAAGCTTTCTCGGCCGGTATCTTGAAGTTGCTCCCCAGGACGGCCTCCAGATCGGGCCATTGAACGGGCTTGAGATAGGGGTTGCCCCCGATTCTGACGCTCAAGGTGATTGGATCGCCCACGCTGACCTTCGTCGGCGTCGCCGTCGCGGCGATGGTGTACCGGCCCACCAAACCATAGAACGAACCGGGCTGACCGGCCTGAGGCAGCGCCCGAATCTCCAGTTCGATCGGATCGGACTTCACGCTGAACCGCCCGTACGTGGTGCGGATGGGATTGAAGATCTCATTCGTGCGGACCCGCCCGGTGGCGATGCTGGCCGAGACGGTCACCGGCTCGAGCGTAATCCGGCCCGGTCGCTTGGGGATCAGGACCTTCTCGAACGAGATGATCGCGGTGTCCATGCCCTTGATCCGCTGTCGGTTCTCCTTGACCACAACGGGGACGCCGTGGATCGTTACATCCTGCTTTGCGTAGGCCTGCGCCGCCCCCGAAACGTCCTCGAGATAGAAATCGTCCGATTTGAAAACAGGGATGTTGAAGGCCGCGTCCTTGGGC
>JANQFY010000277.1 GCA_028277585.1 Sedimentisphaerales bacterium
CATATGAATGGGGAAATTGACGCCGGCACCGATGGCAATACTGGCGAACATTGACGTGCCCACGCCCAGGGGGATGTCGCCCAGCCCCATGACCGCGTAATTGACCAGCACGGCGACACCAACCGTGAGTGTGCAAAGCAATCCGGCGATCACCGAGCGGAACATCAGACCGGTCAAGACCAACACGCAGGCGAACGATAGCACGACGCTGCGGAGGTGGCTCGAGCGAATCATGCCCAGCCAGTGGTAATCCAGGTTCACCCTTCCGGCCAGTTCGGCCCGCAACTCTCCCTCGCTGAAATGCTCGTCCAGGTAGGCCTGCAGCGCGTGGACCACGTCCCGCTGGTGGACGTACTCGCTGCTGCGCATCCGCACGATGAGATTGGCGCGGGTATAGGTGGGGTCAATGACCTCGCCCAGCAGGCCGGCCATCGGAGACGTTTCGGCCCCCAGGACGTCGAGGTAGAAGCGCGTATCGAACGAGTCTTCAGGGATGGCGTAGAAGGCCGGGTCGTCTTCGTTGAGTTTCTGGTGGGCTCGTTTGACCCAGCCGGCCAGCGAATGCGTACCACCCACCTGTGGCAGCGTTTCCGTGAAGCGCTCCAGCTTCTCTATCCGCTGGAGCAGGTCGGCCTGCAGCAGGGCATTTTCTTCCGACGCGGTAACGATAATGTTCAGATGGCTCGTGCCGTCGAAGCGTTCGTTCAGAGTTTGTGTCGCCTGCACGATGGGGTGATCGTCTTTGAAGGCCAGAATGCGGGCGTCGTTTATTATCAGCTTGGAAGCGCCCCAGCCGGCGACGGCCAGCGCTGCTACGCCAGTGCCCAGCACGATCCACCGGCGACGGTACACAAATCCGCCCAAGCGTGACATAGTTCGGCCCAGCGCGTCTATAGAATGCTGAGTCGGGAGCGCCGCCTCTAGCTGGGCGGGCAAGGTGTCGGCGGTTCTGCGCTTCTGGAACGCCTTGCTCATCCGGAGTGGGCGGATCATGAGCCCGGCCGGCACGACGGTGTAGGAGAAGACCAGGGCCCCGAGCACGCCGGCGCAGGTGAACAGGCCGAAGTAGCGAATCGGGGGCATGATGCCAACCAGGTACAGAGCAAAGAAGCCGGCCACGTCGGTAAGGGAGGTGATCAGAACCGGATACCAGAGTGCCAGGCAGGCGTCGACGATTATCTGCTGCTTGTCGCGCCCGGCGGGCCTGAGTTGTTCCTCGTAGTACTGACCGACCAGGTGCAGGGAGTCGGCCACTCCCAGCGCCATGATGATAACGAAGATGCCGTTGGTCACGATGTAGATCGGAACGCCGAACGCGGACATCAAGCCTAGGGCGACGACGGAAGCCCCGCCTATGACGCACAGCGGCAACACCGTGCCGCGCACAGTCCGGAACGCCAGAACGATCAGGACCATCATCACCAGCGGGCAGACGAAGTTCATCCGCAGTGCATCGTCGGAAACGGCTTTGCCCATGTAAGCCCGGACGGCGGCTTCGCCGGCGACGACCAGACGCTCGTCACCGCGGGGGAAGTCCTCCACCAGCCCGGCCAACGCCCGGTAGATCACATCGGCGCGTTCGGCGTCGCCCGGCCGGACCAGGATGCACGACGCGGAGCCGTCGGCGGACACCAGGGTGCCGCGGTAGAGTTCGTAGTCCAGCACGTCCGCTTTGAGGGAGTCGAGTTCGTCGAGCGATTCGGGAATGTCTGCCAGCAACAGCTCGAAGCCTGGCTCGCCATCCTCGAAGTAGACGCCCGATTCGGTGGCCAGACTGAGTACGTCTTGGCTGGTGACCTCCGGCAAACCACGGATGGCTACCGTCAAGCTGCGTATCAGGCGGAGTGACTCAGGGTTGAATACGCCGCCCGGTAGATCGCGTATCACGCCGACCGCGATGGGTTCGGTGAGCCCGAACGACTCCTCGACCGCGCGGTTCAGCGCCAAAGCCTCGTGGTCTGCGGGGATGAAGGCGTCGGGGCTGGTGTCCCGGGTCAGCTTGAAGACCAGTGGTCCCAGCACCAACCCGACAGCCGCCGCAACGCACAAGACCGCAACCGGGTGCGACGTGATAAACAGAAAATAACGGCGCATGAAAGACACCGACTCGGCACGTGTGACCATCTACGCAGGAGGGGCGTGTAACTTGACTCGCCATCGCGCGATTCCTAAGCTAAGATCTCGCATGCAACCCGTCAAGACAGCAAGCACCTGCGCGGATTGGGCAGCGCCAGGGCTCACAATGGGAAGAAGTGTATGAACGTACGTGGGATGAATGATCTTCGCGGCGGCGTGTCCGTGTTGATTGGGGGAGCGTTGCTCCTGGGCTTTGCCCATACCGCCCGGCCTGCCGGCGTGGATAACAAGACCAGCAGCCGGTCGAAGTCGGCGGCCGCAACGCCGGCCTTTACCGATGTCACCGAACAGTCCGGCGCCGGGCATCTGCACCATAAGCCCGTGCTTGACAGCAAGCTGGACCCCATCATGCCCTGGATGGCCTCGGTGGGCTCGTCGGTCGCGGCGGTGGACTACGACCGCGACGGCTGGATCGATCTCTACGTGACCAACTCCCAGATGGGCCAGCCCAACCGCCTGTTCCGCAACAAGGGAGACGGCACCTTCGAGGATGTGGCCGCCCAGGCGGGTGTGGCTGAGGCCAATGCCGAACACGGTGCCAGCATGGACGCCGTGTGGGGCGATTACGACAACGATGGTCACCTTGACCTCTACGTGGTCAAATGGGGTTGGAACATCCTCTATCACGCCAACGGTGACGGTACCTTCACCGACGTGACCGAACAGGCCGGCGTCGGCGACCGGGGCAACGGCAACGCTGCCATCTGGTTCGACTTCAACGACGACTCGCACCTCGATCTCTACGTGGGCAACTACTTCCGCTATGTCGATCTGTGGGACCTGGAGGACTCGCGGCAGATGCACGAGGACTTCGAGACCGCCCGCGACGCCGGCGCCAACGTGCTCTATCGCAACAACGGTGATGGCACTTTCACTGAGGTGAGCCGGGAGATGGGTGTCGACGACACGGGCTGGACGTTGGACGTCGGGGCCGCGGATTACGACAACGACGGCGATCAGGACCTGGTCAACGCCAACGACTTCGGACAGGATCGCGTCTTCCGCGTCAACGCCGATGGCACCTTCACCAATGTCACCGACGAGGCCATCGGCTGGGATACGCACAAGGGCATGAACGTCGACTTCGGCGACTACAACAACGATGGCCACCTGGACCTGTACATCACCAACATCTGGACCAAGGATTACGTCAGGGAAGGTAACCAGCTTTACCGCAACATGGGCGATGGGACCTTCAGCGATATCTCCTTCGAAGCCAACGTCTACGACGCCGGCTGGTGCTGGGCGGGGCGCTTCTGGGACTACGACAACGACGGTTATCTCGACCTCATGGTGGCTAACGGTTACATCTCCGGCAATCCCCATGACGAGTATTTCACCAAGCTTGCCACCACCGTGACCAAAGCCGGCTTCGACCCCATTGACGCGCAGAACTGGCCGATGATGGGCGACTCGACCTTTGCCGGCTACGAACCCTCACGCGTGTGGCGCAACCAGGGCAACGAAGTGTTTGAAGAAGTTGCGGCCAAGATCGGGCTGGCCGACGAACGCGACGGCCGCGGGCTGGCCATGTTTGACTTCGATAACGACGGCGACCTGGACGTCTACATCTCCAACCAAGGGCAGCAGAACGTGCTATATCGCAACGACCTGGGCAACCGTAACAACTGGCTACAGGTCGAGCTGACTGGAACACACTGTAATCGTGACGCCATCGGGACCCGTGTGACGGTCGTTTGCGGACAGATGTCCCAGATTCGTGAGTTGGACGGCGGCAACGGCGACCATAGCCAATGCCCCTACCGGATGCACTTCGGGCTGGCCCAGCATGAGAAGATCGACCGGCTCGAAATCCGGTGGCCTACCGGCTACGTCGAACGCTTCGAGAACCTCAAGCCGAACCAACTGCTGCGCTACGTCGAGAAGACGCCCGCACCGTTCCTGGCCGAGCGAAAGCGCTTCAAGGAGGCTCAGATCGAGGCTCGTAAGCTGGAAGCGGCTCGGGAGGCGAAGAAGTCACTCGAGGTCGCCAAGGATACCGAGCAGGAACCAGAACTCGACTGGGATGAGCAGCAGGCGTTCAAGAAGGAGTACCTCAAGCACAAGCTGGCCGTCGAGAAGAGCCCCGACGATCCGCAGACCCGTTACGAGTTCGCGGCGGTCCTGGACACGCGCGGGCGAAAGGCGGCGGCGCTCAGCGAATTGGAACGGGCCATCAGCTCCGATCCCAACGCGATGCTCTATTCCAACGCCTATCGCACGCTGATTCGCAAGTACGGTCACGTCTACTTCGACCGGTCGATTCGCTTCTTTGAGAATCTGGTGGAGGAGCATCCCGAGGCGGTCATGCCGCGGTTGAACAAGGCGCTGGCCTACGTGGATAAGATGCCCTACCCGAAACTCGGGATCGTCAGCCAGGGTAAACTCTCTAACAAGTCCCTGGCCGAGCTGGACATCATCCTGCAGCTCGATCCGCAGTGCTGGACTGCCAAGTTCATTCGCGGCATGAACCACCTGCACTGGCCGCGCAAGCTGGGCCACGCTCCGATGGCCATACGCGATTTCTCGGAGCTGATAGAGCTGCAGAAGACGCTCCCCACCGAAAGCCAGCGCGAGCACTTCGCCCTGGGATTCGTCGCCCTGGGCGATTCGTACGTCAAGAACCGTGACAAGGGCC
>JANQFY010000280.1 GCA_028277585.1 Sedimentisphaerales bacterium
CCTTGACAGACAAGACAGCAAAGAATCAGGAAGTACAACGTGCCGACTGCAAGAATTCGCCCTGCTCTCATTGGTATACCTTTCACGATTGCTGTTACCGAGTGACTTCTTCCATAGCGATCTGGGCCCATTCCCAGAGCCGTTGCGGCTGGTACCGCACGGTGGAGATATCCTTCATGATGATCTCGATGTGTGCTTTGCCCTGTCCGACATCGACGATCCGGCGCAACGTCCGCCGGACCTGCTCGGGGTCCCACTCGTCCTCGGCGAGAATAGCCGGGCTGGGCTTGACGCTCAGCACGCAGTTGTCTCCCAATTCCGAGACCATCGTCTCCAGATCGCACCAGGCGCTAACGGAGACCTTACGCAGGTTGGGAATGCGGCGCAGCACGTCGATCTTCTGATGGAGCGGCTCGCAACAGCCGTAGTAGTTCAGCGCCCAACGCTTGAGCCAGCGCAGATCGTGCTCGACCGCGAAGTCCCAATGCATCTGAGGAGAGACCTCCGAGAAGATCTGCGCGTTGGAGCAGCCCCACATATTGCGCGGCTTGACGTGGTCCGGGTCGAAATCATCGCCTGGCAACTCGTCGCAGTACCCGTATCCGCCGGAACCAACACGCATGTTGCGATTATCCAGCGCCAGCAGATTCTGCTCGACGAATTGATCGAGTTCTGTCATCCAGGCATCCACCATGCGATTGACCGCGGCGTGGACCATCTCGGGGCGTAAGACGAAGTCCATCATCGCCTCTTCGATGCCCCACCAGCGAATCAGATAGTCCCAGGGCGTGAACCAGATATGCCCCTGTCCCTCCTTCCGGACGGGCAGGATGCCGTCATACACATCGCGCATCGCGGCGTAGCGCAAAGCGGTAGCCTTCTCATCGTGCGTGATGCGCGGCATCTTGATCTTCTCAATATCTTCCGGGCTCTTGATCTGGATCTTGAAATGACGCGAGACAACGTCGCTGGTCTCGTCGGTCTTGACCACGTCGACGTCTTCGACAATGCCGAAATCGGTGGAGTGAATCGCCAGGGGACAAGCGAGATAGTCGCTGACCACCATATCCGCAGGCAGGTGGCGCCATTGATACAACTCCCTGCGCAGTTGGTCCTCCTGGCCCCGCGCCCAGGGGTGTTCGCAGCGCAGGGTCAGTTCGTCGTCGACGTTCATCTCGTTCCAGCAGATCTCGTTGATCCAAACCATGGGCCGCTTGGACGCGAGATTATTCAGCTTCGTCCAAAGCCGCGCGTTGTCATGATGGATCGGCAGTGCCGCGACCTCCGCCAATTCGCCAGCCAGACGGCGCAGAATCTCGCGGTCCTGCTGTGACACCCTGATCTCTTCAGCGACAATGGGCTCAGGGCGGTGACTGGGATCGTGTAACATGGGATATATGACTCCTTGTCAGCTACGGGTCCCGTTTGCGTAGACTCCAAACTCGGCGATGGCTTCGAACATCGACAGAACATTGTCCAGCGGCGTCTCTTCGAGAATCGTATCGTGACTCGCGCCGGCGACGTACCCGCCACCGGGCTTCATGATCTCGAGTAGCGCACGGGTCTGCTCTCGCACTGTCTGCGGCGTCCCTTCGATCAGGACGTGGTGAGAATCGATCGCTCCGTTGAGCAGAATGTAATCGCCGAAGGCGTCCTTCAACTGCCCCGGATCCATCCCGGCACACGAGGGTTGCAGGGCGTGCAACCCGTCGAGCCCCGCCTCGATCATGGCTGGGATCAGCTCGACGAATCCGCCGCAGCAATGCAACATGACCCTCAATCCATAGGCGTGCCCCAAGTCTACCAGGCGCGCCAGATGAGGCAGGAGGAACCGACGAAACATCGCCTCCGACAGCAGGGGGCCGTGCTGACTGCCAAAGTCGTTACCAATGAAGAAGACATCGATCTCGTCACCGGCCGCGTCAAAGATCCGCTCGCTGACGGCCGCATAGTAGTCCACGACATGCCCAAGGATGGCGTCGATCATTTCGGGCTCATCGTGCATCTTCAGATACATTGCTTCCATGCCCAGCAGGTCGATCAGATCGTGCCAGAAAGGAGACCAGTCACCACCGAGGATCGCGTACTGTCGGTCGTATGGCTCAAGCTCAGAACGAATGTGCGACGCGTCCATCCAGGCGGGATCGGGCCAGGAATACGCATGGACGCCTTCCACCGACGCGCCCACCAGGGGATGCGACGTCGGTTGTCCCCATCCCAATCCGACACGTTCGACTCCGAAAGGCGTGCGGCTGGTCACACCAGGCGAGAGCGCGATCTCGGGACCGGCATAGCGTGCGACAACACGACGAAAATCGTCGCCAATACGTCGCCTAAGCCCTTCGTCGTCCAGGCCGAGTGTCCCCTTGGCCTTGGCCCAGAAGCCTTCCGAGGCCCCACACCAACACGGGACCCGATCGGGCTCCTTGTGGGCAAACGCCGCCAACACGCGTTCTCGTGAGTTCATGCGCACACTCAAGCTTTCAGGCCGAATGACTTAAGATCAGTCCAGATGATAGACTTCTTCCATGTTCTTCCACCACTGTCCTTCGCCGCGACTGGCTAACGGGTTCTGGCACGGGTCCGTCTCCTTCCACCAGCGCTGGACCTCCTCGTTCTCGGTGAGGATCTTCATGTCCTTCTCGAAGTCGTCGCCCGTGTACTCGAAGTAACTGAACAGGTACCACTGCCCATCGTCGAACTGCGTCAGATAGATCGAGTAGTTCGTGATATTGGCCTTTGCGACCGCTTCGTTCACCGCGGGCCATGGATTGGCGTGGAGTTCCTTATAGTATTCCAGTTTCTCGGGCTTGACGCCAATGACGGCGCCGTAACGCTGGGCGGGGCGCGAAGTGTGACATCCCGTCTGGGTCACCACCAGCGCAAGCAAGAGACTCCCAAGCATGAGGTTCTTCATCGTTTACTCTCCATTGACCTCAAGAAACTCATCACGCGAACCAGATATACAGCGCCACCATCGTGACGAAGAGAATCAATGACAGGATGCGGTAGTCCCCCAGGCCCTTCCAGCCGGGGCTGGTCAGGGGCTCGCGCCAGTTGTTCCAGACTAGACGTGTTTGATCGCCCGTCAGCGTCTTGGGCTTCCACAGCGAAACGACCACCAGAATGACCGAGCAGATGATCGCCAGGTAGAACGTGGACATCATGCTCGGGATACCCAGGCGTTTCCAAAATGCCAGGGCAGGCTTGTCTTTGAACCAATCCATCAAGAAGACGATGATGCCTAGAGCTGAGCCAGCGTACAGCGTGACCTGGGCGGCCAGCCCCGAGGCGCGGCGCCAGAAGACGCCCCAGACGAACACGACCGTGATCGGTGGGGCAATCGCACAAATCAGAGCGACACAGCCCTGGTAGATGCTCCCGAAGCGCTCAATGTGGGGCGACCAAACAATCGCCAGGAGCATCCCGAGGAACGTCACGATCCGTCCGATGAGGACGAGTTGCTTATCTGACGTCCCAGGGCGCAGCGGCTTGTAGATATCGTAGCTGAACAGCGTCGCGATCGAGTTAAGCGCCCCCGAGACTGTGCCCATCAGAGCCGCGAGCAGCGCCGCGGCCACGATGCCCTTGAGCCCAGAGGGCAACAGTTCCTTGATCAAATGGCTATACGTATCAGCCGAGTCCTCCAGCGCCGGGATCACGCCCTTGTTGATCAACGCCAGACAGATCGTCCCGGGCAACACGAAGATGAAGACGGGCAGAATCTTGATGAAGCCGGCAAACAAAGGACCCACCCGGGCATGGTTCTCGTCCTTGGCGCCGAGCACACGCTGAACGATGGTCTGATCGGCGCACCAGTACCACAAGCCAATGATGGGATAGCCCAGAAACACCGAGTACCAGGGCAGATTGCTCGGATCATCCGCGCCGCGTAGAACGGTCAGCTTGACCGGTTCGACGCTCGCGCTGATTCCGTCCCACCCGCCGACCTTGACGTATCCGATCACCGTGATGCAGATCGCGCCGAGCAACAGGACGACGGTCTGGATGGACTCCGTGACCACCACCGCCAGGAGCCCACCGACGATCGTGTACGCGCCGGTCAACACCGAAATCGCGATGATGCTCGTCATGATCTCGATGCCGAACATGCCTTTGAGCACCAGCGCGCCCGTGTAGAGCGAGAAACCGATGTGAATGAAGATCGCCGAAAAGACCGACAGCACCGCCAGCCAGTTGCGGCAGGCGCGATTGTAGCGCCGCTCCAGAAAGTCGGGCAAGGTTGTGACACGCGAGCGGATGTAGAACGGGGCGAAAAACAGCGACAGCGCGATCAGAGTGAAGGCCGCCATCCATTCCATATTGCCGTAAGCCAGACCATTCACATACCCTTCCTGAGCCTGACTGACCAGATGGATCGTCGAGATGTTCGTCGAGAACAGGGCCAACCCAATCACGGGCCAGCGCAGCGTGCTGCCGGCCAGGAAGTAGTCTTCACCCTTGTCGCCCCGCCTCAGTTTCAGACCGGAAAGGCACCCCACCGCAACGATGCCCACGAGGTACATGACGATGATCGCCAGGTCGATGCCGCCGATCTGAACTTCCGCAATGAGGTTTCCCATAAGTCGCCCTCAGGGCCGCGCCCGTCGATTCTGCTCCCCACCTCGTGAAACCAGCCGGTTTCCACGGACTCCATTATGCCCATCAAACGAAATCCAGAAATGCAGATTTTCGTGATTATTATGGACTATTTGGTGTAATATGGCGATTCTTGATAGCGTGAAGATCGTTGGCGTGTGTATTCCGCCTATTGGGCTATCGTTGAGTAACGAAGGTTCGAGGCAATCCATGCTGCAGAGCGTCCGCTTCAAGCTGCTCAACATCGAGTTCTGTCGATGCGATCGATCCTGGCATTTCGAAAGCGTCAATAGCCCGTTCTCGCGGTTGTATCTGGTCACGGCCGGCCAGGCGCGGGTGCGCCATCACGGTCGCGAGTACCGACTCACCGAGGGTACCCAACATCTGATCCCGTGTTTCACCACCCATGACTGTCACTGTCCCGACTGGTTCGAACTCTACTTCCTGCACTTCACCAGTGAGACCGGCGATGGCGGCGATTTGTTCGCGGTACAGGACTACGAATACCACCGCCAGGCCGAGAAAGCCGAATACGAGCGATTCGAACGCCTACTGGAATTGAATCCGAACAAGAAGCTCTACGAGCGCGATCCGACGAAGCCGACGAGCAAGAACATCTATTCATACCGGTATGACAACGCACGTCGCGAGGCGCTGTGCGACCGGGTCGAATCGCAGGCGCTGCTGCGCCTGTTGCTCGTCCCGATCCTCCGCGGCGCCCACGTGGCGCCCGAGGAGCAGACCATCCGAGCCCGGCGCCGCTTCGACAACGTCCTGGCGCATATCGACGCGCACTTATCCGAGCGCATCGCGCTGGCGGACCTGGCCGCGATCGCATCTCTGGAAACCAGCTACTTCTCACGGCTGTTCCATCAGACGTTCGGCGTGCGCCCTGTCGAATACATCAACCGCAAGCGGATTGAGCGCGCCCAGTCGCTACTGCTCTTCACCAATGACAATCAGGATCGTATCGCCAAGCAGGTGGGCTTCTCGGACTGGTCCTATCTGTCGCGCGTGTTCCACAAATACATAGGGGTCTCGCCGGGTCGGTACCGCCAACAGAACCGCCTCGGGTAAGACCGAAACAAAGAGTCTGGGGTCACATGCCCCGTCGGAAGAGAGGAAAGCTATGAAACAGCATCGTCACGTCGCACACTGGCTTCTGGTTGCATCACTGCTCTGCATCTGGCTTATCCCATCGCCCCTGAACGCGGAATTGCCCCGTCTGGAATACAACCATCCGGGCCTGGTGGTCGATCTGGGCGTCGGTCTGTGGGCCTGGCCTCTGCCGATGGACTACGACGGGGACGGCGACTACGATCTGCTGGTCTCATGCCCCGACAAGCCCTACAACGGCGTGTACTTCTTCGAGAACCCCGGTGGCGATACGAAGATGCAAATCTTCAAACCCGCCGTCAAGGTCGGCAAGGGGCGGAGCAACATTCAGGTCTCCTACATCGACGGCGTGCCGCGCCTTCTGACTCCCGCTCGCGAACTGGTCGGTTTTCGCGAGGGCGATTTCGCGAGAACGGAGAGCATCTACCCAGCCGGCAAGATACACAATCCCAAGGGCCGCACGCGCGCCAACCAGTGGAAGTACTGCGACTTTGAAGGCGATGGCGATCTGGACCTGATCGTCGGTGTCGGCGACTGGACCGAGTACGGCTGGGACGACGCGTTCGATGCACAGGGGCAATGGCAACGAGGTCCCCTCCGGGGATATGTGTACGTAATCCCGAATGAGAACACCACCGAGAGACCCAAGTACGGCGAACCCGAGAAGATCCAAGCGGGTGACAAGCCCATCGACGTCTACGGCATGCCCTCACCCAACCTGGCGGATTTCGACGGAGACGGGGACCTCGACATCCTGTGCGGTGAGTTTGTAGATGGATTCACCTACTTTCACAATACCGGGACGCGCCAATCCCCCCGGTACGCCCCGGGGCGCGTGCTCGCCAACAACGCTGGCCCCATCCGTATGGACCTCGAGATGATCGTGCCGGTCGCCATCGACTGGGACAAGGACGGCGACGTCGATCTCATCGTCGGCCAAGAGGATGGTCGCGTCGCGATCCTCGAACACACCGGCAGGATCGTCGCCGGGATGCCCCAGTTCGCGGCGCCACGGTTCTTTCAGCAACAGGCGGCCCAAGTGAAGTTCGGCGCGTTAGTCACGCCGTGGAGCGTCGATTGGGACGACGATGGGGATGAGGACCTGATCTGCGGCAACACGGCCGGCTATATTGGCTTCATCGAAAATCTCGATGGAGGGGATCCCCCCAAGTGGGCCGCCCCCGTTTACCTGAAAGCGGACGGGGAGGTGATTCGCATCGAGGCGGGCGAAAACGGCTCCATTCAGGGCCCGTGCGAATCCAAGTGGGGCTACACCACCCTGAGCGTCGCCGACTGGGACCACGACGGCCTGCTCGACATCCTCGTCAATTCCATCTGGGGCAAAGTCGTGTGGTTCCGCAACTGTGGATCGCCCGGCAAGCCGCGACTCGAACCGGCGCGGTCGATCCAGGTGGCGTGGACGGGAACCCCACCCAAGCCCGCGTGGAACTGGTGGAACCCCAAGGGCAAGAACCTCGTGACACAGTGGCGCACCACACCCGTTGCGATCGACCTGAACGCCGATGGATTGACCGATCTCGTGATGCTCGACCACGAAGGCTATCTCACCTGGTTCGAGCGTCAGAAACGGGGCGACCAGTTGGTTCTGCTGCCCGGGCAGCGCATTTTCGAGGGCGAAGGGGTTTCAGCCTTTGACAACAAGCAAAGACCGAAGAACAAGACCGGCGGGCTGTTGCGGCTGAACACCGCCCGCGCCGGTGGCAGTGGACGGCGCAAGCTCTGTCTGACGGATTGGGACCGGGATGGCAAGCTCGATCTGCTGGTCAACAGCGTCAATATCAACTTCCTGCGCTGCACGGCTCAGAAGAATGGTCGGTTCGTCTTCCGCGACATGGGGCCGGTCGATCCCCACATGCTGGCGGGCCATACGACGAGCCCCACCATGGTGGACTGGGACAAGAACGGGACGCCCGATCTGCTGATCGGCGCCGAAGACGGATTCTTCTACTACCTGAAGAATCCGCACGACAGGAAATAGCAGATCGCCCCGACGCAACCACCCGTCTATTGCAGGACGGGCGGCGCGACGGGCAGACCCTTCTGTTGGGCAAGCTGTTCGTCGACGCCGTAGGTTCCGTAGAACGGCACGTTGCTGTCGAGCCAGAGATAGAGGCGCCGCCGTTCGGCGTCGGTCAGTTCCACGTGCTCGGCGTGAATCGAATCGTCCAGCGTCCGGGTCAGCGGGCTGACATCGGCCCCGATCTTGCCCGGGCGGGTGACGATCCGTTCGATACTGGCGCTACCCCACTCGTACCACTTCACGAAGGGCTTCAGACTCTCGTATGACTTCGTGAACTGCCCGGCCGGCGCGCCCGTCAGGACGACCGGACTCTTGCCGTCTTCCTCACCGCCGTCGTGACAGCGTACACAGTGCTTGTCCAGGATCGGCTGCACCAGGCGCGGAAAGCTGAAGGGCCGCGTACCGTCCGGCCCGCTCTCGATCCGCGACGGAGCCCGGCGCATCGCCAGGGGACGGGCGTTGGCAGCCGCCGTCGCCTGCTGCCGATGCTCGTGACAGCCAACGCATCCCTGTCGCTCGCCCGGCTGCAGGTACGTCGCCGAGCGCATCGACTGGACCGCCTTGCCATGTTGATCGACCGCCTGGAAATAGAGTGGCTTTCGCGCCGGCGCCCGGAAGTAGGCCGACCCATCGCGTTCGACGGGAACGGTGCCCAGGAGCAATCGCGCGCTCTCGGCGTTGGCATGCCCGATCCGCGGCTTGTTCGCCACGTGGGTGCGGCTCTTGGGCAAGACCTGAAAAACGCGCAGCGCGACGATCCGCCGATCGGCCGGCATGGGGAAATGGCTCATCCGCACATCGGTCAGCATGAACTCGCCTTCCTCGCCCAGATCGTCGTCCAGCATACTGGGTACGACCGGAGGCATCTGGCGCGGGGTCAGCGGAATCGGATACATCGAGGAAATGCCCTTCTCGCGATAGAGCAGTTCCATGTTGCCGAACCGGTCGAAGTAGTAGATCCCCGTCTGCGTGTCGGCCTTGACCTCAGGCCCCATGCCGGGCAAAGGATCGAAGCTGAACGCGATGAGGAAGTGGTCCTCCGACAAGGGCCAGGGGCTGTGGAAGTAACTGTCCGGCCAACCCGGCGCCTCGGGGAAACACACCTCAGGCGTGAGCACCTCGAGCGACTCGAAACTGTCCTGTCCGGTCTTCGGGTCCAGGGTCACCCGACGCGGATCGAGCAATACGAGCGAACCACCAACGTCGGCGTGATGAGCGCCGGCCAGGAAGACGAGCTTGTGCGAGTTGGGGATCGCCTTGGGCTGGTAGCACGCATTGATCTTCCTGGTGTAGTTGCCAAAAAGGGCCTCGGCCGCCGACCCATCGGGATTGGCAATCCAAAGCCCGTGGAAGTTCGACGCTGAGCGGTCGACATAGTCCCAGCGGATATACACGATACGCCCGTCGTGCAGCACGGAGGGGTGCCATTCACTCGTCTCGTGGAACGACAGCGTGCGCCGGTGTTTCAGCGTGGGATCGAGCCGGTGCAACGTATGGGCGGGCAAGGGCTCCCAGGGATTGTTGCACCGAGTGAAGCCGCCCCGCTGGGAAGACATGAACGCGAGGCCGCCATCGGGGAGCGGGCACGGATCGAAATCATCCTCACTACCATGCGTGATCTGCCTGAGATTGCTCCCATCGACGTCCATCGCGAACAGATGGAAGCATTTCCGCTCAGGAGAATAGTAGTCCGGCTTCTCCTCAGCACGCTCGGCGAAGGCGAAGTAGATCGTCTTGGCATCATAGGAGAGCGCCAGCGTCGTGAAGTTCCCGCGCCCCAAACGTGAACCCGTCAGGTCGCGGAGCGCGAACGAACGGCCCGGTTCGTCAAGGACGTAGATGCCGCCCCCGGCGATGTCTTCATAATCGTAGTAGTATCCCAGATACTCGTGCAGCATCTGACAGATGAAGCGCTTTCGTTTCATGAAAGCGATCCTCTTGCCCGCCAGGAGAGGGTTCTTCAGCGCCACGCGGCGGGTCAGCCAGCGAATGTCACGATACAGATCAAGCCGTTGCGACTTGTTCAGCACGTCCACGTCCGCGACGCGCCGCTGCAACTGCGCCAGGTGAGTTCGTTCGGTCTCCAGGTCCGGCGCCTCGGGTAGGCGCGCCAGGCTGGCCAGCAAGCGCTCGGCTGCGAACGCCACCGCCCCGATCGCCTGAGGTGACGACGCCTCTCGCTCGGCGCGTTTCTCCTGCGCCATCCAATCCGCTTCGATTGTCGCGCGAAATCCCTGCGGCGTCACTCCCTCGCCCAAGGCCCGCGCCGAAAGCGCCACGCCTACCAGGAATACGATTGCCACCGATCGCCTCACGCTACGCCCACACCGCATACGCGCTCTCCTTCCTCAATGCCGCCTCGTCGAATCGACTGTGACGAAACCTCGCGAATCTGTCACAGGAGTTGATTATACCAGGGAAGAGGCGCGCAGGCCAGACCGACTCCCACAAATGGGAGTCGGATGGCGTTGGAATGCGATATGAACTCGGAATCGCCACGGCGGGCGACGCCGATCCTAGAGCGACAGCACGTACTTGGCGAGATCCGCAATCTGCTTGTCGGTCAGATCGGAGGTCTGGCCGTGCATGTCGTCTGGGTTGAACTTCTTGAGCACATCCACGATGGTGCGGGCGCGACCATCGTGCAGATACGGCGCCGTGCGCCAGGCCTCGACCAGACTGGGCGTATCAAACTCCTTGCCCGTCTCGCGCAGCCGGCCCGTGCCGACGTCGTACATCATCATATCGGTATGGAGCCGTCCACCGTGGCACTGAGCACAACCGGCGGATGTGAAGATCGCCTTGCCGCGTACGGCGCTGTCGCTGAGCTTCCCATCGACCAGATGGGGACTCGGAACGGGCTGCAATGACTTGAGATACGCATCGATCGCGACGGCGTCGCTTTCGGGACGCACGGCGAACTGGATGTGGCGAATGCCGGCTCGAACGGCCAGCTCGGCCGTCGAACGCACGCCCAGACTCATCGAGGGCGGCGTCTTGTGGCTCAGCAACAAGGTGCGCGTGTTCTTCGGATTGCCCAGTCCATCGTTCAGAAGGTCCCAGTTCAGGGCGTCAACGCGGGCGTCCCCCGGATGGCAACTGGAGCAACTCTGCCAGGACTGGAAGCACAGCGCCGCGTCGTGGAAGAACAACTCTCCCTGGCGGACCGCGCTCAGCGCCTTCTTCGGACCCAACGCGATCGAGCGCGCCTTGGGGCGAATCTCAGGCTTGACGTCCACCACGCCCAGGCTGTCGGTGAAGTGCTCGGCGATGTAGGCTTGCGTCCCGATCAGGGCCAGCCCTCTCGGGCCGTTGCCCGTCAGTTTGAGTCGGCGTTTCAGCCCGACCAGGAAGGACAGATCGTTCGGAACATCCTCAGCGCTCGAGGACGCGTCGGAGACCTTCTCATTGGCCGCGACGCGAGTGAGCTTGTCGTGCAGTCCGGCCCGGTCGATCACGCTCAACTCGTGCGTCCCCGCGGTCGTGACACAGATCTGCTTGCCATCGTCCGTGCAGGCGACCGACCAGGGGTTGGCCGCACCGAGATCGACGTCGTCGAGCAGGACGGTGTTGATGCGTTTGCGTGTCGCAACGTCGACGACTGTCAAAGCGTTGGTGTTCATCCAGCCGCGTTCGAGTTGCGTGGTGGGCAACTGGTAACGGGCGAGCAGGTGCGTGACGTAGGCGTTCTTCCCGTCGGGCGAGATCGCGATGTCCCGCGCCGCCATACTGCCGTTGGGAAGCGCGATCGACGAAACGACCTTGCCGGCCGCCGTGTCGACAACGGAGATCTCAGCCGCGGCGTAGCTGCCGTCGGCCACACCGGCGGGCAGATGGTTGACGACGAACAGGGTCTTCCCCTTGTTCGCCAGCGCCAGAGCGATCGGTTCACGCGGCACGGCGATCCGTTTCGTCTCCTTGCCCGTAGTCAAATCTACAATCGAAACGTTGTTGTCGAAATGATTGGCCACGTAGAGTTTCTTGCACCCGCAGCACAGCGCCAGCGCCGTGGGCGTGTGACCAACTGCAATCTTCCTGACGACATCGCCTGTCTTGGTATCGACTACAAACACCTTCCCTTTCGGGGTCGCGCCGGTGACGTATAGAGTCGCGCCATCCTTCGACAGCGCCAGGTCCCCCGGCGTGGCCGGCAAGGAGATGGTCTTCGTGACCTTGCCGGAGGCGACATCGAAGACGGCGAGCTGCCCGGCGAGGCGTTCCGCGATGAACAGCGTCTGACCGGCGGGATCGGCGACAATGCCTTGCGGGCCGAGGTAATCCCCCGCCGTGCGCGGCGCCGCCGAAGCGGTGACAACGTAAACGAAGAGAGCCATGAAGATCGTTGCGATTCGAAGTGTTCGTTTCATTTCACATCTCCTGTGGGGCGGACCGTCCGAGACGGCTCGTCTCAGCAGCCCGGCTCCCTTGCTGTATAACGTTGCCTAAGCGGCCCGCCGCCGAACGGGGCCGCGCCTCATCCTACGGAAAGACTAGATTCGTATCGGAGTGCCTCACTCCGGTGTCATCGTGAACGTTGGCCACCTCGGTGATGATCGCTCCTTCCGGACCACCAAACTGCCAATGGCGGGCCGTCGCTCGATTCAGAGCGGCGAACTGGCCCGGCTGAAGGATCACCTCATGCTCGACGCTGACCGTCCCGTTCATGTGACACTTGGGCACCACCGCCTTCATATTCGGCGTCGGCTCGCCCTCGCCATAGACATACGAGACGCCATGGCGGACGACCCAGCCCTCCAATTTAGCGGGATTCTTGTCCGTAGACAAGTGGTAATGTTCGGGGAGCATCTGGCCGGGCAGAAGGAACAGGTCCATGACCATGTACCGATCCTTCTCGTTGTTTACGAACATATTGGCGCCGAGCCCGAGTTTCGTGAACTGGCCCGTGCCGTAGTCCGAAACCCAGAGTTTCTCGCGGATACCGGGGAAGACAGGGTAGCCATGGTATTTCATCAGGGCAATGTAGGCGTCTTTGCCCGCGTCCACCTTGAATCTTCCCTCGGCATCATAGAAGAAGCTGTTCTTGAAGTTGATTTTGCCCTTTTTGCCCCGCTTCTTTGGGGGCGCGGCGGCGGCCTGGGCCGAGACGCCCACGGCGGCGACACTGGCCGTCTGGAGCACGGTTCGTCTACTTACACGATCTTTCGTATCCATCTCTATCTCCTTGACCACTGGGAAATAAGTACTTTGGGTTCAGCACACGTCCGTCCATACTGAATCGAGAGCGTCGATCAGTTTCTTGTACCGTCCGTACTTACGAGCATAGACCTCCTTGCGTTCGGGAATCGGCTCGATCCGTCGCGATAGGCGCACCATGTTCTGCACGGCCTCTTCGTAGCTTCCGTAAGAGCCGGCCGCGACCGAGGCGGCGATCGCCGCGCCCAGGGCCCCCAGTTCGGTCCCCTCCGGCGTCTGAATCGGCGTCTGGAAAATGTCGCTGAAGATCTGCAGCCACACGTCGCTACGGGCCGCGCCACCGGTCAGCCGAATTACTTCGGGCAGGCTCCGGAACTTCAGCAGCTTCTCCACATGGCTCAGGTGCGTGAAGACCACCCCTTCGTAGATCGCCCGCAGGACGTGGGCGCGGGAGTGCCTTCCTTCCAGGCCGACGAAACTGCCCTTGGCGTCCGGGTTCACGTTGGAGCCGTAGAGGAAGGGAAGGAAGACGATGTTCGACTCGTCCGGTTGCGTAGAACCCACGAGTTCGTTGCACAGATCGTACACACTACCGCCTTGTTTCTGGGCGGCCGCATTCTCGGCCTCGAAGAACTGCGTGACGAACCACTCCAGATTGCTCGCGGACGTAGCGCTGCCCTCGAGCATCAGATAGTAATCGTCCATGCTGTAGCAGGACGTCATAAAGACATCGTCGGTCGTGATGGGCGTCTTGGAGATGTACTGGTTATTGCCCCAGGTGCCCACCACAATGCACAATTGCGACTCGTCGATCATGCCGCAAGAGAGACCACAGGCGTCGATGTCGAACATACCGCCCGCGACGGGGGTCCCGGCCGCCAGCCCTGTTTCGGCGGCGGCCTCGGAGGTCACTTCCCCGCAGATGTCGGCCGTCTTGACGATCGGCCCCAGCAGGTCCCGGGCGAAACCGATCCCGAAATCGGCCAGCAGATCGTCGTCCCAGTCGCGGGTCTGCAGGTTCATCAGACTGGTCCCGGAGAAATCCGTCAGCTCGGCCTGGAATTGGCCTGTCAGCTTCGACCGAACGAAGTCCTTGGCCATCAGCACCCAGCCGGCCCGCGCCATCGTCTCCGGCTCGTTGTCGTTGAGCCATGCCAACAGCGCATTGGGCTGGGCGGGCCAGACACACTGCATCGTCTTGGGTCGAACCTTCGTGTCGATGCCATCGGCGACCCACTTGTCGACATAGTCGCGCGCCCGGCCATCGGTGGAGAGGATCGCGTTGCGAACGGGATTGCCCTGCTTGTCCACCAGGTACAATCCGTTGCCATGTCCCGTGCAGGCGACGGCAATGATCTCCTTGGGATCGATCTCCGACCTGGCGATCACCTCCCGAATGGCGCCGGCGGTTATGCGCCAGAACTCATCGACGTCCCGCTCTTGCCAGCCGGGATGAGGCGACAGCAGTTGGCTCTTGCCCGACGCGACCGCCACCTCGCGGCCGTCCAGGGTGAAGAGCCCGGCCTTGGAGACGGTGCAACCGTTATCCACTCCCAACAGATATTGGGCCATCGTGCGCTCCTTCGTGCTCTCGGGATGTCTCTAGGCATCAGTGGGCGTTTCGGCCGGGGCGTCGCCTGCCACTTGGGCCGTCTCCACCACGTCGTTCTTGAAGAGCGCCGCGAGGACCGCCAACAGAACCACGGACATCACAGCGGAAACCATGAAGACCGGCTTCCAGTTGCACACGCCATCGGTCGTGCACCGCTCGATGATCTCGACGTTGAAGAACGTCCCCAGCAACATACCGACACCGAAGCAAATCAGAACGATCAGGCCCTGCGCCTGGGCGCGAATCTCAGGCGGCGCCTTCTTGTCGACGTACACCTGGCCGCCCACAATGAAGAAGCCGAAGATCACACCGTGAATGAGAATGGCCACGTAGTACATCATCGTCTGCTCAGTCGCCATACCGCCCCACAGCGCGAAATATCGAATGGCCAGCGCCAGCAACCCGAGCGCCATGGTCCATTTGGGGCCGAACCGCGCCAGAGCCAGAGGCACCAGGAGCATCAGGAAGATCTCCACGAACTGCCCCAGATTCATGATCGCCGTGACCTTCTCGAATCCCTGACTGAGGAAGAACTGGGACCCCAGCGAGAAATACAGCGTAAACGGAATCATGACCAGCATGGAGATGACAATGAACAGAGCGAAGTTGCGATCCTTCATCAGACTCAATGCTCGCAGACCCAACGCGTCGACGACCGAAGCCTCCTTGCCCTTGGCCGGCGGCGGCGTGTTGGGCAGCGTCAGGGCCAGAAGGGCCGCCACCAACGCGGTGCCCGCGCCGCAATAGAGGGGAATCGCCGTGCCGTCAATGGATCTGTTTCCGAACAGGCTGGTCGCCGCGATGAGGCTGAAGACGGCCGAAGCCACCCAGCCGATCGATCCGAAGACACGAATCTGAGGGAACTTGTCCGACGGAGCGTTCGCCATGGCGATGGCGTTGGTCAGACTCCACGTGGGCATGTAGCAGAACATGGCCAGCAGGAGCAGTGCGAACAACGCCGGCGCGCTGGTCTGCCGGGCAGCCAGGAAGAACAGCACCGCACACGCCAGGTTCAGAGCCGTCAGGACCTTCTGACTGGCGAAATGGCGGTCCGCGATCATACAGAAGACCGGAGCGATGAGACAGCCGAGAGGCATGACGCTGAGAATCCAGGCCTTATAACTCCCTTCGATTCCCATGTTCGTCAGGTAGCCCGCCATCTGCACCCAGAACACGGCAAACATCATGTATTGCAGGAACATCATCGCGCTGAGACGAATTCGCGTGTTCAGAGGCATTCCTTCCATTTCGTTTCTCCCAATCTTCCTGAATCGTTGCAACTAGCCTACGCTGGGTGCTATGCAAATCCCGGGGCCTACTTCAGTTTCAGAACGGAAATCGTGTGCGGTGCATCGTGTTCGTTGTCGTCGAACGGCAGATCGATGTTCGCAACGTAGATCTTCTTGCCCCGCAGGCAGACTTCGGAGGGCTTGTCGAGCAGGCCGCCGACGCCGCCGGAGTTGTTCTCATTCTGCCAAATCGTGGTGACCTTGCCCGACTCGGGGCAGACCTTGTGCACCGCGTTGCCCAGGAAATCAGCGATGTACACGTAGCCGGTCTTGGGGCAGATCTTCAGACCGTCGGTGCTCTGCATGCCGTCGCCCTTGGCGACCTCCTCGCGTGAGACGACCTGGCCGGCCGAGTTCAACGTGTAGCGGAGCAGGCTGGCGTCCCCGAAGTTGCAGACGTAGAGCCGCCCCTCGGCGTCGAAGCCCATCCCGTTGGCGCCGACGCGCCATTCCTTGTTGTGCGTGAGGAACTTCAGCAAAAGGTGTCTGTCCGTGCCGCCCGGCTGCAGTTGGATCGGCTGCGTGCCGAACTCGCCGTACTTGAAACGGTACACGCCGCTGGGCATCGGATCGGCTTCCAGATCGAGAGACGTTTCCGTCACGTACACGCTGTCCCCATGACAGGAAACCGCGTTGGATTGCAGGAACCCGGTGACCAGGACCTCGGTCTTGACCGCTTTGCCGTCCTTCATGATCACGCGCAGCAGACGTGACTGATGATCGTTGAAGCCGCACATGCTCTGGTTGTCGGCGATGTAGAGGTGTCCGTCGGGCCCGATGTCGATCCCCAGGGCGCCGACCTTGCCCGTCTCGGGATGCTTGGGCAGCGTGACCACCTCGCTGATCTTGTCATTGGTCGTGATCTTGAGGACCTTGGCGGGATGGGCGTCGTTGTTGAAGTTGGGAATGTTCAGGTAGATCGACCCATCCGGGGCCAACACCATGCCGTCAGGCGTGTTGTACTTCTCGGGCAGTTCCACACCAATCTTCGGTCCCTTGCTCGACGCACAACCGTTGATCAGCAACCCCACCAACATCACTGCAACTATCCCCATTGCCTTCCGTTCCATGATGGTCCCTTTCCTTGCCTTATGCCCTGTGACCTTCGTAGGGTGGGGCTTGCCCCACCAGTTCTTTCCGTACGCAGGTTCCGGTGGGGCAAGCCCCACCCTACCCTTTAGTGCATGGCCAAGCCGGCGCTGACGTCAACGGTCGCGCCGGTCATGTAGCTGGCGCGATCCGAAGCGAGGAACGCCACGACGTCCGCGATCTCCTTCGGCTGGCCGATCCGCTTGAGCGGAATCCGATCGATGTACTTCTGGCGATTCTTCGCCAGCGCCGGCGCCATCATCTCCGTCTCCATGATCCCGGGCGCGACGCAATTGACGGTGATATTCTTCTCGCAAACCTCGCGGGCCAGCGAGATGGTAAACGAGATGAGTCCGCCTTTGCTCGCATCATACGGAGCGTGCCCGATCGTCGAGCCGCGCAACGCCGCCTGGGAGGAGACATTCACGATCCGCCCCCCCTCCTCGGCCGCGAGCAGCCGCTTGACGAACTCGCGACAGCAGAGGAACGCACCGGTCAGATTGACCTGCATCGTGTAGTTCCAGGTCTCCTCCTCCATATCCGCCACCTGACAGGTCGGGCAGAACGCCGCGTTGTTGACCAGGATATCGACCCGCCCCCAGTGGGCGTCGATCTGCTCGAACATCTTGACCACGTCCTCTTCCTTGCTCACGTCCGCATACGCGGCCACGGCGTCGACCCCGTATTCGCTCTGGAGTTCCTGGGCCAGCGATTCGGCGGTCTCGGCGCGACGGCGGTAGTTGATAACGACCTTGGCCCCTTCGGCCGCGAAACTCTGACAGATCGCCTCGCCCAAACCGTACGAGCCTCCGGTGACCAGAACAACTTTGTCTTTCAGATTCAGATCCATGCAATCAATTCCCTGGACTTAAGGTTTTAACACAACCCGCAACGCTTCTCCACTCTGCATCAGCGCAAAAGCTTCGTCAACCGCCTCCAGATCGAGTACGTGACTGACCAATCGGTCGGCCGGCAAGGCGCCTTCGGCCAGATAGCCAACCGCCTGCTCCACGTCGGCCGGCGAAGAATCACTCGTACCAACGACGCGGAGTTCGCCGTAGTGGATCGCCCGGCTATCAAGCGAAATCTGACGTTTCTCGACCGGCAAGGAGGCAAACAGGCATACGGTCCCCCGCTTGCGCACCAGCGTCACGGCCTGTTCCTGGGGCGCCGCGGCCGGCGCCGCGACAATCGCGACATCGACGCCGAGTCCGTCCGTTTCGTCGTTGACGATCTGGGCCAGGTCCTGCTGGGTCGGGTCCACGAGCACGTCGAAACCGAAATCACGCGCCTGGTCCAACCGCGTTGGGTTGACTTCCGTCATGATGATCCGCTTGGCGCCGAAGCTGCGAGCGGTACACGCGTTCATGATCCCCATCGGGCCGGCGCCCATCACCAGGACGGTGTCGCCCGACTCGATATTGCAGTTCTTCGCGGCGTTGACCGTGCAACTGACTGGCTCGGCCAGTGCGGCGTGCTCGGCTTTGACAGGCCCCGGGACCTTCACCGCATGCCCCTGAGCGAGCGCTCGGGCCGGGATCGTGACATATTCAGCCATCCCGCCGGCGTAGGAGAATCCCATGGGCGAGAGGTTAAGACACAGATTGGGCCAACCCTTATAGCAGTAGGCGCAATCCCCACAGGAGATGCTGGTCGCCATCACGACGCGGTCGCCCATGGCGAATCCGCTCGTCCCAGCGCCCACCGTCTCGACAAGCCCGGTGAACTCGTGCCCCATCACCTGGGGCGCCTTGATCCGCGGATTGCCCACGCGGTAGGCTTTCAGATCGGTTCCGCATACGGCGCAAGCATCGACCTTAACACGAACCTCGTCGGCGCTACACTCGGGAACGGCCGTCTCTTCGACACGAACGTCGCCCGGCCCGTGGTATCTAATAGCTTTCATTTGAGCCGACATCCGGCGCTCCACTGAGAACTTGTTCCGTTGAACCCACCCCCAGGCGTTTGCAGCCCTGGTCGAGGTAGCCGATCGCGGTTTCCCAAGTGCGAACACCACCGGAGGCCTTGACACCCATGGTCTGCCCCACCGTCTTGATCATGATATCGATCACCTCAGGCGTCGCCGGACCATCGCCGAAGCCGGTCGAGGTCTTGACAAAGTCCGCCCCGGCCTGCTCGCAGATTTTGCAGGCCTGCGCCACCTGTTCGGGCGAGAGCCAGCAGGTCTCCTGGATAACTTTGACCAGCGCACCGCGCGGCTTGGCCTCGGCGACAACCGCTTCGATGTCCTTCTGGACGGTGTCGAAGTCGCCACTGAGGAACCGGCCCACGTTCATGACCATGTCCACCTCTTCGGCGCCCTGCTCCAGCGCCAGCCGCGCTTCGGTCGCCTTCGTCTCGGGCAGGTTGGCCCCGTGCGGGAAGCCCACCACCACGCAGACCTTCACGCCGCTGCCCTTCATGTGCTCGTAAGCCAGCGGCACATCGCAGGGCCGCACGCACATCGACGCGACCTGGTGCTTCTTGCACAGGTCACATCCATCGATCACATCCTGCGTCGTCGCAAACGGCTTCAATACGGCGTGGTCGATCGTCGCCGCAACTTGCTCTCTCGTATACATAGATCGTTCCTTGCTCCTGAGTGTCTCTCGTATCAGTCTGGGGACTCTATCAGTCCCAGTACTTGTCGATCACTTTCTGGATGTGGGGATACTTCGCGTCCGTCTCGTTGTACTTGCGACGCAGCCGGCGCAGTTCCGTCTTGAGTTCCTTGACCACCCCGGCGTACTTCGCGTCGCCATACAGGTTGTTCATCTCATGCGGATCGTTCTTCATGTCGTACAGTTCCCAGCCGGGCTGCGTGGGCTTGCGGCGCTCGGGTACGTAGTGCAGTCCATAGAAGAAGATCAGCTTGTAGCGTTTCGTGCGGACCCCGAAATGGGCCGGGTTGTCGTGGTGCGTCATGTGCATCCAGTACCGGTAGTACGTGCTCTTGCGCCAATCGGCGGGCTCCCGATCGCGTAGCAGCGGTACGATGCTGCGCCCGTGCATCGAGGAAGGCGCTTCAACGCCGGCCAATTCGAGCAGTGTCGGGGCGAAATCCGTGTTGTTCACGATCGCGTCACTACGCGAGCCGGCCTTGATCATCTTCGGATAGCGAACCAGCAGCGGCATGCGTAGCGATTCCTCGTACATCCACCGCTTGTCCATGAAGTCATGCTCGCCCAGCATCATGCCCTGGTCGGAGGAGTAGACGATCACGGTATTGTCCATCTGACCGCTCTTCTTCAGATACTCAAACAGTCGGGCGAGATTGTCGTCCACGCCGCGTACGGTCCGCAGGTACTTCTTGAGGTACCGCTGATAGGCGGTGCGCTTGTACTCCTCGCCCGACAGCGAACGGTCCACGAACATGTGATGACCCATATTGCGCCAATCGCACCGCTTGCCAATCGAGGTCCCCGTGCCCTTCGTCGCTTCCGAACCGTGATTGCCGCTGTCCCAAAGACTCTCGGGCTCAGGGATGTCGATATCCTGATAGAGCCAGTCGTACCGCTCGGCGTTCGCGAAGTTGTCGTGCGGGGCTTTGTAGTGGTGCATCAGAAAGAACGGCTTGTCGCTCTTGCGTTTCTTCAGCCACGCCATCGACACATCCGTGATGGCATCCGAGCTGTGTTTGCAGTCATAGCCCGAGAAGCGACGCGTGTCCTTGGGCCAGTTGCCGCCGGTCTCGCGCATGATCGGATTGAAGTACGACCCCTGTCCAGGCAGGACGCAGTAATAATCGAACGCCGGCTCGTGTTTGAGATGCCACTTGCCGACCATCGCCGTCTCGTACCCTGCCTGCTTCATCAGGTGGGGCAACGTTTGCTGCGGGGGCTGGAGCCCGCCGCCCAGATCCAACGCGCCGTTGGTCTGGCTGTACTGACCCGTAAGGATCGTCGCCCGGCTGGGAACGCAAATCGAATTGGTGCAGAAGCAGTTTTCGAAGAGCATCCCTTCGCGCGCCAATCGGTCGAGCGTTGGCGTGGGGTTGAGCTTCGCCAGTCGTGATCCGTATGCGCCGATCGCGTGGGCCGCATGATCGTCCGACATGATGTACAGAATGTTCGGCTTCTTCTGCGGGGCGCCATAAGCTCGCGTCCCGGCAGAAACCAGCGGCGCCGCGGCCGAAGCCAGGGCGGCCTTGAGAAACTGACGTCGACTGTTCATTCGGTCCCTCGCCTTTCTTCGCACGTGAGCGATTAGTGCATCTCCCGGCCGCCGGTGACATTGATCGCCTGTCCGGTCATGTAGTCGGCCCCGGCCGACGACAGGAACAGCGTTACCGCCGTGACATCGTCGATCGCCGCCAGCCGCTGCAGCGGGATCTTGGCCGTGAACTTCTTGACCACCTCTTCCCGAGGCATTTCCAGATTCTCGATATACCCGGCCGAGACGTTGGCCCAGACGCCCGTATTATCCGTAATCCCGGGGCAAACGCAATTGACATTGATGTTGAATCCCGCCAATTCGAATGCCAGCGCCTGCGTAATGCCCATGATTGCGGCCTTGGCGCCGGAATAGTGGCTCATCAACGCCGAGCCGGTCTTGCCCGATTTCGACGAGAAGTTGACGACCTTGCCGTACTGGTGCTGCTTCATCAGGGGCACCACGTACTTGGTGAACAGAAACGTCCCCTTGCAGTTGACCGCGAAGACGTGATCCCAGTCCTTCTCGGAGATCTCTTCGATCTTGCCCTGACCGACGATACCCGCGACGTTCACCAGGATGTCGATGCGACCACCCAGCGCCTCGGACGCTGCTCTGACGACCTTCTCGACCTGCTCAGCGACCGTGACATCCGCGGCCATTCCCTGGCAGAACGCCCCGCCGGCTGCGAGTTCCTGCGCCGTCTTCTCGACTGCTGAGGCGTCCAGGTCGGTGATGAAGACCCGCGCCCCGCTCTGGCAAAACCCCTCGGCAATCCCCCGACCGATCGCACCGACGGCGCCGGTCACCAGAGCCGTCTTCCCTTCGAGTTTCAGAATATCCATGTCTTCTCGTCTTTCTCCAGTTTGGGTGTCATTCTCAATCTATGGCTGAGCCGGCGACTCCGCAGCCGCGGCGTAGGTGCTGGCGTCCGCCTCCTCCAGGACCACGCGGAACCCGACATTGAAGACGCGCTGGTACGGCTCGTACGCCCACCGCGACGCCGAACGGGCCCGCTTGGGCCGATCGCGCCAGGAACCGCCCCGGACGACGCGCTTGCGCGAACCGGTCAGGGTATTGCGTCCATCATCGCTGACGAAAGGATAAGGGGCATACGCCGTCCGTGTCCACTCCGCGACATTGCCGTGCATGTCCTTGAGTCCCCACGGATTGGCCCGATACTGACCGACGGGGCCCACGATCTTCTGACCATCGTTGAACCGCTTATCGCGGGGCGTGAAGTCGGTGAACTGGTCGGGATTCCGTACGGGTCGGGGGTTCACACCCGTGACGGCCAGCAGTTGGATCGACTGGTCTGCCAGATTCGCATGGAGCGAGAAATCGGCGTCCGCCGAGCCGTACGACCAGGGTGTATCCGTCCCGGCCCGGCAGGCCCACTCCCACTGCGCCTCGGTGGGCAACGTGACTCGACGGCCCGTTCGCTCGCTGAGCCAGCGACAATACGCCATCGCCTGTTCCCAGGAAATGCGAATCACGGGCTGATCGGGCAGATTCGCCGGGTAGCCCGGCGTCGTGTGATCCTTCCACTGCTGATCGATGTATCGGCTGTCATGATCGGGATCGAACAGGGCGTACTGGGCGTTGGTCACCTCACACACGCCCATCCAGAACGGGTTGTCGATCCGGACCTTGCCCAGAGGTTTCTCGTTGGCGTAGCCTTTGGCATCGCCCATGATGAACTCGCCTGCCGGGACGAGCGTCAGTTCCATCGAGGCGCCGTCGCCCAGATCCAGCGTGCGACGAACCGTCTTGCCCGACTGCGTCTGCTTCTGCCTGGCCTGCGCCGAGCCGAAAGGCCAGTTCGTCGCAGCCACCTTGGCGGCTACGACAACGGGCGCCTTCTGACGCGGCGCCGGTTTGACAGGGCCCCGCTGAGCAAGCAACTGAGCCTTGGTCTCATACTCCTGCTCGGGATCGTCACTGATGTTCGCATAACGATTGGCCAGCTCGCGACGCCGCTGGTCCTGATCCTTGTCGCGCCAGACGGGCGGGGTCCACTTGCCCCGATAAGGCGCGTTCAGGTCGATCCAGGTGTAGAGGATCTCCCAAGCCTCCGGGGCTAACTGAACACCGTGGTGCCCCGTCTCCAGCATCTGAATCAACTCACTCGTCCCAGCGTGGTACTCCATCGGCTGAAACACATGGATGTCACTTTCAGGGCCGGGCCGACGCACGTAAGGATGCAGCGCCATGTAGGCCTGATTGAAGCGGCCCACCGGCTTGCGGTTCGCGAAATCGGGCCTGCCCTGCTTCTTGCCGTCGTGACAGGCGACGCAGTACCGATCCAGAACGGGCTCAACCTCCAGGTTGAACGCGAAGGGACGGATCGGCCCTTGCCAGGGCTCGATCGCGACCGGCGATTTCAGAGCCGCGGCGGTCATCACACTGGGGCCGCTCGTGTTCTGCGGTTCGTGACACCCCACACACGAGACGACCTCGCCCGGCATGCCCACGAACCAGCTCCGCATGATCTGCAGCGCCCGGCCCTGCTCGTCCAGCGGCTGGACCGAGATCGGCGTATTGGCCGGAACGCGGAACAGCGCCGAACCATCCTCTTCCACCGGAACGGTGCCGAGTATGCGTTTGATGTCCCAACTGCTCTCGACGCCCACACTCGCGTGACCTCCGGTCTTGACGTGGGCGAAATGGTACGCGAACAGGCGCAGCTTCTTGACCTTGCCGCGCGGGATACCCCGCAGCCCCTGACCCCGATAGACGTCGGTCAGGAAGACGATCGCCTCTTTCTGCGAGAGGTCCACCTTATCCGCGATCACCGGAGGACGCTTCCGCGCCTGCATGGGAAGCGGCTCGAACAGACCCACCCCTTCCGTCTCGGCGATGAGCGTCATGTTGTCGAAGACGTCCACCAGGTAGATCCCCCAGAGCGAATCCGCGTCCAGCTTGGCCGAGACGAGGAAGTACTTATCGCTCAAGGGATACGGATGCAGGAACTGGGGCCACACCCCGTTGACGAGTTGGTCTCGGATGATCGGCTCGATCTTCTTGTGACGTCCCGGAATCTCCTGGACCGCGCCGTCCGCCTCGTGACGTCCCTGGGCCGGGTCGAAGAGCATCAGACGGCCTGAGCGGCTGATCCCGTGGTGCCCACCCACGATCCCGACGACCTTCGTCGGATGGTTCGGAACCGGACGAGCGTAGAAGTACGCGTTCGGAAAGTACGAATTGCTGCCCAGATACTCCATCTGACCCGTACCGTCCGGGTTCATGTGAAACAGAATTCGGGAGAAGTAGTGCGGCGTGTCACTGTATTCCCAGCGCAGGTAGAGCACGCGCCCATTGTTGAGCATGGTCGGGCACCAGTCGCTGTCCTGCTCGAAAGTGAGCTGCCGGATCGTGTTTCGGTCGCGGTTCATCAGGTACAGCAGCGCCATCGGTCGGCTGCCATTCTCGCAAGGAAGGCCCTGAAAGCTCGCCGTGCTCGTGAAGAGGATCCGCTCATCGGCCAGGTAGCACGAATCGAAGTGATCCACGTCCCCCTGCTCGTTGGGGGTGATCTGATTCAGGCCCCGACCATCGGCGCCGATCTCGAAAACATGCCAGCGATCCGCCGGTCCCGGCATACTGAACATCAGCTTCTTAGCGTCCCAATGCAGATCGACGTCGGTGATCAGCCTGGGACCATCGGGCTCATACAGGGTCTTTGCCTTGGGTTTGCCCCGCAGGTCGCTGAGCACGACGATCTCGTTGTCCCAACTGGTCGCGGCGTTGGTGATGCTCGTGTTGTTGTGCGAGTTCAGCGAGGCCATCCCAATCTCGCGGCTCATCGCCTGACGGGCCCGCCCGCCCAGGTTCCGGCGGATCAGCAGCAACCGATCGAAGTCCAACAAAGGATTGGACAACAGCATCTCGCGCTGCCAGCTCTTGATCTCGCCGGCAAAACGGGTCAACTCGTCGTGATCGACCTCCGAACCCTCATCCAGCGCCTTGGTGTACTGCGCCAAACGCCGGCGAAAACCGTCTATGGTCTGGGCGTGTCGCGCCGGGTAGCGATCGGGATAGGTCTGGGCGAGGTCGGCTACCGCCGCGGCCAGGGCGTCGAGGTCCACCTGCTCCAGGGCCTTGAGGTTCTCCCGATAGACGCAAACCTGCACGTAGAGGTCCAACCAGGCCGGATCGCCAGGGTCTGTCCGGGCGCCGGCGAGGTCCTCCATCCGACGACGAAGCTTCGACGACGTCCCACCGACGCCGTCCACAGCGCGGCCGATCATCCGCTCTTCCAGCGTCGTGTCGGGACGATCGAACCAGGCCAGACACTGGGTCGAGCCCAGGTCGCGGCTCATCCACCCGCTCTCGGTCGGGAAGTCCTTCGTAATGCGCGTCCACAACTCCAGGGCCGGAAGCGACTGGGCCGCGAAGTAGAATCCGTGCCCCCCGCGCATGTTGTAGATTTTCAGCAGCAGGTCGTTGACCCCCGCCTTGAGATTCAGCACAACGCGGTCCTGGTCTCGCGACACGCCCCGGGCAACGTTCTTGGACAAAACGGTCTTACCGTTTAGGATGACCGCGATCCCGTCATCACTGCCCAGACTCGCCGTGATCTGCATGGGCCGTGGGGCTGTGACGGTTCGATACAGATAGGTCGGCCCGACCACGTTCGGGGTCAGGCCGTGAACGACGCCGTCCTCGTACTGGTTCCGGCGACGCCAAAGACGCTTGCCATCAGCCTTTTTCGCTCTGATATCGATGTTCTTCTCGGACAATGGGGCGTCCGTGAACTTCTTGGCCGGGAAAGGGCCCGCCTCGTGCCAGGCGCCCCACAGCAACCCCGCCCCTTCGCCCTGGTCGGTCTGAGACCACTGACGGTACGCTTGCCGCGTCGCCAACATGGTCTGAGACCAAGTGCTCTTCCTGGCGTAGCAACCGGCGAGGCCCTCATCCGCCGCTTGCGATGAACCGCATGCCACTAGAACGCAACCGATTATCAGACCTTGCACTAACCGCATTGTCATGTTCCTACTCATGTCCGTTCTTCTTGCTCCCAAGACGCCGCCGACCCAGTCAGACACACGCGACCGAAAGCCCCTCGGCCTCCAGTTCCGCCTTGCTCTGCTCGCTCAGTTCGTCGTCTGTAATGATGGATGAAACCTCCTTGAGGGGCAGGATGTGGGCGAAGCCGGCCTTGCCGTATTTGGACGAATCGGCACAGAGAATGCTCTGCTCGGCCTGGCGGGCCATGTGTTTAACCATTTCGGCGATATCCACCTGGTGGGCCGTGAATCCCGACCCGAGACTGAAACCATCCGTGCCCAGAAACGCCATTCGCACGTGAAACTGCTCCAGTTGCCTCAGCGCCATCGGACCCACCGTCGCCTCGCCGGAGGGAAGGAATTGCCCCCCGACGAGAGTCACATGAAGCGAGGGGTTGATGCGGGCGTAGGGCAACAGCAGGGTCGAATTCGTGACGATGTGCACATCCCGGCGGCCCAGCAGGAATCGAGGGATCAGGGCAGTCGTCGTCCCGGCGACGATCATGATCTTGTCGCCGTCGCCGACCATTTCGGCGGCCGCCTTGGCGATGCGGGTCTTGCCCTCAGCCATCGTCTTCTGGCGATCCAGAATGCTCGGATGGAAGGCGGGAATCGCCCCGCCTCGCGTGCGAATGATGTACCCGTTCTCGGAGAGCCCCTCCAGATCGCTGCGAATCGTGACCGTCGAGACGTTCAGCCGGTCGCTGATCTGCGAAACCGTGGCGCCGGCATCTTCGGAGAGGATCCGCAGGATTTCCTTTCTTCTTCCTGAAAGCCTTGCAATCATTATCTAAAACCTTACAATATGCTTTACAATTGCTTTCACATTAGCTACCATCGAAGTCGAAAGCAAGCTCTTTCGCGGTGCATTCGAGAAAAAACTCGTCAGATGAGGCCAACTCAAACGCACTTGCGATGATAAGACCGGTATACTGGAGACGCAGGCTCGCCGACAGAGCCGCGTCGCAATCGCACAACGAGAAGGGGAACACTGGATGTCCGCATCGCAGCGTCACTGGGCAACGGCGTCTCTTGCGGTGGCGGTCTGTCTTCTGCAGACCATCGCCCTCGGAGCAAACCAGAACTACCACCGCAAGCAGACCTGGCACGAGACGTTGCTCGCCTGGCACACCGGCACGAGTCGCCAAGCCCAGGACAGCAGGCCCTCCACGCCAATGCCGAACCTGGGCAAGACCGATTTCACCATGATGGCCTGGATCCAGACCACCGAGGGAGGAACGATCCTCGCCAAGGCGCCGGCCGAGGGGAAGTGGGCCGCCCAGGGCAAGACGTTCTTCGTCCGAGGGGGAAAACTCGCTTTGGATATCGGCTGGGTCGGCGCGGTTGGCTCGAGGGGTCGCGTAGCCGATGGCAAATGGCGCCATGTCGCGCTGGTCGGGCGGGACAACAAGTTCACGTTCTACATCGATGGCAAACCAAGCGGCGGGGGCTCGCTGAACGGCAAGAGCGACGTCGCCGGGCACTGCTTCAAGATCGGCTACACGAACACGAACTTCCCCGGTCCGTCGGGCTTCCAGGGTCTCATCGACGAAGTCCGGCTGTTCTCGGTGGCTCTGAGCCAGGATGAAATTGCCGGATATGCCGCCAACCGCATCCCGGCTGAGACGTTCGGCCTGGTCGGCTACTGGCCTCTCGACGGGGCGCCCGGAGATGCTTCGAACAACGGGAACCACCCGGTCGAGGACACCATCGAAGAATACGTCACTGGCAAGACCGGCAAAGCCGCCGTCTTCGACGGTTCCGAGCAGATCACGTTCGCCGCGGCCGACGGAAGCGGTATGTTCAAGCCTCTCTGGCGCCTCCTGGAGCGCGACTTCACCGACGACGCCTCCCGCGAGCAAATGCAGTGGGAACGGGCCGACGGGATCTGGAGCCGCAACTTCAAGCCGGGCGACTGGCGCGAACTGGCCAAACGCTACGCCTACGCATGCCGACGAACGCCGCAGATCGCGGCCAAGGCCAAGACACTCGCGACCAACGCGAGAAGCCCGGAAGCTGTCGATCAGGTGCGACAGCTCTACTATCAAGCCAAACGCTACGCCCAACTGGATCGCCTGCTCGACGGCGTGAACCTGTACGGATTGCAGACGACGATCGAGAGCCGGATCAAGGATGGCTGCAAGCACGGCGCGGCCTATCGCCAGCGCTTCGGTGAGATCGAGCAGCGAGTCAAGGGCTGGAAAACGGGCCAGACCTTCGACGCCGTGGCGATCCGCCAGTTGCAGGCGGATGTCCACGAACTGCGCGAGGACGTCCTGCTAACCGACAATCCCCAGGTGGGCTTCGAGAAGATCGTCTTCGTCAAGCGGTACACGTATCAATCGACGCACTACTATACCGACTACATCGATGGGTGCGAGAAGTACGGGGGCAACCTCTGCACGTACGACCTCGCGACCGGCGCGGTCAGAGAGATCGTCCCCTCCATGCGGCATGGCATCTTCGGACGGTACGATCTGTCCTTCGACGCTCAGCGACTCGTGTTCTCCTGGAAGGAGAAGGAGGGAGTCGGATTCCGGCTGTATGAAGTGAACGTCGACGGGACCGGCCTGCGTCAATTGACGTTCCCGCCGGCCGACGAGCAGGCCCGCATCGACAAGTACTGGCTGAGCAACATGAAATCCTGGGCGGGGCGACGAATCGCGTATCGCCACCACACCGACGATATGGACCCATGCTATTTGCCCGACGGCGGGATCGCCTTCATCTCCACGCGTTGCGAGTACGGCACCCTCTGCGACGGGCCCGACTACTTCACCACAACGGTGATGTACCGCATCGATGGCGATGGCCAGAACATGGTCAAGCTCTCCAACAGCGCCCTAAGCGAGAGCTATCCGAGCGTCATGGCTGACGGACGCATCCTCTACACCCGTTGGGAATACGTCGACAAAGGCGCCGTCTCGACCAAGTGCCTCTGGGCGATGTATCCGGACGGGTCCAAGTCGGTGGAGTTGTACGGCAACGACATCGTCATCCCCT
This sequence comes from Sedimentisphaerales bacterium, assembly GCA_028277585.1. GTDB lineage: Bacteria > Planctomycetota > Phycisphaerae > Sedimentisphaerales > Anaerobacaceae > Anaerobaca. Next base: position 29,065 of record JANQFY010000280.1, read on the forward strand.
CGGCGTTCATTCAGGGACGCAGCATACCGGGCGCCAACAACCAGTTCGTGGTGTTGGGCGGGCCGCACTGCTGCCCGATGAACGGGATTGGTACGGTGATCCGACTCGACTTGAACCACAATTACCGCACGGAAACCCCGATGACGCACATCACGCCCTATGTGCGGATGACCGAGTCGGGGCACGGCGGATTCCGCCAACTGCGCGACGGCAAGTGGGTGGTCGATTTGAACGGCCCGTTGTTCATCGATCCCTTCCCACTCTCGGAGAAGCTGTTCCTCGTCTCGCAGAACCTCGAGCGTCTGTGGCGCGAGTTCGACGCGTGGGACCTGTACGTGCTGGACGAATCGGGCTCGGGCGTGCTGATTTACGACGATCCGGAATTCTCATGCTATCAGCCCATTCCGCTGCGGGCTCGATCCAAACCGCCCGTGCTGGCCAGCGCCGAGGAGCCCGACCTGGCGCAGCAAGGCCTGGCCGAAATCATCGTCACGGATATCTACAGCGGCCTGGAGGGCATCAAGCGGGGCGAAGTGAAGTACATCCGCGTCAACGAGCAGGTCCCCCGACCCTGGGGGGCGCGGCGGCGTTGGAGCGGCGACGTCTACGATCAGCAGCACGCGTGCGTGACGAAGAACACGCATCTGGGCCTGAAGGTCCAGCATGGCATCGTTCCGGTTTATGAGGATGGGTCGGCCCACTTCGTCGTCCCGGCCGACAAGAGCATCTTCTTCCAGGTGCTCGACGAGAATTTCATGGAGCTGCAACGCGAGCGGACGTTCGTGAACTACCGCCCGGGCGAAACCCGCGCCTGCGTGGGCTGTCACGAGCGCAATATCGACGCGGCGCCGCTGGGTGAAAAGCTGCCCTTGGCGCTGCTCACTGGGCCGGACAAACCGGGCCCCCAGCCGGGCGAAAAGACCGGGGCGCGACCTCTGCACTACGCCGCAGACGTCCAACCCGTCCTGGATAAGCATTGCATCCGCTGTCACAGCGGCGCCGAGCCCGAGGGGGATCTGGACCTGACGGGGACGCCCACGACACATTTCAGCCGATCCTATGAGAACATCCTGGACCGTGATCTGATCCCGGTGATCGGCGAGAACCATCCGAAGTGGGGCAACATCCACTACCTACCTCCCAAGTCGCTCGGCTCGCACGCCAGCAAGCTGATCGCCCACCTGCAGAAGGGTCATCAGGATATCAAGCTGACCACCGAAGAGATGGTCCGGCTGACCACGTGGGTGGACTCGAACGGTCAATTCTACGGCTCGTACTACGGCCGACGCAATACGAGGTACAAGGACCATCCAAACTTCCGACCCGTGCCGAAGTTCGAGGAGGCGATCGCCGCCTTGCCGCCGTTGCCCGAGGAGAAACGTTAGGAACCGCCGGCCCGGAGAACAGGGCCCCAAGGAACCCAAGTATGAGATATGCCGTCTGCCTTGCCGGGGTAGCATGTTCCCTCTGCGCCATCGCGGTAGGGAACGCCAGTGAATTCGACGCGCGAGACGCGGTGGGCGTCGACAAGTTGGTCTTCGTCAAACGGTTCACCTATCATTCGAGCCATTTCTACACCGATTTCATCGATGGGTGCGGCCGCTACGGAGGGAACCTGTGCGTCCTCGATCTGAGGACGGGCAAGGTCGCAGACCTGATCCCGGAGATGAAGGACGGCATCTTCGGGCGCTTCGATCTGCACTTCGACGCCAACAAGATCGTGTTCGACTGGAAGAAAGCCCCGCGCGAGGGGTTCCGAATCTTCGAGATCGATATCGACCCGATCACGGGCCGGCGGACGGGCGAGGCGCGCCAGTTGACATTCCCGCCGGCTGATGAAGAGGAGCGCATCAAGAAGTACGACAACCACAAGAACGGCGGCACCGCGCGGATGTACTTCCACCAGACCGACGATATGCACCCGTGCTATCTGCCCGATGGGGGGATCGTCTTCACCTCCACGCGCTGCGAATACGGCACGCTCTGCGACGCGCCGGACAACCTCTCGACGGCGGTCCTGCACCGCATCGACGGCGACGGCGGGAATATGCAGCAACTGACGAACAGTCCGGTCAGCGAGTTCTCCCCCTCAGTCATGGAGGATGGACGCGTTCTGTACACCCGCTGGGAATATGTCGACAAGGGGCAGCTCGGCGTCAAGTGCCTCTGGGCGATGCGTCCGGATGGATCGGGGACCGCTGAGATCTACGGCAATGACATCACATTCCCGCCGACGTTCCTGCACGGGCGTCAGATCCCGGGCCAGAGCAACAAGTTTGTCATGCTCGGGACGCCCCACTATCCTCAAAGCGGTATTGGCACCGTCATTCGGATCGACACGACGAAAGACATCCGCACCCGCGCCCCGATGACCTACATCACGCCCCACGTTGATATCCGTCAGGAACCGGGCTGGAACCATTTCGAGAACGGTAAGTGGCGCAAGCACACGCGCGGGCCGCTCTACATGGACCCCTTCCCACTATCCGAGGACCGCTTCCTGGTCGCCTACAATCCGGACAAGGAATGGGACCACCCCAGAGCCTATGATCTCTATCTGATCGACAAAGGGGGCGCGCACGAGAAGGTCTACGTCGACCGGAAGATCTCGTGCTGGCAACCGACTCCACTGAAGGCCCGAGAGAAACCGCCCGTGATTCCGAGCATGCCGGACAAGGAACTGGCGAAGAAGAACCTGGCAGTCTGCTTCGTCCAGGACATCTACCGGGGCATGGAAGGCATCAAGCGGGGCGAGGTCAAGTACATCCGCGTGATGGAGCAGATCCCGCGCCCCTGGGACTGCCGGCGGTTCTGGGACGATGTCGCCCACACCGACCTGGTCAGCGCGAATACGGCGCTGGCCGCCAAGGCGATGCACGGCATTGTACCGGTCTACGAAGACGGCTCGGCCCATTTCTACGTGCCGGCCGATCGGAACATCTACTTCCAGGCGCTGGATGAGAACTTCATGGAACTCCAGCGCGAGCGGACCTATGTCAACTACCGCCCGGGTGAACGGCGGTCGTGCGTGGGCTGTCACGAGAAGCCGAGCGACCTGCCCCCGACCGGAGGCACCGCCATCGCGATGGCCAAGACGCCCGTCATGCCGGGCCCTCAGCCGGGCGATACGACGGGCCAGCAGGTGATCCACTTCCCGTCCTACGTCCAGCCCGTTCTGGACAGACACTGCATCAAATGCCATGGCGCCGACGACCCAGCCGACGATCTGGACCTGACCGGCGCCCTAACGGAGGTCTTCAGCCGCTCCTATGAGAACATCCTGGAACGCGATCTGGTGGTGACCTATCGCGAGGCCTCCGACTGGGAGGGAACGCCCTACGCGCCCCCGAAAACGATCGGCTCGCACGCCAGTGGACTCATCAAGGCGCTCCGCGAAGGCGAGCAGCATAAGGACCTGAATCTGCCGATCGCCGATTTCGCCCGTCTGGCGACCTGGGTCGACGCCAGCGGCGTGTATTACGGCTCCTATTGGGGCCGTCGCTTGCTGGAATACCGGGACCACCCGAACTTCCGGCCGGTCCCGACCTTCTCCGAAGCGATCAGCACGGTCAACCCGCTGCCCGTTGACAAACGGTAAGGCGATACGATAGAAGTGGATAATGAAGGTAGACAGGATGGGCGCGCAGCCCATGCGGTTCTCTTTGTGGGTCACACAATAGAAAGCGAGTGGTACATATGGTCGCAAGACATTCGATCGGGCGGGTGATGATGGTGGTCCTGGCGCTGCAGATCGCGGCTCTGGGCGCTACGAAGACGGTGAAGGTCAAGACCGCCGCCGACAGTGAAGCCAGGGGCTATGAAGCCTACCGAGCCATGGATGGGAATCCTCACACCATGTGGCACTCGCTCTTCGGTTCGAGCGATCCCGGCCATCCGCACGAACTCGTGATCGACCTGGGCCAGTCGCGCGGCATCTCGGGCTTCGCGTACCTGCCCCGCTCCGGCGGAGGCAACGGCACGATCAAGGACTTCGAGTTCTATCTCAGCGAGGACGCCAAGGAGTTCGGTCGCCCCGTCGCCAAGGGAGCGTTCGCCAAACGCAACGGCGAGAACGTCGTGCGATTCAACAGGCCGGTTAAAGGACGCTACGTCAAACTCAGGGCCCTCTCGGAGGTCAGTGGTCGTCCCTGGACGTCGATCGCCGAACTGCGCCTTCTCTCCAAGGGCGTCAACTTCACAACGGATGAGGCCTCCGGGATGATCTTCGACTCGCCCAAGACCGAAATGGAGATGCAGTACGAGACGATCCGGCGGGACATCCAGAACCGCCAGCGGATCGCCCAGTACGTCGATCAGGTCTTCCACATCGAGGCGCTGATCCACGACTCGGACCGCGATCCGCTCGACGTGGTCCTGCGCCGCACCACCGCTTTGCTCAACGACATCACGTCAATGGCTGCGGCGCCGAATCTCAGGGCGCTGGGCGGCCAACTGAAGAAGCTCAAGAAAGCCTGCGCCGGCGCGCCCGTCACGAACACCGAGAAGCGCTTCAAGCTGTTCAAGAAAGCGTGCGAGCTGCGCCGAAAGATCGCGCTGTCCAACCCCCTGCTGGACTTTGACAAGATCCTGTTCATCAAGCGCCATCGCGCGACGTTCAACCACATGTGCGATCAGTACTACGGCATCAACGTTCTGCCGGGCGGCGGAATCTACGTGCTCAGCGATCCCTTTGGCCAGAACCCGAAGGCGCGCAACGTCCTGGCCGACTCGGTCGTCCAGACCGGCCGCTTGAAGGGCCAGAAACTCCTGGACGGATCTGTCCTTTCGCCCGACCTTTCCTATGACGGCAGAGAGATCGTATTCGCCTACGTCGAGTGCAAAGGCGATCGCGAACACCGCCACCATACCGATCCGAGTCGAGGTCACTGGCACGAGCAGCGCTGCTATCACCTCTTCAAGGTCAACGTCGACGGGACGGGCCTTCAGCAACTGACCGACGGCACCTGGAACGACTTCGATCCCTGCTGGATGCCCAGCGGGCGCGTCGCGTTCATCACCGAGCGGCGCGGCGGGTACCTCCGTTGCGGCCGGGTTTGCCCGACCTACACCCTGTTCGACATGAAAGCCGACGGCAGTGACATTCGCTGCCTGAGCCCCCACGAGACCAACGAATGGCACCCCAGCGTGACTAATGACGGGCGGATCATCTACACGCGTTGGGACTATGTGGATCGCCATGGGTGCACGGCGCATCTGCCTTGGATCACGACCGCCGACGGGCGCGACGCCCGAGCCGTGCACGGCAACTTCGCGCCGCGAGAACTGCGGGCGGATATGGAACTGGACTGTCGCGCGATTCCCGCCTCGCACAGATTCGTCGCGACGGGCGCCCCCCACCACGGCCAATCGTTCGGCTCGTTGATCACGTTCGACCCGCACATCGAGGACGACGACGCGATGGGGCCGGTCAAGCGGCTGACGCCCGAGATCGACTTCCCGGAAACCCAGAGGGAGGGCGCTCAGGTCTACGGAACGCCTTGGCCCTTGAGCGAGAAATACCACCTCTGCGTCTATGATCCAACGATGCTTCCCGGCTTGGGCCGGCAAGGCAGGGGTCACGTCCGGGGCAACTACGGCATCTACCTGGTCGACGCGTTCGGCAACAAGGAGTTGATCTACCGCGATCCCGATATCGCGTGCCAGAATCCGACCCCCTTGCGAGCGCGGCCCAAGCCGCCCGTGATGCCCGAGGAATCGATTCGCGTGGCCGCCGATGAGCCGGCCGAGGCGACCCTGGCCCTGATCAACGTGTACGACAGCCTCAGGTCCTGGCCCGAAGAGATGAAGATCAAGGCTCTGCGAGTCTATCAGATCCTTCCGATGTCGGTGCCCTCGGGAGCGCCGCCCCACGAGACGAGCCTGCGAGAGCCAACCGCCGGGGATTCGGTCGTGCTGGCTCGCTACGTCCTGGGCACCGTGCCCGTCGCCGAGGATGGCAGCGCCCATTTCACCGTCCCGGCGCGACGCGAGCTGTTCTTCCAGGCGCTGGATGAGAAGGGACTGGCGGTCCAGTCCATGAGGTCCGCCACTTATCTGCAACCCGGCGAGCGACTGGTCTGTCAGGGTTGTCATGAACCACGACACCGGGCGCCGGAAGCGCCGAAGCAGGTTCCGCTGGCGCTGCAACGCGAACCCTCACGGCTCAAGCCCGACGTCGACGGCACGAACCCGTTCAGCTATCCGCGTCTGGTCCAACCCGTCCTCGACAAGCACTGCGTCGCCTGTCACGCGGAGAATCCTGGGAAAGCGCCGCGGCTGGACCGCGAGGTTGTGGTCAAGGGGCGCCAGAAATGGTACGCGTCCTATCACAGCCTGGCTAAGGACTATGGTTTCTGGTCCTACGGCGAGCGCTTCCGCACCATCCCGGGCCAGTTCGGCGCCCGCGCGTCAAAGCTATACAAGCACCTGAAGGATGGACACCACGACGTCAAGCTCACGGAAGAAGAGATGCATCGCATCACCGTCTGGCTCGACTCGTGTTCGATCTTCTACGGCGTGTACGAAGAGGAAGGCGGCATCGCCCAGCTCGAAGGCAAGGTCGTCTACCCCACGTTGGAATAGGCTTCGAGGCCCACAACCGTAGGGTGGGTCCTTGACCCACGCGGTTCGGCAACGCAACGGTCCACGGCGCGGTGGGTTGAGAACCCACCCTACCATTGGCTCTGGAATAGGCCGAAAGAACAAACGCAAAGATCAAACATCAAGAATCAAAACTGAGGAATGCCCGCATAGCGGGCATGACTTCCTCAATTTTGCGTCTTGCACTTTGATCCTTGATTCAGTCAATTGTGACCACCGACAGCGTATACGGCTTGTCCCAAGTCGTGTTGACCACGCCCTCGAACGGCCAGTCCATGTTCGAGATGATCACCTCGTTGCCCCGGAAGATAGCTTCGCAAGGCTGATCGATGCCCCCATCGGCCCCGTCGGTGTCACCGTTCATGGCGATCGTCTCGACCGTCCCGTCGGGATGGACCATCTGGATCGCGTTCTGGATCATGTCGGCAACGAGGATGCGATCGGTCTTGGGATCGCAGCACAACCCATCGGCGCACTTCATCTTCGGATCGTCGACCCAGATCGTGTTGGATGTCACGTTGTCCTGGGCGTCGAACGTGATCTTGTGAATGGTCCCGTCCGCGAAGTTGCCGCAATAGAGGTTGCCCTTGCTGTCGAAGCAGAGCCCGTCGGCGCCGTAGCCGATGGTCGGATGCTTGCTCTCGATCTTGGCGATCAGGTGGGGATCATCAACCGGCGGCGAGGTCAGTTCGATCCCTTCTTCGCCGATCTTGAACCGGAAGATACCGCTGATTAACGGCTTCGAGCCCGGCACCAGAATCGTCTCGCTGACATACATGTAGTCGCCTTTGACCGCGACGGCGTTGGCCACGTTCAGGCCCGAGACCACCGTGATCGCCTCCTGGGGCTCCCCGTCCTTCATGACGATGCGTTTGACGCTCGACATCTCCGGCGTGTCGGGACTGAACTGATTATCCGCGTAGTAGAGGTCGCCTGACGGCGCCAGGCAGATCCCCATGGGCCCGGCCTTTTCCGTTTCCGGATGGGGCGGGGTAACAAAGAACTTCGTGACTTCGTTGTCAGCCGAGATTTTCATGATGAACGCGCCCGGCGTCGGATCGTTGTAGTTGGGCACCGAGAGGACGAAGCTGCCGTCGGGCAACAGCGCCATGCCGTCGGGCGTGTTGCAGTAGTCGGGCAGTTCGACGAGCAGTTTCGCTGTCTTCATACCGGACGCCGCACCAGCAGGAGCCGGCGCATTGGGCTCTTCCGTCTTCTCGCTGCAGCCAACCGCCAGGAACAGACAGAGCACGACGAACACAAGACTGGCACAACCGAATCGTTCCTTCGACATGATCACATCTCCCGAAAAGTGAAATCAAAAACCAAAGATCAACTATCAAAATAGACGAAGTCATCGCCTCAATGGGGCGATTCCGCAATTTTGCATTTCGCGTTTTGCATTCTGATCTTCCTCCGCAAGATACACAAACAGTCTCCCTCCGCCAACCATGGATTTGGCTTTTCTGCGATTCGGAGCCGCTGGCGGACGTCAGCGTGAAGCGGCAAGCGGCTCGCCTGCGCTGGCCTCGCGACGTACGACCGAATCGGGGACGGTCCGTGACAGGGCTTCCTCGAAGGTGATTTCGGGTCGATAATTGGGATGGTCCTGGTACTTGGCGTTCAGGCGTCCCCAATAGGAAGGGTGGAACTGGCAGTTGATATCGAGCCAGTTGGTAATCTTCACCAACTCCACCTTGCTCAAGCGAACGTCCTTGTGCGATTCCGCCAGGCTATCGACGTAGGCCTGCAGGTCCCGATCGCGCAGCCGGATCGTTTCCCCCGAGAGCATCGCCGCCAAGGGGCTGGTCAAGGCGCCCAGTGTATAAGGTGGCAGGTATTCGATACCCGCCGAACCGGCGTCTTCGTTCCGCGGCGCGCGATATCCGAGCAACTGCTTCTTGCCCTTGGACAGCTTCACCAGGTTGTTGTAGGAGACGCTGTAGACCCCTTCCGGATCGCCCGCCAGGTTCAGATCGCCCTCAATCCTATCACCACTGTGACATTCGACACAGTGCCGGTCCCAGATCGGCTGGATCTGACGGTCGTAGTCGAAGAGCTTCGCAGCATGTTTCTCGCCCGGTTGCGGCCCGGGTGAAGAGGGGGATCGCCGCATCGCCAGGGACACCACCGACGTATCGCGCGGCGTATTGTTCGGTTTCTCGTGACATCCGACGCAGCTACGCACCTCGCCGGGCATGTAGTGGACGTGCGTCCGCTCAGTCTGCACCATGCGGTAGTCCGCGTCGAGCGCCTGGAAGTAGATGTTCCGCAAGGCCGGGACATAGAAATGAGCCGAGCCGTCCGCCTCAACCGGGATGATCCCATGCTGAACCTTCAATCCCAGCAGATCGTCACCCATCGCCGTATGCGCCATCCCATCCCGATCGTCGCGGTACCAGGACTTGCGCGCCGCCCAGGGGCGAGGCACCTCTTCCATGATGCGCAGATACTTGATCGCGCCGCGTTCGACGTTCTCCATGCCCTGATACACATCCGCGACGAAACACAGGCTCAGATTCTGCTCCGCCAAATCAGGCTGCTTGACCTCAGCCATGACGGGCGGCTTATCCCGAGCGACAAGCGGATAGGGGTGCCAGCAGGAAATCGCCTCGTCTTCGTAGAGGGGCGTCGCGTCGCCCTGCCCATCGAGCACGACCAGATCGTACGCCTTCGGCGCATCCCAGGCGGGGCCTTTCGGCTTGCGCGTTGCCAGGAACAGATCTTCTGACAGCGGATACGGATCCTTGAACAGACGGCCCAACGTGCCGGTGTTGTCGAGCTTCCACTGCCCCTGACTGTCACGGAAGTGGAATCCCGTGTGAGCGAAAGCCCGGATGTCATCCGTTACGAAGCGCATCGTCTCAGCCGCGCGGATGTCGTCCGACGTATCGATCACGATCACGGCGCCCATCGCGTTGTTGGGACAGCAGTGCGAGGTCCCCAGCATGACGATCTTGCCGGGCGCGTCGGGGATCGGACGGGCATAGATCATCGTCTCAGGGAACGTGATCGTATTGCCATAGACCTCAGACGTCGCCGTCCCGTCGGGATTCATCGCCCAGAGGCATTTCAGGTTGCCCGCCGCCTTATCGACGTACTCCCAGCGATGGTAGAGGATGCGCCCGTCGGGCATCATCGCGGGGCTCGCCTCACTGACGGGGCTGTTGGACAGCGGCCGCATATCCCCACCGTTCGCGTCCATCCGATAGAGGTTCTTCGTCGTGTAGATGTCGGGAGCATCGCAAAGAACGCCATACTGGCAACGTGTGGTCGCGAATACGATCCCCCCATCGGGAAGGTAACAGGGATGGAGATCGTCCGTGCCGTGGTGATACGAACTGATGCCATAAAGGCGAATCAACTCGTCCTCGTCTCCCGGCGGGAACGTCAGTTGCCTGAGCCCGTTCCCATCGATACCGATCTCGTAGATGCGGTAGCCATCCAGAGGCCCCTTCTTGAAGTCGAAGACAATCTTCGTCGCGTCGTACGAGAGATCGAACCGATTGAACACGCCGTCGCCCAGCTCCCGCGCCAATTCACGGACCCGTCCCGTCCTCAGATCGAGAACGCAGAGCCCCCCGCCCGGACTCCAACGACTGTTGACATACTCGGTGTAAACGTGGTTGGCGTTGAGCGTGTAGCGACGAATGAAGACGAGTCGCTCGATCCCGCGCTCCAGCAGGGTTTGCGCGACCTCTCGATTGAACCGATGGGTCGACTCACCCGCTGACGGCGGAATCGGCAACGGCGCGGCCGGCCGATCCATGTACTGCGCCTTCGAGGGCATCTTCGGAGCCTTGTCCGTCACGATGAATCGGACACTGCCGGCCTGCCCAGCTCCCTTATCGATCCCAATCTGGGCCTGGAACCTGACATATTTGCCCTCGAGCTTGAAATGCAGCATAGACGGCCCGTGGGCCCAGAAACCCCTGGCGAATGTCGCTTTGCCGATCCTCAAGGGCTGCTTGTTCTGGTTGTGGTTGACGAATAGCCTGCCCCATCCGACCTGAGCCTTGGTGGGCTTGAGGCTCGTCAGATCGACCCGGGCGCCGGTCTCGTCGATCAGAACGGGATCAGCCCAGATCGCCTGGTCCGAACGGTAATTATCCGGCCCGAACGTGACCACCAGGTAGAGGTCCTTGACGCCGGAAATGTCGACGGAGATTGACCTCGCCTCCTGCCCGCCGCGCATCAACGGGGTCTTGACCAGATGGGAAGCCGCGTGGGTGGGCCATGATACGGCCAGCGCGAGTACGGCGCTGGCAAGAACGAATCGATACGATCCGGCGATCGGCATTTCACAACCCCTTTCAGGCTGGACACAGACACACTTCATACTTTCTATCTCCACTACCATACCAATTTTCGCCGTCGAGGTCACCGACGAACCCGGGAGGTGTTTTTTCGGCCGCTTGGGCGTTTCCATCGACGCCCAAATCGTGTAGTTTATCCCGAACACAATGAATTCCCGGAGAACGCACGTGACTTCAAGAGATTGCATCCTGGCGGCACTGAACCGAGAGACACCCGATCATATCCCCACCTTCGAGTGGTTCATCGATACCGGCGTGGGCGAGGCGCTAACGGGACATCGCGATCCGATCGACATCGTCGACGCCCTGGACGTCGACGGGATCAACATCCGGCCCGACTACGGCAGAGAGCAGGTCGAACCCGATACGTTCGCCGACGAATGGGGCGCGGTCCGTAAGGAGACGGGCGACTGCATCCCCGCCATCATCAAGAATCCGGTCCCGGATATTCAGCGGCATGGCGACTACGCGTTCCCCGACGTCGAGGCGCCGCACCGGTTCGCCTCGCTGGCGCGCGCTCAGGAACGCTTCGGCGACACGCGGGCCGTCATTCTGAACCTGCGGGACGGGTTCTCCGACATGCGGGACATCCTGGGCTATGAGAACGCGCTGATGGAAATGGCGGCCGCCCCGGACCGGTTCCGGGAACTGCTGGACCGCGCGGTCGACTACAACCTCGCGCTGGCCGGCCGGGCGCGGCGCGAGTTCGGGATCGAGATCGTCGCGACCACAGACGACATCGCCACCGCGCATGGTCTGCTGATGCGTCCCGAGACCTATTTCGACGTCATTGGACCCGCGTTTCAGCGCGTGATGCGGGGATACAAGGACCTGGGCTTGAAGATCGTCAAGCATTGCGATGGGAACTGCTCGGCGGTGATCGATTTCTGGATCGACGCCGGGATCGACTGCCTCGACCCGATCGATCCCGAAGCGGGATTTGACATGGCGGACTTCAAGGCCCGCTATGGTGACAAGATCTGTCTGAAGGGCAATATTGACTGCAAAGGCGCTCTGCAGTATGGAACGCCCGAGGAAGTCGAAGCCGAGGTCAAGACTTGCATCACCAAAGCCGGCGCCGGGGGCGGGCTGATCCTCTCGTCGAGCAATACGATCCATCGCGGCGTCAAGCCGGAGAACTACCGAGCCATGCTGGAAACGCTGAGACGAAGCAAAGTGCAAGAATGAAGACGCAAAATTGAGGAAGTCGTCGCCGCCTTGCGGCGATTCCGCAGTTCTGATGTTTGCTTTTTGATTTTTCATATTCTCCAGAGCCGTAGGGTGGGTCCTTGACCCACGCGGCTTGGTGACACAACGGCCCGGGTAGGGTGGGTTGAGAACCCACCCGACCATGGGTTGTAGCGATACGGCATACGCAACACGAAACGGAAAGGAAAAGGAATGGGAACCGACACGTTTCTGGGGTTTGCCTTCATTCTGTTGGGAGCGATGTGCGGCGGGTCGTTCGGACTGCCCAGCAAATTCGTCGCCAAGGACACGCCCTGGGAGGTGCTCTGGGGACCGTTCTTTTTGTTCGTCACGATCCTGATCCCGGTGTTGCTGTTCCCGTTCATCGCGAACGGGCTGTTCGCCACCTGCAGCGAGGCGGGTTTCCTCGTCATCGCCATGCCCATCGTCTTCGGCTTCCTCTGGGGATTGGGCTCGATGACGCTAGGCCTGAGCTTCGCCTTCATTGGTCTGTCACTGGCGTATGCGATCAACTATGGAGGTCAGATCATTCTGGGCTCGATGGGCCCGATCCTGATCTGGGGACGGGAGGACCTGACCAAGACACATGGCTTCGTCATCATGGCGGGCGTCGCGATCTGCCTGGCGGGCGTCGTCGTCTGCGGCAAAGCCGCCATCCTCAAGAGCCGCAGCGCCGAAGCAGAAGACGCGGCGAAGAAACAAGGCGGCGTGACGATGTTGAAGGGGCTCATTCTCGCCTTCGGTTCGGGCCTGCTCTGCGCGTGCTACTCCATCGCCTTTAGCTACGGCGATGAGGTCAGAGCGATCTCGGAGACCAGCTTTGGCAACGCTCCCTGGCGCGCGACTTTCGTGGTCACGGCGCTGATCCTCTGGGGTGGCGCTGTGTCCTCGCTGGCCTACTGTGGCTTCAAGCTGGCCAAGAACAAGACCTGGGGGCAGTTGGCCCAACCGAAAATCGGCAGAGTCCTCGTTATCGCGCTGATCATGGCGCTGCTCCACGATGGCGCTATCCTGTTCTGGGGATTGGGTGCCGCTCGCCTCGGTCCCCTGGGTGTCGGCGTAGGCTATGCCGTCTTCATGTCGTTCGCCATCATCGTGGGCAACGTCAACGGCTTCCTCACCGGCGAGTGGAAGAAAGCCAGCCAACAGAGCGTCCGCTGGATCGCCGCCGGAATCGTAGTACTCATCATCGGCGTCAGTGTGCTGGCCAAGGGCAACATCATGAAGATGCAAGCCACTCCAACCGGGGTTCAGGAACAACAGGCAACCGAATAAGGAGTCGTAGGGTGGGTCCTTGACCCACGCGGCTCGACGACACAACGGCCAGGGCGCGGTGGGTTGAGAACCCACCCTACCATTGGCCATAGCGGTGCAGAATACGCAATACGCACAACGAGAAGGAGTCAACCATGGACTATCTGATGGCTATCGATCTGGGTTCGACGAGCATCAAGGCCATCGTCTTCGACCTCGATGGCAACCGCATCGCCTCGGCGAGCCGCCCCACCGAGAAGGTGACACCCCCGGACCATCCCGACTGGATCATCTGGGACCCGGACCAGATCTGGGGCGGCGCGGCCGACGCCTGCAAAGAAGCCATCAGCCAATTGGACGATCCGTCTCTGATTCGCGGCGTCGCGGTCACTGGGATGGGCATGGACGGCGTCCCTGTCGATGCGCAGGGCAACGCGCTGTATCCCTTCATCAGTTGGCACGACACCCGCACCGCGCCACAGGCCGAATGGTGGTGCAACAACATCGGCGCCGAACGGACGTTCATGATCACCGGGTTCCCCTCGTGGGCGATCGTCGCGGTGATGCGCATGCTCTGGATGAAAGAGCACCAGCCGGAGATCATGGCGCGTGCGCACAAATGGCTCCTGATCGAGGACTTCGTCAACGCCAAGCTCTCCGGCGTCATGTCGACCGACTTCAGCATGGCGTCCTGCATGCTCCTGCTCGACCAGGCCCAGCGTAAATGGTCCGACGAGCTTGTTGAGGCGTCGGGAATCCCCCGATCGCTCTTGCCCGAGATTCGCGTCAGCGGGACGCCTCTGGGCCCGATCACGCCAGAAGCCTCCGCGGCGACCGGCATTCCCGAGGGCACGCCGATCCTCCAGGGCGGGCACGACCATATCTGCGCCACGCTCCCGGCCGGGCTGTTCCGCCCCGGCGCGGTGCTGGACATCATCGGGACCTGGGAGTGCGTGCAGATGGCGCTGACCGAACCGGTGCTGACCCCCGAGATCCTTCAGGCGGATCTCTGCATGCAGGCGCACGTCTTGCCCGGCTCTTTCGTCGCCTGGGGCGGCGCCCCGTCCGGCGAGTCGCTCGAGTGGTTCCGCCGCGAGATGGGCAAGGACGTCGAGCTAGGCGCCAAGGACAACGACGCCGTCTGGAACACCCTGCTGGCGGGCCTGAAGCAAACCGAACTCGGCGCTTCGGGCGCGATGTACCTGCCCCACATCTCCGCGGCCGGCTGCCCCATCGCCGATACGAAATCGCTCGGCGCCTTCGTCGGGATCAACACCCAGACCACCCGGGACGATCTGCTCCGCGCGGTGATCGAAGGGCTCAACTTCCAGTTCCTGCACATCCTCGAAGCGATGCAGACGCGTCTGAACACGAGCTTCGAGAGCATTACTGTCACAGGCGGGGTCGCGCGAAACGAGTTCTGGATCCAGAACAAAGCGGATATGCTGGGCTTGCCCGTCGAGGTCTCGGACATCAAGGACGCCTCTCCCCTCGGCGCCGCCATGCTGGTGGGGCTCGGTCTGAACCTTTACGCCGACGTGCAGGAAGCCTACGAGCGGGTCAAAGCCAAAGGCAAGATCTATCAGCCCCGCGCCGAAGCGACGGATGCGTACCGAAAGAGCTTTGAGATCTACAAGAGCCTCTACCCGGCACTGAAGCCCGTGCACCACGCGCTGTTCGATATGTTCCGACAGTCGTAGGGTGGGTCCTCGACCCACGCGGTCTGGCGGCGCAACGACCCAGGACGCGGTGGGTTGAGAACCCACGCGGCCTGCTACCGCGTCAACCAGCCAAGGGCGAGATTCTTGCGGATCAGATCGCAGCGCTGCCTGACGCATTCGGCGGAACGCCCGCCATCGGCCGGCGTGTTGATCACATAGTCCACCAGCCGCTCGACCGTCGTGGTCGCCACGTGGGTGCGCGTGTCCGAGGAACCGTAGTAGATCAGCAGCGTTCCATCATCACGCGCGACCCAGCCATTGCTGAAGACCACGTTCGAGACATCGCCGATCCGCTCCTGATCCTGTGGCGCCAGCAGGTAGCCCCCTGGCGCGTGGGTGACTTCCCACGGTGCATCGAGTTTGGTCATGAACGCGTAGAGCACATAGCGCAGGCCCGCGGCACAGGCGCGGACACCGTGCGCCAATTGCAGCCAGCCGCGCGAGGTCTTGATCGGCGCCGGGCCCAACCCGTTCTTGCCCTCCTTGATCGTGTGGTACTGGCGGTCGTCAACGATCGTCTCCTTTTCGATGACGGCGTGCTCGACGTCGCTTGCCAATCCCCAGCCGATCCCGCCTCCCGAGCCGGCGTCGATGAAGCCATCCTGAGGACGCGTATAGAAGGCGTAGCGACCATCAACGAACGTCGGGTGCAAGACGACGTTCCGCTGCTGGGGAGAAGGCGTCTGCAAATCGTCCAGCCGGATCCAGGTATCGAGATCCTTCGTGCGGGCGATGCCGCACTGAGCGATCGCCGACGACAGGTCGCCCTTGGGCGCGTCCGGGTCCTTGCGCTCGGTACAGAACAGGCCGTAGATCCAGCCGTCCTCGTGTTGGACCAGCCGCATGTCGTAGACGTTCACATCAGGCTCATCCGTCTCAGGCATGACGACGGGATAGTCGCGAAACCGGAAGTTGTCGACCCCATTGTCGCTCTGGGCGACCGCAAAAAAGCTCTTGCGATCGTAGCCCTCCACACGGGCCAGCAGACAGACCTTGCCATCCAGTTCGATCGCGCCGACGTTGAAGGCACTGTTGATCCCCAGCCGCGTCATCAGATGTGGATTCGTCTCGGGGTTCAGATCATAGCGCCAGAAGAGTGGTGCATGCTCGGCCGTCAGGACGGGATAGCGGTAGCGATCCAGGATGCGATCCCCACCCTCGACACGCTCGTTCGGACGCCCAATGAGTTCCTCGTACCTGACGCACAGGGCCTTGAACTCGGTCTCAAATGCGCTCTTGTCCATATGTGTCACTCTCCTTTGTCGGTAGCGCGCAACCGTCGAATCGCCTCGATACAGGCGCGGGTGTTGTGATAGGGACTCTTCCACTCCGAGACCTTGGGCTCGCCCGGGTCGGGCGTCCCATCGCGGGCCACGCGCCAGAACCATTCGCCGTGTGTTTGATCCACGACGCA
>JANQFY010000316.1 GCA_028277585.1 Sedimentisphaerales bacterium
GGCCTGCCCGCGGACGTGGGCAACGGGCGCGTCCCTTTTCGCGAACTGGATCAGGACATCCTGACCGAGGCGCTGAGCCATCCACGCCTATTCGAGATCGGACGGGGGCAAGCGATTGACTTGAGCGTCACAAAGAAAGCGCCAGCGGTAGACGTCCATCCCAAACGGCCTCGTTATCCCGGGTTGTTCCCACTGCTCAGAAGGCACCTCTGGTTGCTGTTGAGCCTGCCCATTGGGGCGGCGCTGCTCTGGCCGGTGGTGCGCGGCGTGCTTCCGTTGTTGTCGCGTCTGGAGCGCCGGGCCTACGAGGAAGTGACGGAGTGGCAGTTTTATATGAGGCCCTATCGAGTCATCGGCGCATTCTCCGCCCTGGCCGTCATCATTCTGGCGTGTGTCATCGTCCGGGATCACTACAATCCGGAGGGCGAGCCATTCTCATTGACGACCGGCACCAGTGCGTGGCCGGGTATACTGATATTCTTTGCGGCCATGCTGCTGAGCCTGCTCTTTTTCGAGTGTTCGCGGCTGACGCTGCGCGCCAACGCCAATGCCATTGCGAAGGAGTTCCACCTGCCTGCGCTCAAACCGCCAACCGGGCCTTTCGTCAAGCGGGCCAAATCCTACCTCTACGAGGCACTGAAACGAGCCAACAAGAGTCTGAAGAAGGCCTGTGAACCCAGTGATGAGAAGGCAGGGAGTTCTTCGAAATCGTCTGACAGGAAGACGGCGGACGCCACGAAACTCTGGAAGCTACACATCCAAGAATGGCGCTTGGATGACCGTGTCCTCTGGCCGGTCGTGTGGTTCTTTGGGCTCTGGCTCTTCCCGCTGGTTCTGGTGTTCGGACTAGGGCGTCCCCATCATCCCTGCCGCGGCGCGACATGCTATTTCGCGTACGGGAGTGCAGGCTTCCTGTGCCTTGTATTCCTTCTTCTTCTGCTGATTCTGGTGGCCGGTGAGACCCGGCGACGTTTACGCATGATCAACCCGATCATCAACAAGGACACCAAGTGGCCCGTGTCGGACCCCAAGAACACAGAACCGGCCTCCAAGGAGACAGAACCAGACTCCAAAGAGAGACAACCGGGCTCCAACGAGACGCAACCGCCCGATCTAGCTCACTTGCTGGATGTTCGGTTCGTGGCGCGTCTTACGGAAGGGGCCGGCGAGTTGGTCTACTTCCCCTCGGTGACGCTGCTACTGCTGATTGCCGCGCGGCTCCCCTATTTCGACCTGTGGGGGCTTCCTCCTCTGGTCCTGGTTGTTCATACCATTCCGCTGGCCTACATTCTGGGCATGATGGCGACACTGCAGCTTGCGGCGCGGCGCGCGCGGGCGACTGCTCTGTTCTATCTGCAGAAGCAGCTCGATGCGATTGACTATGGCATGGGCCCGCTACCCGCGGCGGCGGGGGAGACGGGAGAGAGCAAGAGTGCAAAGCAGACAGAGCAAGCAACGGGATCAACGGCGCAGACAGCAGAGCCCAAACAGAGCAAGAGAACAAGGCAGACAACGCAGGCAAAGAAACCCGCAGAAACTCCCGAGGAGAAACCGACGACCGAATTGCCGGCGGAGGACCTGCGGGCGAAGCGGGAGCGTATCAAGCAGATGATCACAGAGATCGAGGAATTGCGGGAGGGTGCGTTTCGTCCCTTCGCGGAGAATCCGATCGTGCATGCACTGCTGATTCCTTCGGGCGGCGCCGGCTTGCTGGCGGTCTTGACTTTCCTGCTTCCTTCCTGAGGACAGAGCGGGAGTCTCCGATTGCAGAGGAGCATGGGGGCAGGTCTTCAGTTTGACAGTTATATGGTCCCGACCGTGTTGAACTTCCGCAAGTTCCGGGAGGAAAGTTCCGGAAGTTCCGGGGACACCATACTTAATTCCGCCGACCCTCTTGAGGCGGATTGCGGTCGCATCCTGGATCACCAGTTCTCGACCATGCGAGTGATATGCTGGTTACATTCACTTGCCTGGCTGTCCTGTCACGGGAGGGGCATGGGGTTGCGTCATGGAGAGTGCGAGGCATCTGAGGATGGGAAAGGTGTGAGGGGGCAGGGCGTGTCGGCTGGCAATTGGATCATGAATCAAGGAGCAGAGATCAAAATGGCGGAATCGCCGGGGGGCGGGCGATGGCTCCTTTGGGTTTGGTGTTCGCCGTAGAATCGGTGGGGCAAGCCCCATCCTACCCGGCTATTAGAACTTCTGTAAATAGAGCAGGGTCCCGCCCTGTCTGGAGGACGGGACCCGCCTTCAGGCCCATGGGGCCACGAAGTGATGGCCCTGAGGTAGGGAAGTATCTACCAGAATCACCCTATCGCCTGCCCCCCCTTCTCCCCCGTGCGAATGCGGATGCACTCGCCCAGGTCCGTAACGAAGATTTTGCCGTCGCCGATCTGGCCGGTGCGAGCGCCGTCGATAATGGCCTCGATGGTCTTCTCGACATACTCTTCGTTGACACCGATCTCGATGCGAACCTTCTTGAGCAGGTTGACTTCGAAGTCCACGCCGCGGTAGCTCTCGTGATAGCCCTTCTGAGCCCCGCAGCCGAGGGCGTTGGTGACGGACATCTTGTGGACGTCCGCTTTGTACAACGCCTGTTTGACGTCCTGCAATTTGTGCGGCTGAATATATGCTGTTATCAGTTTCATCGTATCTGCTCCACTTTCGCGTGCTTAGGTGGTGGTGAAGATCTGGAAGCCGGCGTAGGCCTCCATCCCGTGCTCACCGATGTCCAGACCCTTCGATTCTTCTTCCGGCGAGACCCGCAGGCCGATCGTGTACTTGATGCCCAGGAAGAGCACCATGCCGAGGCCGAAGGCCCAGATGAAGGCCGCTCCGGCGCCGAGCGCCTGGACGCCGAGCTGCTTGAGGCCGCCACCGTAGAAGAGGCCGGAATCCATGTTGAACAGGCCGCACGCCAGGGTGCCCCAGGCGCCGCAGACGCCGTGGACGCTGACGGCGCCGACCGGGTCGTCCACCTTCAACACGCGATCGATGAACATGACACTGAAGACCACCAGGGCGCCGCCGATGGCGCCGATGATGACCGACGCGACGGGCGAGACGCCGTCACACGGTGCGGTGATCGCCACCAGGCCGGCCAGGGCGCCGTTGAGCGCCATCGACGCGTCCGGCTTCTTAAGGACGATCCAGGAAACGATCAAGGCGGCGATCGCACCGGCCGCGGCCGAGAGGTTCGTCGTCACCGCGATGTAGCCGATCGAGCCGTCGCCGGTCGTCGTGCTGCCCGGGTTGAAGCCGAACCAGCCGAACCACAGGATGAACACGCCCAGCGCCGCCATCGGGATGTTGTGGCCCAGGATGGCTTTCGGCTTGCCGTCGGGGCCGTATTTGCCGAGACGCGGACCGAGGACGATCGCACCCGCCAGGGCCAGCCAGCCGCCGACCGAATGGACCACGGTCGAGCCGGCGAAGTCGAGGAAGCCCAGCTTCTCGAGCCAGCCGCCGCCGTCGAGCAGGCCGCCCCAGGCCCACGATCCGAAGATCGGATAAATGAACAGCGTAATGAAGAAGCTGTAGGCCAGGTAACCGGTGAACTTTGTCCGTTCGGCCATCGCGCCGGAGACGATCGTCGCGGCCGTCGCGGCAAAGACCGTCTGGAAGATCAGGAACGTCCAGTTCCAGTCGCTCCCGGGCTCGACCCCGCTGAGCCCGAACAGCGTCGTCCCGAACAAGCCGTTGCTCTTGCCGAACATCAACCCGAACCCAACCAGGAAGAACGCAATCGACCCAACCGAGAAGTCCATCAAATTCTTCATGATAATATTTACAGCGTTTTTGGCTCTAGTAAACCCAGTTTCAACCATGGCAAACCCAGCCTGCATGAAGAAGACCAGGAAAGCGGCGATACAGGTCCAGACGATATTGAGATTGGTCTGCAGTTCACCCTTGGCGGCCTCCACGGCCGAGGCGGCGGGCTCGTCCGCCGCCCCGGCGGTTAGTGGTAGGGCCAGTATGAACAGCGCGAGTAGTACACCCATCAAACGCATGATTCTCACCTCATGTTCTTTCCGCCACGACGGCGCTAGAAACCGTATGCAAGACCGACACCGGCATAGACAATGCTGTCATCATCGCCGGCCACATCGCTGACATCGCTGCCCAGTACGGCGACATAGGTGACACTCGGCGTGACACTGACCGGCCCCACCTCGAACGGGAACGCCGCCGAGAGGGTCAGATCGTTCAGTTCGGCGTCATCGACCCCCCAGTAGGCGTCGTTGTAGCTGCTGTCGCCAAAGCCCAGGTTGGCGCTGAGATCCACGCCGAACGGCCATTCGTCCAGCCCCTCGAGACTGTGCCCGAAGCCAAGCGCCACATAGGTGCCGTCGACCTCATCGATGTCGTAGTAGACCGTCACCGACGGACTGGCCACCACGTCGAAACTCAGGCCCGCATAGATCTCGGTCGTGTCGTCGAAGCTCGGGAAGCTGTAGTAGATGGCGCCGACCGAGTAGCCGATCACATCGGTGATCTGCCCCGAGTAGTCGATGTAGAAGTCGTACTCGATGAACTCACCGCTCTGGTCGTTCTCATCGGTCATCTCCAGGCTGCCCCAGACGCCGCCGCTGAGCCCCCCGTAGGCGGCGCTGAAACCCGGCTGGAACGACCAGTCGTCCGTGACGTTGATCCCACGCCAAACGTACTTGCTGAAGAAGTCGGTGGTGACCTCGAAACTCACCGCATCTTCTTCCTGGGCCCACGCCGTCGCGCTGATTCCGAGGAGGGCGACTGCAACACACAACACTACCTTGGCCTGTCTCATTTTTTCTCTGCTCCTTACGTGCTTGTCATTCATGCCATCACCTACACAATTGAGGTTGCCATCACTAATCGGTCCATGGACTACCGATGGTGCTACCACCGACAATTGCAACCGGCGTGCCAACCTCCGAAACGCGAACCCAAAAAGATGTAAGCTCTGTATGTGCAATATTTTAAGAGAAACACGAGCAACCCGAACACTGCCAGATATGTCTACAGAATTGTAGACCAATAAGTGCCCACATACACTTTTGTAGGTGCCATGGAGGGCAACCAAGCGTCTCGATCTCCTGCCGAGGCCTTCACTTCAGCGAGAACAAACGGTCTTTTTCTCGCCTTTGCGCCAAAAGGACGTCCAGATCAACCACCCGAAGAACGCTCAGTATACGATGAGAGAGAGAGACTTGGGCTGGCGACTATGCGGGCATCAGCCAACCGGGGGACCGACGGAATCCACATTGCCTTCGTCGGCCCCCGGGCACGGACCGGAGAGGCCGGAACCAGCATGAAGGGCACCGCCCGGCATAGGCTTCTAACGGCTTTTTTCACTTGTCCCGGAGGGCCATATTCACCAGAATACTCCCAATCGCGACGGGCACTGATCCGTGCGGCGAAACGACTTAATGCAAGGAGTAGCAATGGCCATCCAATTCAAGGAGTTCACCCGCCCGGCCTTTTCCGGAGACGCCGAGGAGATGAAGAAGAAGGTCGTTAAGTACTGCAACAGCGAGCTGAAGTGCTTTCGAATCGTCTCCATCTCGGAAGCCAAGGGCATGACGGACGATTTCTACCGTGTTACCGTCTGGTACGACGACGAAGCGGAGAAGTACGAGCACCTGTTGGCCTCCGAGACTGCCGGGGTCGTGGACGCCAGATCACGAAACTCCAGCGTAGTCGCTGGGAGCACGGCGTCGACGACTTGACCGACGCAGACCCAAGCCCCCCGCGAAACAGATAGAGGGTGTTTTCAGCGGCCAGAGAGAGACACAGAGGCGCCTAGACAGAATCGCCCCCAGGGGCCACGAGGCTGCACTTTGCCCTCGCCCGAGCAAGCGGCGCCATCTAGATAATATTAGCCCAAAACCGCTCCAAATAAAGCTAAACTTATACTGAACAAATGTAAGACAGGGACATCGGCCCGTGCCGCTTTTCTGCAAAGTACTATATATAGTAGGCTTACAACATCAACCCCCATCACCTACGAAGACTTTTCGGGCGCCGTCCGCCCCATAATAGTTGACGCAAGGGATACGATCTGCTACCATTGGCGGTCCATGGTGAAGACAACGAAGAAAACAGTAAAGAAACGCACGAAGCGAAGATCCTCCAAAACCGTTTCGGTCAGATCCAAGAAGCCTTTCGGCAGCTATCGACAGGCGATGAACTATCTGCTCGAGAAGACGGACTACGAGAAGGAGGAGCGCGTCCGCTATAACGTTACGACGTTCAGCCTCGAGCGCATGAGGAACCTCCTTTCGTTGGTGGGGGATCCCCACGCCCAGATCAGCACGGCCCACATCGCCGGCACCAAGGGCAAAGGCTCGACCGCCACCATGCTGGCCCGGATGCTGGAATCCAACGGCTACAACGTCGGCCTGTATACCTCCCCGCATCTGGTGCACCTGCATGAGCGCATTGTGGTGAATTCGAAGATGATCCGCGAATCCGCCATGCTCGCGCTGGTCAATCGCATCCACGCGGCCGTGGAGAAGCTCTCGAAGACCGATGCGCCGACCTTCTTTGAGATCATGACCACGCTGGCGTTCATGTACTTCGCCGACCAAGAGGTGGATATTGCGGTCATCGAAACTGGCCTGGGCGGTCGCCTGGACAGCACTAACGTGATCGAGCCCAAAGTGGTAGGCATCACCAGCCTGAGCATCGACCACAAACTCCAACTTGGCGACACGCTCAATCAAATTGCCATGGAAAAGGCCGGCGTACTGAAAAAGGGCATCCCCGCGGTGACCGTTCAGCAGGACCCGGCCGCGATGAGCGTATTGAAGGAGCAGGCCCTGGCGGTCAACGCCCCGCTGAGCGTCACGGGGTCCGACATCGATTTCTCCTATCGGTTCGAGACCTCGCGGGAGCACGGGCCGCACACGCGGATCTGCCTGACCACGCCGACCAGCAAGTTCGAGCACCTGCGCGTCCCGCTGCACGGGCGGCATCAGGCCATCAACTGCGGCCTGGCGCTGGCGATGCTGGACAAGCTCAAATCGGCTGGATATGACATTGACGTCGACAAAGCCGCCGACGGGTTGCACCAGGTCACCCTCGCCGGCCGCATGGAGATCGTCTGCCATGACCCGCGAATCATGATCGACGGCGCCCACAACGCCGCCAGCATCCGCGCATTGATCCACGCGATCGGTCAGAATATCCCGTACGACTCCATGGTCGTCATCTTCGGGTGCAACGCGGACAAAGACGTCATCGGCATGCTCACGCAGCTTCAGTACGGCGCCGACAAAGTCATCTTCACCCGCAGCAGTTCGGCCAAAGCGGTGCCCCCCCAGGATCTCGCAGACATGTACACGGAGATCTGCGGCAAGATGTACCAGACCTCCAGCTCGCTCGGCGAAGCCCTGCAACTGGCCCACAGCGCCGTCGGTCGTGAGGACCTGATCTGCATCACGGGCAGTTTCTACCTCATCGGTAACGCCAAGATGCGCTTCAACCCCAAGCGAACTCTCGCCGCCTCGTAGGGTGGGTCCTCAACCCACGCGTCCTGTCCCACCCGAAGAAACGCGTAGGGCAAGTCGCGTAGTTCCGTAAGATGGGCCGTGCATACCGGTTCCGCGCGCGACGAGGCGACGGTGTGCAGTGCGTGCCCGCGTCTCTTGTTTGAAGAAAGAGTTTGGGCTCCGGCTGAGTTCTTGTACTCTATGCTGATGGATTCCACGACTTATAATGAAACGCGACCGGCCCTCAATGACGTACGTGCGGCCCTCGCGCGCATCAGTCCGTTCGTGCGCCGTACGCCCGTGCTGGTGAGTCCGGAACTCGATGAGCAAACCGGCGTCACCGTCTCCTTCAAATGTGAGAATCTGCAATACGTCGGAGCCTTCAAGGCCCGCGGCGCGTGCAACGCGATATATGCGTTGGACAAAGCCACTGCGTACCGGGGAGTCGTGACGCACTCGTCGGGCAATCACGCCGCTGCGGTGGCCCGAGCCGCGCGATTGCGGGACATTCCCGTCACGGTCGTCATGCCGGACAATGCGCGGCCGAACAAGATCGCGGCGGTCCGGCGTTTCGGCGTCGAACCAGTCCTCTGCGCCCCCACGGCCGCAGCACGCGAGGCGGCCACCATGGACATAGTCGCCCATACGAATGCGACCGTGGTTCATCCTTACGATGATCCCTTGACGATCGCGGGGCAGGGCACGGTAGCCCTGGAATTGACCCAACAGGCCGAACCGCTCGACGCGATTCTCGTCCCTGTGGGTGGCGGCGGATTGCTGGCGGGAACACTGATCGTGATCAAATCGCTTTGGCCACAGACGAAAGTGATCGCCGCCGAGCCGGCGCGGGCCGACGATGCGTATCGCAGTTGGAAGGCCGGCCGCGTACAGGATGTGCTCCATACCGACACGTGCGCGGACGGCCTGCGCACCCCTCTCGGCCAACATACCTTTCCGATCATTCGCAGCCTAGTCGATGACATCTTGCTGGTCTCCGAAGAAGCGATCGTACGCGCAACGCGGCAATTGCTGGAGCAGGCCCGATTGGTGGTCGAACCCTCGGCCGCTGTGCCCTGGGCAGCCCTGACGGACCATGTGTCCCGCTTCCGAGGGAAACGCGTGGGCATCATTCTCTCCGGGGGCAATCTGGATTTCGACCATCTCCCGTGGTCTTGATCAGGAGCGGAACATGAGTTCCGTAGGATGTGAATCGTACACCGGTTCTTTTCGCGATGAGGCAAAGGTGTGCGATGGACACCCTACGGCTGAGAACTTGCCGTATCCCATGCCGCAAACGATGGCCAGTTTTGGGTTGACGCTCGTTTTCCCTGCCCTTCTAATCTCCTGCGGTGTGGCGTCTAAACGCATTGGACGCATTGGCTTGCGTTCGCGCGTTCTGACGCAAATGTCGACGCTGGCGGACCGAAGTGGAGCTTAATAAGGAGTCGGCCATGGCCGCAAGGGGCAACTATATCGCCGTGGACCTGGGGGCCGAGAGCGGCCGGGTTATGCTGGGAACGATCGTCGCAGGCAAACTCGCTCTGCAAGAGGTGCATCGTTTCAGCAATGGGCCGATCGACGTCAA
Source organism: Sedimentisphaerales bacterium (assembly GCA_028277585.1). Taxonomy (GTDB): domain Bacteria; phylum Planctomycetota; class Phycisphaerae; order Sedimentisphaerales; family Anaerobacaceae; genus Anaerobaca. The sequence continues at coordinate 9,058 of JANQFY010000316.1, forward strand.
GGGAACCCTGCGGTGGGATTTCGATCGGCTGCTAACCGAGATCAAGAAAGGGATCGGCCAGGCGGTCCAGCAAGCCGACGGCGAGATCCGCGGGATCGGCGTCGACACCTGGGGGGTGGACTTCGGCCTGATCGACGCGAACGGGCAACTCATCGAACCGCCCTACCATTACCGCGACAGCCGCACCAACGGCATGATGGACAAGACCTTCGAGCGGATGCCCAAGCGCGACGTCTATCAGAGCACGGGCATCCAGTTCATGCAACTCAATTCGCTATACCAACTGCTCGCCATGCGGCTGGCCGGCTCGCCGGCGCTGGACGAAACCGACAAGCTGATCTTCATCGCCGATCTGATCTCGTATTTCCTCTGTGGAAAGGTCTTTGGCGAATACACGCTGGCGAGCACCTCCCAGATGATGGACATGACCACCGGGAAATGGTCTGGGCCGATCTTCGAGAAGCTGGACCTGCCCATCGGCATCATGCCGGAGATCGTCATGCCCGGCACAGTGGTCGGGGAACTGACCGACGCCGTCGCGACGGAGATCGGCTGTCCCAAGATCCCCGTGATCGCCATCGGCGCGCACGACACCGCCTCGGCGGTCCTCGGCGTGCCCGGCGCCGGGTCGAACTGGGCGTATCTGTCCTCCGGGACATGGAGCCTGATGGGCGTGGAACTGTCCCGCGCGATCGTCGACGACAAGAGCTTCCAATACGAGTTCACCAACGAAGGCGGCGTCGAGAACACGATCCGCCTGCTGAAGAATATCATGGGCCTCTGGCTGGTCCAGGAGTGCAAGAGGCAATGGCAACGCGAGGGTCAGGATCTGTCCTACAGCGAACTGGCGGAGATGGCGGGCAAAGCCAAGCCGTTCCACGGTCTGATCGACTGCGATTGCAGTGACTTCCTCGCGCCGGGCGACATGACCACTCGGATCAACCAGCACCTGACCGAGACCGGACAGACGCCCACCGACGACAAGGGGCAAATGGTCCGTCTGATCCTCGAGTCTCTGGCGCTGAAGTATCGGCACACGATCGAAGCCATCGAGGACGTCACGGGCACGGAGATCGACGTGCTGCACATCGTCGGCGGCGGCATTCAGAACGAACTGCTCTGTCAGTTCGCCGCCAACGCGACGGGCAAGAAAGTCGTCACCGGGCCCATCGAAGCGACCGCCAGTGGGAATATCCTGATGCAGGCCAAAGCTGCCGGCCAGATCCAGAGCATTGCCGAAGCCCGTCAGGTGGTCCGCGACTCGTTCACTCTGAAGGAATACGAGCCCCAGGAGGCAGCCGTCTGGGCGCAACAATACGCCAAGTACGCCAACCGCTGAGAAAGGAGCACGGCGCCGCCAGAGCCCTGTCGGTGAGGGCACGCCGTCTGAAGGAGAAGAGCCCTTGATAGAACAGCTTGAGCAGCAATTGGACAGTTTCGATGCCACCGAGCGGGAGCAGGCGTTGGGCCTGCTGGCCGAGATGGTTGAGTCAGGGAAGATCGAACTGCCCGAGACCAATGATTTCAGCAATCTGCATTGTCACACCTTCTTCTCCTACAACGCCTACGGGTACTCGCCCAGTAAGTTTGCCTGGCTGGCCCGCAAGGCGGGTCTGGCAGTGGTCGGGACGGTGGACTTCGATGTCCTGGACGCCCTGGACGAGTTCCGCCAGGCCTGCAAGCTGCTGGGCCTGAAGGGTTCCTCAGGGCTGGAGACGCGCGTGTACGTGCCGGAGTTCGCGACGCGCGTGATCAACTCGCCAGGCGAGCCGGGCATCTCCTATCACATGGGGGTGGGCTTCCCCAGTTCGCAGGTCCCGGAATCCCAGCGAGGTTTCCTGGGCAGTCTCAAGGAGATGGCGCAGAAGCGAAACCGCGACCTCATGGGCCGCGTGAATGAGTATCTGCGTCCGGTGGAACTGGACTACGAGCGCGACATAATGGCGCTCACGCCGGCCGGCAACGCGACCGAACGACACATGTGCCTGGCGTACGCCCGCAAAGCGGTCGAGGTCTTCGGAGATGGCGATGCCCTCGCCGAATACTGGACGAAGAAACTAGGGGGCGATGCCGCCCTGCTCGGCCTGCCCGAGGGACGCGACCTGCTGAATATGATCCGAGCCAAGACGATGAAGCGCGGCGGCGTCGGTTACGTCCGGCCGGGCGAGGGCTCGTTCCCGCAGATGGCCGATACGAACGCGTTCATCCTGGCCGCCGGGGGCATGCCCGTCCACACCTGGCTCGACGGCACCAGTGACGGCGAGCAGGACATCGATGAACTGCTCGACGTCGCCACCAGCACCGGCGCGGTCGCGATCAACGTGATCCCGGACCGCAACTACACGCCGGGTGAACAGGACGTGAAGGTCAAGAACCTCTACCACGTGATCGAGGTCGCTCAGAAACGTGATCTCGTGATCGTGGGCGGTACCGAGATGAACAGCCCGGGCCAGAAGTTCGTCGATGACTTCGATTCGCAGGAACTGGCGCCGCTCAAGGGCGTCTTCCTCCGCGGGGCCCGCATCGTGTACGCCCATTCGGTGCTGCAGCAGCAGTGCGGGTTGGGCTACACGAGCGAGTGGGCCCAGCGTGAATTCGCCGGCCCGGCCGAGCGGAACGACTTCTTCGAGGAACTGGGCAGATCGATGCAGCCCGACCAGGAGACCAATCTGGCGGGTCTGACCGAAAACGCGACGCCCGAGGAGGTCCTGGAGCAGGCCAACACCTGACCGGCGACCTTCAAGTAGTCCGCATCCAGAAGGCGTCCAGGCGCCAGCGACGTGGTGATCGAAAGCAAGAACTCACAGACAAGCGAAAGTTGGAACCATGAAGATCCCGGAAACGCAGTACGCCGTTCAACTGACGGGCCCCGATCAACTGATCCTGAACACGTCCAAAGAGGTCGTCCCGCCCGGCCCGCACCAGATTCTGGCCCGGGTCGAGGTCGTGGGGCTCTGCTTCTCCGATCTGAAACTGCTCAAGCAGTTCGCCGACCACGTCCGGAAGGGTCCGGTCGTCGCCGGCATCGATACCGAGATTCTCACCGAGATTCCCAGCTACGTGCCCGACGCGGCGGCGACCGTGCCGGGCCATGAGACCGTGGTGACGATCGTCGCGACCGGCCCCAGCGTCGAGCGACACCAGGTAGGCGATCGCTACCTCGTTCAGACCGACTACCGCTGGTTGCGCACCGCCAGTTCGAACGCCGCGTTCGGCTACAACTTCGAGGGCGCGCTGCAGGAGTACGTTCTGATGGACGAGCGCGTCATCACCTCGCCGGACGGCGAGTCGATGCTCGTCCCGGCCACCAAGGACCTGCCCCGTTCGGCCATCGCCCTGTCCGAACCGTGGGCCTGTGTCGAGGACGCGTACGTGACTGTGGAGCGCACCACGCTCGAAGCCGGGGGCCAGATGCTGGTCGTCGTCGAGGACGAGATCCCCGCCGGTCGGTTCGCGCATCTGTTCGAACACTACGGCGAGCCCGCCCGCATCACGTGGGTCTCCAAATCGTCCCCGCCGGCCGAGATCGATATCGACGTTATCCGGGCGCGTGATCCTCAGGACCTCGAAGACGGCGGGTACAACGACGTGATCTACTTCGGCTCGGACGCCGGGACGGTCGAGAGCCTGTTCCCCAAGCTCGCCCCGCGCGGCCTGCTGAACATCGTCCTCTGCGGCGG
>JANQFY010000333.1 GCA_028277585.1 Sedimentisphaerales bacterium
CTCGGCGGACCCAGTCGACTTCCCGTGAGATGGAACAGAACAGGCGAACTGGGAGCCCGTTGGCTGCGTACGGCATGGCATGAAGGATCAAACGTACAAGGCATATGTTGTCAGAGATACTGGCGAGAAGCAATTCGCCGGGAACGTGGAAGAAAGGGCTTTCGCGGATCTGCCGACGGGAGACGTTCTGATTCGCGTGCGGTACTCGTCGCTGAACTACAAGGATGCGCTTTCGGCACGAGGGAATCGCGGTGTCACGCGACGGTATCCGCATACGCCCGGTATTGATGCAGCCGGGATTGTCGAAGCGAGCGAGGCGGAGGACTTCGCCCCGGGCGACGCGGTGATGGTGTGTGGTTACGATCTTGGCATGAACACGCCCGGCGGGTTCGGACAGTACGTTCGCGTGCCGGCTGAGTGGGTGATGAGACTGACGCCTGGCCTGACGCTGAAGGAGAGCATGATACTGGGCACGGGCGGCTTCACTGCGGGGCTGTCCATCCACGAGCTGGCGAAAACTGTCAAGCCGGAGCAGGGAGAGGTTCTGGTTACCGGGGCCACCGGGGGCGTCGGATGTTTCGCGGTTGGCATCCTGGCGAAGCTCGGATACTCCGTCGTTGCCGTTTCGGGCAAAGACGACGCTGCCACACTTCTGACGCCCCTCGGGGCCAAGGAGATCATCGACCGACAGGCATTCGCTACGGGGAGTGCTCGCGCTCTCCTGCCAACCCGTTGGGCCGGGGTGATCGATACGGTCGGAGGTGACATACTGGGCGCCGCCGTCAAGTCCACGCACCCTCTTGGGGTTGTCACCTGCTGCGGCAACGCCGCGTCGCCCGAACTGCCTTTGACTGTTTATCCCTTCATCCTGCGCGGAGTGACCCTCATCGGGATCGCCTGCCAGCACTATCCCATGCCTGTGAGGAAGATGATTCTCGCAAGACTGGCAAACGAGTGGAGACTCGACCAGTTGGAGGACATCCACGAAGAGATCGCGTTGGCGGACCTCGACGCCAGGGTCGATCAGATGCTCCAGGGGCGAGTCAAAGGACGAACTGTTGTCAATCTGGGTGGATGAACGCCCACCCAGGGGGTGACCTGTTACATCCTGTCTTCACGGATTTCAAGGATCTGGGCCGGCTGGCCGGGGCTCTCGAGTTTCAGCTTGATCGCCCCGGTGGTGCGCAGGCCTGCCGCCTCCATAGTAGCGTTATCATCGGTGGGCAGCAGGGCGGTGAGCTTCCGGTCGGCCGCGCCGGTTTTCAGGAAGTAGCCGCCTGGCGTTTTGTGGAATACGCCTCCGCTAGCGAAACTCTCCCCAGCCCTGTGCGGGCGATACAAGACCAGGAATTCCATTTGCTTCCGCTTCTCCTCGGTCCTGGCGGTGACATGCCACTCACGCAGGCTGACGCGGGATCGTGGGTTGGGGTCGTATTCATTGGTTTGCTCAAAGGTCAGACCGCGCGGCTTGAGAAAGGTAATCGTGCAGGCGGCCTCGCCGTTGGTGACCTTGACGTGTCTGGGATTGTCCAGGTCGAACTCATTGACGGCGTGGAGCCAATACTCGAACGTGGATGGCTCGCGGGCTTTCAGACGATCGTAAACAATGACGAGGTCGGGCTTGACGAAGAGGATCGCCCGCTTGAACAGTTCGACCTCCGGCCCGTATGAATCGCTTGCGTCGCCGATGACGACATCGACATCGGGGGTCGTTTCGAATGCAACAATTCTGCCCTGGGCGCGGACGGTGTGCTTCAACTGGTCCTGTCCGTTGATGGTGATGCAGTTGGTCGAACGCGTGCTCCACATCCAGTTCTGATGATGGGCGCTGCCATAGATGTCACGGTAGCCCGAGCGGATCAGCAGACGCTTGCCGTAGGCCCAGAGCAGGAACGAGTTGTTCGCTTCATAGCCGTGCGATTGTGTCCCGAAGGGGCTCGCCTTGAGGACGACCTGGACGCTCTCGGAGGCGTCCGTCAGACCGCTGTTGAGATACGCCTGCCCTGTACCGCCGAACAGTCTCGAGCTGGGCAAATCGGTGGGGGGCTTGGCTTCGACCTTGGGCAACTGACCGCGCAGGAAGCCGATGTAGCCTCCCGCCGAGTCGGGCCCGCCCAGTTGATCGACGTACCATTGCCAGTGCGGGTTCTGGGCCTGAGCGGCCAGGACGGTCATCAACTGACGGTTGCTCTTGGCGGTCCGGCGGGCGGTCAGATCCCCGAAACCGCCTCCGACCTTGCCCGGCGGCATGAGGTACATCGCGTAGTAGCCGATCTTGGAGAAGTACGGTTTGTCATAGGCGTCGATGCCCATCGCTTCGCGCATGACGTCGGCCCACCAGGTGAAGCGGCCGATGTAGCTCGACCAGTATGAGACGCCCTCGTGCCAGCCCCCATCGTCGTCGCTCCAGACGGGGTATGTGTTGAAAAAGACGTTCGTCGCGAACCAGACCCAGTCGTCGGCGCCCTCGACCTCGTCCAGAAACGCGATCCCGACCTCGCCCAGGAAGTGCCAAGCGCGGTTGGAGTGACTCGAGTAGGGCCTCTGGAGGTGACGCGGACAGAGATGGTCGTACATCTCATCGCCGCGAACCTTCATGACCTTACGGCATATCTCCTTCTCTTGCTCGGTCAGCAGATCGTTGACGAAGGTGTAGGTCCGCGCGAAGTAGTAGTTGTACGGCATGCCCGCCTCGTCGTTGTAGCGGTAGCCCGTGCTGCCCTTCGGGTCCCACTTGGCGCATTCGAGGAGGATGCGCTTGGCCTCCCGTCCGTATTTGTCCTGATCGCCCAGCAGTCGCGTGAACGCGAGCGTCGCGGCGCTGTTGAGCGCCTTGATCGTGTAGGTGCGGTTGCCCCACCACATCTTGCGCCATCCCTCGCTCTTGCGCGCCATGTCCGGCGGATACTTGGGCGGCTCGGCGGTGGGCGGCGGCTCGGCCAGGATCTTATCGCACTGCTTCACGAGGTTTTCGTATTGACGTTGCATCTTGCCCTGGGCCAGCCGACGCAGCTTGGGCAGATTCTCAGGACGCAAGAACAGCCTGGGATGAGAATCCGGAATGCGCGAAAGTAGCTCGCGTCGCTTGGGCATCGGCATTTGAACCGCATCGTCAGCGATGTTGAATGCGTAGGGCTTGGTCCAGATGCTGGGTCTGTCCCCGGCACGCGTGCCGCGGTATCGCCAGAAGTACCGCCCGGGCCCGAACGCCTTGGGAGGGCAATGCACGTTCAGTTCGATGCCCGCCGCGCTGTAAACCACGTCATCGAAGCCTGCGTCGCGCGCGCATTGCAGCTCCCATACGTATTGGGTGTCGGGCCAGGTGAAACTCGGCGGGTCCGTTTGCGAGACACTGCCCTCAGCCGGGCGGCGGCCCCAGTACCCCGGCCGATCGGGGCTGTCAGGTAGGATCAGACCGGCCTGAGCGGGAACGGCCGCCAACAACAGCGAACTGACGATAGCGGAGAGAAAGATCGAGGTTCCGACGCGACGGGGAGTCTTACTTCTTCTTGTCAAGTTCATGTTGGAGCATGGCCTCATAGAGCGTCAGTTGGATGTCGAGGATCTGTTCGAGCGTGACCTGGCAGTTGCCCTGGATGCCATGGGGACACTCGAACGTGAACGGGCGGGCGCCGCTGATGTGGTACAGGGCACTGGTCAGGTTGAACGGGCTGGGGTTTTTGCCTCCCTCGCCCCGGACGGTGAAGGGCCGCGCGTGGGGCAGGTTCCGCTTCGCCAGCAGGGCGTAGTACTCCTGCGCTAGAGTCCGGATGTCTTCCTGGACTTCTGTCGTGACGAAGGCCGGCCGCAGAATCGCCGGCGTCGACTCGTGACTGTGGAACGAGACAGCCAGATCAGGGCCTTCTTCACGTGCAACCTTCAGGATCGCCGGCGCCTCGGGGCCCATCGGTGCGAAGTATTCATCGTGCATGGGGTTGATGCCGGCGTCGTTGAAATAGCAGCCGGGGAAGCCCGCCTCCGGGCCCGTCATCGGGTGCAGTCGTTTCGCGCCGGGCCAGCCGCAGAGGGTGTCGTCACTCCAGGTGCCCTGGCCCCAGAAACGCAGGTCATCCCGGCCCATGCCCTGCAACGCCCGCGGCTCGAACCGGGCGATGCCGTCAGGATTGCCTTCCGGGATGATCAGAAGACGACACCGGTCGCCGAGTTCGCGGAGCCGCGTCTGGCTCCGGCCCCGCAGGTCCTTGCCCGTCTCCATCACGTGTATGAAGTTGACCAGGCCGGTCAAGGCTTCGACTTCATGTCCATGTACGGGACCGACGAAGAAGATGACAGGTCGTTTCCGCGCAGCCTTGTCCATGTACGCCTTTGGTTCCCGCGCCCCGATGGCGGAGTTGAAATTGGCCTTGGATTCTACTGACTCCCTGGGGCCGTACGTAATCAAGTGCATCGATCGCCCGCCTGGAGAGATCGCTATGATTCGAGCCTCTCCCCGAGTGAGTCTCTCGAGTCGCCCGGTGAGCCCGGCGACGTCCCCGAACCAGAAATCAGGCAGCTTGCGTTCTGGGATGCCGGCCTTGGCCTGGGCGTACGTCATGCGCTCGGCCGCCAAAAGCCTGGAAGAGGCAAAGAGTGCGCCAACGATTAGAAACAGAATCGCGATGTGTTTGCCGCGCGAGCGGTGATTCATCTTCGCCTCCGGAGTTTGTTCAGCTTCTCTTGGTCAGTTCAACCCAGCAGTTTCTCTTGCCACCACCTCAGGTAGTCCTCGTCGGAGATGTGGGGAGAGAGACCCCTTTGGTCCATCTGCTTCTCATACCATTCGGTTGAACTCCTCTGCGCCTGGTCGAGGACGTCAGCCGGTTCCGCGATCTCCCCCTGGTCGCCCGTCGCTTTGATCCACTCGTCCAATTTGTCGCTGTGTTCCTTGACGACCTTCTCCAATTCGGAGTCTCCTGCGAGGTTCCGCAGCTCAAACGGATCCTGTTCCAGATCGTAGAACTCTTCGGCCGGTCGCGTGGCCGCCATGAAACGGGCCTGCTCCGGCGTGAGTTGGTCCTGTTTATGCAGAATCTGCATTAGCGTCAGGACGGGGTATCGCAGCCTCTTGTATCCGCTGAATTGCGTGTAGGGTCTCTCAGGGTAGTAGTTGCGAATGTACTTGTAGCGCTGCGAGCGAACACAGCGAATGCGATCGACCGTTCCGCCGGACCGATCGCGGGCGGCGAAGATATACTTGCGGGTCCGGCGTTGGTCCTCGAGGAAAGGATGCCCCTGGAGGTGCTCAGGCGGCTCGATTCCCGCCGCCTGCAGGAAGGTGGGCGCGAAATCGACGGTGCTGATCAAGTCGTCGACGACGGTTCCGGGCTCGATCCTGCCGGGCCAGCGGACGATCATCGGGATACGAATTCCTCCTTCGTAGAGCCACTGCTTGCCCCGCACGTGGGGTCGGCCGTGATCGCCGAAGTACATCACGATGGTGTTGTCCGCCAGGCCCTCTTTCTGGAGCCAAGTCAGGGCGACCCCGATCTGCGTGTCGAGCACCTGGATCGATTCGAGGTAGTCGGCCCAGTCGCGCCCGGCGAGTGCGTGATCCGGATAGTAGGGGGGCAACTCGACCGTTGCGGGGTCGATCGGATTCTTCTTATCGCGTTTGAACGGGCGATGCGTCAGGTTGAAATTGAGCTGGGCGAAGAACGGCTGGCCGGGTTGGCGCCCGGACCAATCCGTGCCGTTGAACGGGTTCGTCTTAGGTGCGAAATTCCAATCGGTTTTGCCCAGCTTCTTGTAGGTCAGACCGGCGGCGTTGGAGGTGTAGTAGCCGGCCAGACGGAAGTACTTGGTGATGACATCCACCGGATCGGGCGGCATATACCCGTCCTGCCGATGGCTGCGGTGGTGGTGCGCGCCGATGCTGGTCTGGTACATCCCCGTCATGAACGCCGAGCGGGAGGCCGAGCAGACCGGGGACGTGGCGAAGGCATTCGTGTAGCGCGCGCCCTCGCGTGCCAGTTTGTCCAGGTTGGGTGTCTTGACAGCCGCCGTGCCGTAGCAGGCGAGGTCGGGCGAAGTGTCTTCGGAGATGAGCCAGAGGATGTTGGGACGCGGGGTGGCGGGGGCTTTCTGCTGGACGGTTTCGGTCGTGCAGCCCGGCGCCAAAGCAGCCGCGACACTGCCTCCGACAGTCTTCAGAAAGCTGCGGCGTTTCATGCCGGTGTCTCCTTTCCCATCCCTGGATCGTCGATTCCCGGATTGTCAGGTCCGCTATGTGTTCGGTGCCGCCAGGGCGCCGATCAGATCGCTGAGTTTGGCGGTCCCGGTGCGGCGGCAGTATTCCTCGAGTTCGGTGACGATTCGCCCGGCGCAGTCAGGCTCGACGAAGCTGGCGGTTCCGACCGCCACGGCGGTGGCGCCGGCCAGGAGGAATTCGATCGCGTCCGAAGCGGTGCGAATGCCGCCCAGGCCCATCAGGGGAACACCCGCGTCTCTGGCGACCTCGGTGTAGACCTTGTTCACGAGATAGACGGCGATGGGCTTGACCGCCGGGCCGCTCAGGCCGCCCGTGCGGTTGGCCAGGACGGGACGGCGCGTTTCGATATCGATCACCATCGCCGTGAAGGTGTTGATCAGGCTAAGCGCCTCGGCGCCGCCCTCGATCGCGGCGCGGGCGGTGGCGCTGATATCCGTCACGGTGGGCGTGAGCTTGACGATCAGAGTTTTGCCGCCGCAGGCCTGCTTGACCGCCCGGGTGATCTCCTCGACCTGGACCGGGTCGGTGCCGAAGCTGATCCCACCTTTCTTGACGTTCGGGCAACTGATGTTCAATTCGAAGCCAGCGATGGCGTCCTCCGAGGCGAGTCGCTCGGTGACCGTGACATACTCGTCAATTGTCGTGCCGGCGACGTTGACGAAGACCGCCGGCTTCATCGCCGCCAGTGTCGGAAGCTTCTCGGCGACGAATCGTTCGAGCCCCACGTTGGCCAGCCCGATGGCGTTGAGCATGCCCGCATTCGTTTCGACGATGCGAGGCGTCGGATTGCCCTTGCGCGGCTCCAGCGTGATGCTCTTGGTCACGAACGCGCCCAGGGCATTCACGTCCATGAAGGCGCCCAATTCGTCAGCGTACCCACAGGTCCCGGACGCCGTGGAAACGGGATTGGCCAACCGAATCCCGGCGAATTCGACTGAAATATCAACGGCTTCTGTCATATCACTCCAGGGGATTTGCTTGCTCCATTAAGACGGCCAAACAACGTCCCGCGCGTCGAAGACGGGGCCGTCCTGGCAGCATAGCTTGTAGACTGTTTCGTCGGAGTCTGGGACCCGGCATTCGATCGCGCAGCTCTGGCACAGCCCGATCCCGCAAGCCATGCGCCGCTCCATGCTCACCTGGCAATCGATGTCACGCTCGATCGCCATCTTGGCGACCGCCGCGAGCATTGGCTCGGGGCCGCACGCGTAAACGATCGTCTCTTCCTTGGGGCGGTCCGAATTGTCATCCAGCCATTGAGCGAGGTGCTCGGTGACGAATCCCTGGGCGCCCGCCGAGCCGTCGTCGGTGGTCAGCACCGAAGGGATGCCGAACCGGGCGAAAGCCGGTACGGAGAAGCCCAATTGCTCGGAGACCTCGTCGAGTTTGCCTTCGAAGGGAAAGGCGCCGACCGTCTTGGCTCCGACGAATGCATAGGTTTCGAGGTCGCCGTAGTCGGCGGTCAGGGTCTTGGCCAGACAGCGAATGGGCGGAACGCCCATGCCGCCGACGACCAGCAGGGCGGTGCGTTTGCCCTCCGGAACCCAAAAG
>JANQFY010000462.1 GCA_028277585.1 Sedimentisphaerales bacterium
GAGAGTCAATAGTGGTGACATCCGCCGGGAGATGTACCTCGATCCGGAGCACGACTATATCTGCGTCCGCTGGATCTGGTGGAAGCGACGAGCGGGCCAGTGGGAGCAAGAGCGCGAATATGAGTATTCGGCTCTCACGCGATTGCCGGCCGGGCCGTGGTACGCCCAGAGACGGATTCTGGTCACCTATCCTGACCCGGACCGCGGCACGGTCCGAGGCGGAGCCAACTGGAACATCGATGTGCAACCGCTCGAAGAGGACGACTTTCCACCGGATGCCTTCGATAGTCAGAAGCTAACCGAAGGCGCGAAGCTGGAGACGTATTAGATCGCTCCCTGCCATGGGGCTTCAGAGTCAGCTTTCCACCCTTAGATAGCAAGCCAACAGGCCGGGCGGCGGAGCCCGGCCTTTTTTCGTTCACCTCGAAAAATGCCTCCGGTCTAAGGTAAAATGCACTCATACGACGTCATAAGGGTGACGATCGATTGTCAATCAGTGTGGGTGAATCGAGAATGACGGACGACAGGCGACTCCTGGAGCGACTCGAACGCGGCGACAAAGACGCGTTGCGGGCGATCTATGAGAAGTACGAGGGGCTGCTGATCGGCCTGGCCGCCAATCTTCTCGACGACCCCACGCTGGCTGAGGATGTGCTTCAGGACGTCCTGATCGCGCTGGTTCGGTCGGTGCACAGGCTGAACCTGCGACGCAGTCTCAAGGCGTATTTGGCAACCGCTGTGGCGAATCGAACCCGCGATTACTATCGCCGGAGGCCTCGTCAGCAGGTTGTCTCGATCGACGAGGCCGGGCATCTCGCCGCCGGTGACCAAGGGCCCGTGCAGATGGTCATTAGTGACGAGCAGATGCAGCAGGTTCGCTCGGCCGTGACGAAACTGTCGTACGAACAGCGCGAAGCCATCATGTTGCGTTTGCACGCGGACATGAAGTTCCGGGAGATCGCGGCGGTTCAGAAGGTGTCAACCAAGACCGCGCTGAGCCGATACCGCTACGGCCTGGACAAGCTTCGCTCAATGCTAAACGGTGAGGTCCACGATGAGTCCGAATGATCCGATGGAACAGTTCGTCAAGAAGCTGAGTTACAGACTCCGCCCCGAGGCGCGAGACCGCGTGCTCGCAAAGGCCTGTGGGGCGATGGACGAAATGGAAACACCGGCGCCGACTTCGTCTCGGCCCCGCCTATGGAGAATGACCATGAACACCAGAACCGGAAGATTTGCTCTCGCCGCGGCGGCGATCCTGATCGTCCTCGGCGGCATTACCCTCTGGCCTTCAGGCGATCCGGCGACGGGCCAGTGGTGGCTCGGCCCTCCCGCTGCCTGGGGACAGGAGATCCTCGCCTCGCTCAACAGCACGCAAGCCATTGTGTATCGACAGTGGTACGGTCATAGCAGCGACTATCAGCCGGCCGGGATGAGCCAGAACTATGAGATTCGCTTCAACGCCGACGACTGCTATCGGCGCGACCGCTATGACGACGGCGTCAACGTGATGAATGTGCAGTGGGTCATCCGCGATGGCAATAGCGTAACCATGACCGAAGTGTCCCATCAATATGAGTGCTACTTCACTCGAGAGAATGAGACTTATGGTTTCGCGGAGGATTTCCTGGAGCGACTGCGCTTCTATGTGAAGCTTCTGGACAAGGCCGACCGCCTGCTGGAAACGGACGTCTTCAATGGGCGCGAGTGCGTCGGGTTCGAGATCGGCGCCGCCCGATACGGGAACAACCCCGAGACATGGTTCGATCGCATCTGGTTCGATGTCGAGACCCGGTTGCCGATGCGTATCGAGCATCACTGGGGCGATTCAGGCATTGACGCCAGTCGATCGTTGATCACGATTCACGATCAGTTCGAGTACTTCGCCGAGGTACCGACCGATCTGTTCGCTCCGGTGATCCCGGCCGGTTACGTCAACGCCCACCCGGACGAGATTCGCGCCGCTGGGAACGCAGAGACGAAGGGCGAGATGATCTACGCCGATGTTCCCGAGGGACTCAAGGAGAAGGTCATCGCCGCGCTGAAGCAGATCGAGACCGGCGCCTTCCGAAAGGGCGACACGCGCGTGTCCTTCTCTGGAACGCTTTGGCGCGAGGACTTCTTCAGCGACAACGCAGTCGTTCAGACCAAGTGGCATGTGACTGGCGGCGGGCTGCCCGATACTCCGTTCGATCCTGACGATCAACATGTCTCCGAGGAGACAAAGGTGGATTTCCGGAGCCGGAGTTTCCAGGTCATCGAGAGCAAACCGCGTCATCCGATGTCTGACATTCTCTTCGTGGCCGGTCTCATCGACCGAGCCGATCGGTTCCATCCCTACGGCGAGATCGACGGGATCGAATGCTATGGTTTCGAGACCAGCGCCAAGAAGTACGGCGATAATCCTGACGGTATGATCCATCGTCTCTGGCTCGACGCCCAGACGGATCTGCCCGTGCGGATGGAATTCGAGATGATCTCGCAGAGTTCAGGGCAAATTGTGATTCAGACGAGAGACAAATTCGAATGGAATCCCGTCTTCCCGGTCGATTCCTTCACGCCCCAGATCCCCGCTGATTTCGCGCCGGTTGGGGAGTAAGGCAGCAACTCTAGCTGAGCTTCTCCGCGAGGCCGGGCCCGCACCGCCCGGCCTCGCCTTCATTTGGCCGGAGATCCCACCCGAGGCAGCTCGAATCGATCTGCGATTAAGACTTGACAGCAGATGGCCGAATCTGTCTAATGTGCCGTCTATGGGCGATTAGCTCAGTTGGCTAGAGCGCACGGATCACACCCGTGAGGTCACAGGTTCGAGTCCTGTATCGCCCATTAACGTAAGATCAGCCGAATCCGGAACTTACGGATACCTACCCAAACGGTGGCGCGGCTGTAACCCAGGGAAAAAGTGTATCACTTGATACACTTGGGAGGTTGCAGCAATGCGAAGCCGAACAGTGCCATCCTATCAACGCCAACGGGGCAGGTCCAAAGACCGCGCGTTCGTCCGACTCAACGGTCGTCGGCACTATCTTGGCGAATACGGGACCCCCGAGAGTAAAGAAGCCTACCGCCGCCTGATTGCCGAGTGGGCGGTCGACGACGGGGCGGGGCTGACCACCTCAAGCGATCTGACCGTCGTGGAACTGATCGCTCACTTCTGGAAACACGCTCAGTCCTATTATCGCAGGCTAGACGGCACGCCCACCACCGAGATCAGCAACTACCGTCTGGCTCTGCGCCCTCTCAAGGAGCTCTATGGTCGGACTCCGGCTGAAGCGTTTGGCCCCAAGTCACTCAAGGTGGTCCGCCAACACATGATCGACCTGGGCTGGGCCCGCACCAACATCAACGCCATGATCAGTCGGGTCAGACACGTCTTTCGCTGGGCTGCCGAGAATGAGCTGGTTGCCCCAGAGATCTACTACGGGCTACGCGCCGTCCCTGGCCTCAAGCGGGGGCGCACGAGAGCCAGAGAGACTGAGCCCGTCAGACCCGTGCCCGAAGCTCACATCGAGGCCATTCAGCCCTACGTCTCACGCCAGATCTGGGCGCTGATCCAACTCCAACTACTCACGGCCGCTCGGTCCGGTGAAATCGTCGGCCTGAGACCCGTCGATCTCAATATGCGGGGGAAGATCTGGACGTACGAACCGACCCACCATAAAACCGCTCACCACGGCCACAAACGGATCATTTACTTCGGCCCCAAGGCCCAGCAGGTCATCGAGCCGTTTTTGGTGGACCGACCGGTCGATGCCTGTCTCTTCAGTGCCGCCGAGGCCGAAGCCGCACGACGCGCCGAGGCCCATAGGCGCAGGAAGAGCCATCCATTGTCTGGAGACCGCCCCGGAACCAACCGCAAACGTCACCCCAAACAGAGCCCACGAAACCAATACTCACGTGACACGTACCGGCGAGCGATCCGTCGAGCCTGCGAGAGAGCCGGAATACCCCCGTGGCATCCCCACCAGCTAAGACACAACGCTGCCACCCGACTGCGAGCAGAGTACGGCCTGGAGGGCGCCCAACTAATCCTAGGCCACCGAAAAGCCGACGTTACCCAAGTCTACGCCGAAGTCAACCAGCGCAAGGCCCTTGATATCATTGGCAGGGTTGGCTAGTATGCTTCTGCCACCGTAGTCACAGTCTTGGAAAACCGTTATGAACGCTATCTGGGCCAAGCAACCGAAGAACAAGAGAGAACAGCCACTATACTGGGCTCGGCTTGTTGACCAGACCCGAGAGCATTACATCCAGCTTGTTAGTGCACACGACGAGAAGAAGCAGGAACAGTATCGTTCGCGAGCCCAGTTCGTGCAAAGGCAAGCCAAGAGAGCTATCGCTAGGCTTTGTACGCATTACCCGGAGCTCCCACCGCCACCGGCGCGGCAAGACCACCGGATGTTGCCGACAGCCTTGACTGACCAACAGACATGGTTCATCACCGCAGATCGTCTCTTGAATCCGGGTGGGAGGCATGTATCTGCTTCAGTGGCTCATCGCACAGATGCCGTGACCATCGGCTTTGACGGAAGTGGGCGGAGCTCTGAAAGTCCAGATCCAGAGGCTGTTCTCCCGCACCTGTCTTCTTGCTACGTGCGAGCATATAGAAGTTACACGTCCGCTATAAGGCAGAACCCTGATCTGGCCGGGGCCAAGGACAAGCAAATACATGACTGGCTGTCACTAAACGGTTCTGAGGAATACGAGGATCGACCAATACCAAACGCCGAAACCTGGGCCAGATATCTCAGAGCAGTTCGTATTGCCTGCGGAACGCAAAGGAACACGAGTCGCAAGGGTCGGACGGGCCGTAGCATCATTTCAAGTAATCAAGTCTGAAGTTCGCTTCGTGTCCTCAGAAGGCGGATAAACCGGACAGAACCGGATTCCGCAAAAAAAATCTAACCCCATTTGCAGGCCAGCAGCACCGTTTACCCCCCGAATTCCCCCATGTCGCCACATCCGGTTTCCGTTCTGTGTATGAACATGCACGAACAAAACCAGGATCACTACATTGGGCTTGCTGAAGCAGCGCGACTCAGCCCGGGCAGACCCCACTCATCTGCCGTCTGGAGGTGGTGTCGTAGAGGCTTGCAGACGGGGAATGGGGAGTTACTCCGGCTGAAGCACATCAGATCGGGGCGGCGCATCTTCACGACGACGGAATGGCTTCACAGCTTTTTCACCGCTGTAGCTGCAGCCGATGTTGGCCATTTTGAAGAGAGACGACATACGCGTTCTCGTCGACGTACACCAAGATCTCGTTCGAACAAGAGTCGTGCACCCACCATCACGGAAGCTGAAGCCATGCTGGAGGATGCTGGCTTCTGATGATTGAAGAAGTGTCACACAACCGCACACATATTTGGAGGGCATTATGGATCAATTTGATGACCAGAGATTTGACAGAGTGTCACCGGACGAGCCTTGTCTCCTCTGCGGGAAGCCAGACTGGTGTCTGATCGCCAAAGACGGTAGTGCTGCCATATGCCCCCGAACACCAGAGGGTGCTGTGAAAGATCTTGGCACTGCCGGCTACCTGCACATGCTTGACGAAGTGGAATGTACAGAAGCCGATGTGAGGCTCATCAAAGAGCTTCGGGAGGATTATGAACCAGTGAAGAAGCCCAGAGTATTCAGCGACTTCATAGACGCTGTCAAATGCCAGCTGAAGTCGACTCGCAGCAAACATCCCGGTGCCAAAATTGGGTCGAGATGGTACTACAAGAACGAGCGAGAGAAGACAGTCTTCTTCGTCCAGAGGTTTGAACTTGGTGAGGCCGATTCCGAGACTGGCAAGCCAAAGAAGAAGTTCATTCCATTCAAAAGGGTCGACAAGGGATGGGCGATAGGTGATCCGAAGCCACCTTTTCCACTATGGAATCTTGGCGGCATTGGGGACGCAGAGAGAGTGGTAGTCACGGAGGGCGAGAAGGCCGCCAAAGCTCTGGTTTCAATAGGCATACCGGCAACCACGCTGCATCAGTTCAATTGCCCTGAGAAGACGGACCTGTCGCCGCTCAAAGACAAGGCAGTAGTTGTCATGCCAGATCATGACGATCAAGGGGAACTTAGCGCCCACGGTGTGATGGTTGCCCTCCACGAAACCGGTTGTGGAGACATTCGGATGCTTCGGCTGCCTAATCTGCCACCGAAAGGCGATGCTGTAGAATTCATCGAAGCATGTGACACGGGCAGAGAAGCTCGAAAAAGACTACTGCAGTTGATGAACGAGTCCAAGGTAATTGATCCCCTCGAGTTCATTGATTATCTCAAAGTCATTCGCTTGTCTGACGTTGAGCCTGAAGAGATTGAATGGCTGTGGCCTGAGCGTATCCCACTCGGCAAACTGACTGTACTGGTTGGCGATCCTGGAGTGGGCAAGTCCTTTCTAACGATGGACATCGCCGCACGTCTCTCGACCGGCAAGCCATGGCCGGACGCCCCGGGCGCGAAGCAGCCTGTACGCTCAGTCATCCTCCTTAGCGCTGAAGATGATCCGGCTGACACAATCCGACCGCGCCTCGACAGTATGGAGGGCAATCCGGAGAAGGTGTGTGTCGTCACCTCTGTTATTGAGCAAGGTGAGAGGACGAAGCACAAGAAGAGGGAGAGGCTATTCAGTTTGGTCAGCGACATCGAAAAACTCGAAAGAGCCATAATCCAGCATCCAGACTGTGCGTTGGTGGTGATCGATCCGATTTCCGCGTATATGTCTGGCAAGGATACTCACAAGGACGCCGAGATTAGAGGAGTCCTGACGCCTCTGGCAGGATTAGCAGCAAAGCACAGAGTTGCCGTCGTAGCAGTTACACACATGAACAAGAATAGCAAGGTCGATGCCATATACCGCACGATGGGTTCTGTCGGGATTGTTGCGGCTGCCCGAGCAGTATGGTCAGTTGTGAAGGATCCTCACGAAGACACTAGACGTCTTCTGCTTTCAGTGAAGACCAACATTGCTAGGGATTCTGCGAATGGTCTGGCCTATGCTATTGTTGACGGAGTGGTCACTTGGGAGGAAGCCCCCATCACACAGAATGCCCAGCATTTCCTGCAACAATCCGATGAGAAGACTGAAGAGTCGAAGTCGTCGACCGATGAGATTGTTGAGTGGCTCGTGGAAGTCTTGTCTGAGGGCCCCGTACTTGCCACCGAAATGATGACGTTGGCAAGAGGCATGGCCTTC
The DNA here is from genome assembly GCA_028277585.1 of Sedimentisphaerales bacterium. GTDB lineage: Bacteria > Planctomycetota > Phycisphaerae > Sedimentisphaerales > Anaerobacaceae > Anaerobaca. Next base: position 7,190 of record JANQFY010000462.1, read on the forward strand.
AACTGGCGTACTGTTGGCAACGCAAAGAAGAAGGCGGGCGCAGTCTCCCAGCGCGTAGGATTTGGCGAAGGGTCAAAGGTATACTGGCTGCTAAGAGGTGATGAGCATAGGCTCCCGAAGCCGAGGAAAGAGAGCGAGTGACAATCGTTGGGATGCGTTCTCACAGCCTCCTATGCCATGTATGCGTTCTATGGGCATAAATGGCATAGGAGGCATAGGTGGCTGTGCAACAATATCGTGTTGACGACGACTTGAGATCGATGGCGTACCCATGGAGAAGCGGAACGCCTCACGGCGTCTACAATCGCTCCAATTTCCTCCACCTTCGTCGTACACGCGCGAAATTGAGGAAGTCGATCACAGACGCTGCTGGCTGCCTTAGCGGCGTTGCTGCTGAGCGTCGTGAAGAGCACTGGCAGCGATCGACATGTCGACGGCTTCGAGCTTGACCGCAGTTTCGCGTCGGACTACGATACTTGCTGGCAAATCATATTCCCTTTGGAGATTCGGTATGACGTAGTCGATGCCGCCCGACTGACAATTTGACTGCAACGTGAGTTGTAGGTAGCTGCTACCCTGAAGAAACTACCACACGGGGTGTAATGCCCCAAGCAACAGAAGCAGATGCCATAGCCACGTTCCCCGAGCTGGGAACGTCGGCTGTGCGCTGTTCTGTTGCGCCCTGTGGTAGGGGTCTTCAGGGGCGGCCATAGCTTGGCGTTCCCTTTTTGTTGCGCACCTCGTTCCTCCATTCTCTGCGTGAACACTTCAATGGGATCGGCAAGTCCTGACAGGCCGTCACCCTAGGAGTGTCCCCATGTCCAGAGAGCGAGAGATCCAGCGGAAGATCGAGAAACTCACCAACCCTAGTCAGATGTTTTCATCCAGAGACGTGGTCAAAGATCCTGCGATCGTCCCCAGCACCAGGGGGATCTACGGATGGTACTTCGACATCTGGCCTCCCAAAACGCCGAAGGGTAACGTCACCGTCGATGGGCACATACTCCTCTACATCGGCATCGCAGGCGCGACGCCCAATAGCAGGAGCACCTTGCGAAAACGCATATGCTCGAATCACCTTGGCAAGCACTCTACCCCGCAGTCCACGTTACGCAGGACGCTGGGGGCGCTGCTTAAAGACCAACTCGACCTTGTGCGCCACCCGAAGGCGGGCAGGAAGTACTGGTACGGCCCAGAAGGCGAGGCCAGACTACGCCAATGGATGATCGACCACACCGTGCTCGCATGGCAAGAAGATGACACCCCCCGAGAAATCGAAGCCGCAATCCTATCATCCGGCGAAATAATCCTACCTCTGAACAAGGCCCGCTAGTTGTCCCCATACGGCACAGGACTGAGAGAATCTTCCGCGGACGCGCGACGGAATCAATGGACCGTGCGTCCGGTTATTAACCGGCCAAATATCGGAGAAATCGTCCGTACTTGGGCTTGCGGATGTGCACATCCCTGAAGTCGCAATGACCCTATGCCCGCCCTGACCTGCAAATCCCATCGTGGAACTGACACTCCGAAGTGACGGCCTTACGCAAGGATTCTCGTTGGCAAGGTCCTTTTCCCTAAATATCTGCCTTCCTCGCTTCTGACGCGGTTTTCTCTCCGCTGAAACTGGTTCGCACCCTAGTCCATGTGTACGACACACTGAATACGCACAGCGACTGCAAGCTATCGTCTGCCGCTCTTCTTGCTCGTGTGACGTCGCTATTTGGTTGAAACCCGCTTCCCCTCAGCATACTATGAAAGGAGTGAACTTCTGATTTGTGATTTCTCCGAGGGATTCTATGTGGACCAGGGAGCCTGTATGACGCGGGCAAGGATAGTGTCCAGGTTGGTGTCGCTCTGGGGATACAGGTGGCTGGGAGAGTGTTGGGTGTTCCTGGGTCTTGAAGACTACAGAGCGAATTTGCGGAGGTTGCGGGAATAGCGTTGGATTGACACGGAGTTGGTAAGCACAGATGCCACCATGTGGATGAGTCAATCCTTTCAAAGGACCATGAAAGTCCTGATTCAGCGCGTTGGCGTGGTCCCACTCCAAATGGAGTGGCAACTGGGCACGGAATCATAGACTGGAGATCTCAATGCTCGGCAGAAAGGTTTTGTCAGATGAGCCTCGCTGATTTCTTCATTAGCTACACTCAGCTTGACCGTTCTTGGGCGGAATGGATCGCGTGGGTTCTTGAGAATGAGGGCTTTTCGACGATCTTGCAGGCCTGGGATTTTCTGCCCGGCGCAGATTTTGCCACAGAAATGCAGAAAGCGGTGACTGAGACCCAACGGACTATCGCAGTGATTTCGAAAGACTACTTCATGTCCACTTTTTGTAGGGCAGAATGGAACGCTGCATTTGCTCAAGATCCGGATGGCGCCGAGAGGAGGATCATACCCGTTCGTGTTCGCATGTGTGAACTGCCTGGGCTTCACAAGAGTAGGATAGCAATCGACATATTCGAACTCAGCGAGGAAGAGGCACGGCAAAGACTCATCCAGGGCCTTAGTGCCTTGCGACTGAAGCCGAAGCAACGCCCCACTTTTCCTGGAGATTGGATATCAGGGAAAACAGGTCTTGTACCACCACGGTTTCCAGGCCCAGCATTAACCAGCGAAGTCATACTATGGAATGTACCGGTGCTTCCCAAGCAATACAGGGCGCGACATGAATACGAGGCCATAAAGGCATCGTTGCTCTGTAGAGATAGTATACCCGTCACCGCTGGGAATGTCTCTTCCACTATTGCTGTTCAGGGCGCGGGGGGAGTAGGGAAGTCGGTACTCATAGCAGCATTGGCTCGAGATCCAGAAGTATCAAGAACCTTCCGTGATGGCATCTTGTGGATTACCCTTGGCCAAGATGCGGACGAATCACAAATCCTGCAATGGCAGAGACGTGTGATAAAGCAGTTGCATGGAGACTGGACTGGTCTACAGACCGTTGTGGACGCCAGAGACGAGTTACAGCGGAGTCTCCGCATGCGGTCGATTCTACTAGTACTTGACGATATATGGGAGACTGCGCACGTCAAGTCGTTTAACGTTGTAGGCGAGTACGGCAAGCTACTTTTCACGACTCGGAAAGTTGCTGTAGCCCGTCGTCTTGGCGCTCAATCCCATTCTGTTGGTATACTTCCGCAAGAAGAAGCTTTGGCACTGCTTGCGCGTTACGCTGGATTTGAAGAAGAGCATCTCCCTGAAGAGGCAAGTGAGATCATACACCGTTGTGGTGGGCTTGCTCTTGCCATCGCGATGGCTGGCTCTACGATAGCTGCAGGCCCGAGTGACAGCTGGCATTATGTACTTGAACGCTTTCGTAGAGCAGATCACGATCGACTGCAGAGCCAGTTTCCGGGCTATACCTACCCCCATCTGCTTGCTTCTTTGGACGCTAGCATTGGTGACTTGCCCGAGTCACTACAGCGCCGCTACTTGGATCTGGCTGTATTTCCAGAAGATACTCCCATACCAGAGGTGGTTCTCTGCGTCTACTGGCAAAGTGAAGGATTGAACAAGCTGGATGTGCGTGATGTTGTTAGTGTTTTCGTAGACCGGTCGCTTCTGCGGCGTGACCAACAAGATCGATTGTTGCTACATGATCTCCAGCGTGACTTCATTCGAAAACGGATAGGTGACCTTAAACCCTTGGCGCAGAAGCTTCTGGAGGGTTACCGTCAGCTTACTCCAGAAGGATTCCACGCGGGCCCGAACGACGGATACTTCTTTGAACATGTGACAGACCTAGTGATGCTTGCCGAAGGTACAGATGCACTGCGGGCTTTGCTGTTCAATATACATTGGCTTGCATCAAAGGCTGCTAATACCAATCCAACATCATTGCTTGCTGATTTCGACCTCTTGGATCTTCACAGTGACATTGCTGCGAGATGGCTACGCGACAGCATTAGACTGTCATCCAACGCTATTGAAAGAAGGCCACAAGAACTCTATTCTCAGCTTGCCGGACGCTTGCTTCAATGCGAGATCCCTGAACTCTTCAGGCTTGCCCAGAGGGCCATGAGTGCCCCTCAGTCAGCCTCACTCAGGCCTATGTGGCCGAGTCTCACTCCACCAGGTGGTCAGCTTCTTCGAGTGCTTACTTGCGATGGAGGTTTGTCATCAGTGGTAATCACCTCTGATGACAAAACAGTCGTTGCTGCCTCAGATGACTGTACCCTCAAGGTGTGGGACATAGCCACATTCACACTCCTGCACACTCTCAAAGGTCACAAGAAGGCCGTGACCACCGTGGCGGTTACACAAGATGGAAAGACGGCCGTCTCCGGTTCCTTGGATCAGACCCTGAAGGTGTGGAACTTGCAGACGGGCCAACTCTGCAAGACACTGATCGGTCTAGGGGGGCCCGTCAGATCTCTTGCAATCACGCCTGACGGCAATATCGCCGTCACCGGTTCATATAACTATGGCGTAGTAGAAGTGTGGGACCTGCAAACAGGCAAGATCAAGGATTCCTTGAAAATAGCCAAGTTCCAGATGTCCGCGGTAGCCGTAACATGGGACGGCAAGACAGTCCTTGCTGCTTCGGGGGACGACAGCAGTGAGACGGTTACAGTTTGGGACTTGGACAAGCACGCTATTCGGTATGTTCTGAAAGGTCATAAACACTTCGCGACAGACATCGCACTTACGACAGATAACAAGTTGGCAGTCATTGCATGTTACAACGACGGTTCCTTGAAGGTATGGGACTTGGACACGGGAAGACTTCTACGTACCCTCAGAGGCCATGAGAGATTTGTTAGTGCTGTGAGAATCGATGCCGAAAACCAAACCGTCGCCACGGGGTCTGAAGACCATACACTGAAACTGTGGGACTTGTCATCCGGGAAACTGCTCCGTTCCATAGATGACCATGATAGAGGTGTCACGGGTGTAGCTATGACGAAGGACGCCAATGTAGTCATCTCCACTTCATGGAAGACATTGAGGGTATGGGACTCATCTCATGGGCCAATCCAGCATACGTGCTGCGGACATGGCGCACACATCTCCGCAGTGGCAGTCACTTCTGATGGCAAGACTACCATTTCTGGTTCATACGATAAGTCTTTGAAGGTTTGGGATTTAGAATCGCGCGAACTTCTTCGTACTATCAAGGGCCACACGAACTACATAACCAGATTGGTCATAACGCCCGACGGTAGGACCGCCATTTCTGGTTCATGGAGTAGCACAGTGAAGATGTGGGACCTTCAGACAGGGCAACTCCTTCACACTCTTGACGGATCAGAGAGCAGATATTGGGGACCGCTAAGTGCGTTGGCAATCACATCCGACGGCAGTACCCTGGTTTCCCTCTCACGGACAGTCTGGAAAGTGTGGGATTTGACCTCAGGTGAGCTGTTGTACTGGGTCAAAGGAAGTGATAATGAAGTGATGGCATCAACGATATCGACAGATGGAAGGACTGTCGTGTCGGCTTCAGAGAAGGAGCGTGTGGTGAAGGTGTGGGATCTGGCAACAGGCACAATCCTTCGAAGCTTTGAGGGTCACAAGGGCGAAATCTATTCTGTAGTGTTATCATCGGATAACAATATAGCAATCACCGGATCAGCAGATCGAACCATAAGGGTCTGGGATTATTCGACCGGCAAGCACCTGCGCACTCTTGTGGGTCATGAGGGGATTCCAACTAGCCTCGCGATATCACCGTGCAACGCAGTCGCCGTCAGCGCGTCGGCAGGAGATAAGACAATTAGAGTCTGGAACCTGGTAGCGGGGACAGTGGTCACCAGCTTCACCGGAGATGCTTCATTTACTTCTTTGGCAATCACGTCAGGTTTTAGGATACTTGCGGGTGATGGTCTCGGTCGATTGCATTGTCTTGAGCTAGTTCATAAAGGCGAGATAAACGGTGTCAGTCTGTAGTGTTCAAAGGATACCTGTTACTCTGGTTGCTGTGCTAACGCGCGGATCAAAATAGACTCTGAGAATGTATCGTCTTTCGCTGCTGGTTATCCGAGGAGTTGGCTAGCCCCCGTATCTCTTGCATCGATATCATGTTCGACAGTCACTCTCCACATTACAGCGCAGTGCCTTCCTGCCCACTCTCTATCTTCTGGGTCAGCGATTTCTGCGTTGCCCTAGAGATAGCTGCCCGGATCGCCGCTTCGATGTGCTCCGCCATGATTGGCAGCGCCCGATTACCAGAGGAGTAGCTGAGATGTGGCAACAGGTTCGGCTGGTGGCTGCGTCACGGCAGGATGCTATCCAAGACGTGCAAAGTGAGAGGTCAACACGAAGGCGCCTCCTACTGTTCATTTTCACAACCGTTCATCCCAGCCTCCCACAAGCCCGCGTACTCCACGCCAAGCCAGAAGGATTGAGGTTAACTCCATAGCGAGAACACACTTGCCGAGAATCGTGACGCTAATTCTAAAGAATTGTGCTCGGGACATGCCTTGGGATGCCTGTCGATATGACCTATAATAGTGGAGTAATGATAACCACTTTACGAAAGGGGCAGGCATGGCAACGAAGAAGGCTACGACAAAAAAGGCCACGAAGGACGACGACAAGAAGGCGAAGGTTGCCGCACTACTGAAGCAACTCGGGGCGGCTAAGATCCAGCGGGAAAAGAAGGCGATTCGTCGCTCCCTGCGAGCCCTGGGACATCAGGGCGGGCTCAGGAAGGCCAAATGACCAATGCAGTGGCATATCTTCGGGTGTCGGGCAAGGCTCAGGTTCACGGTGATGGTTTCCCACGTCAGCGAGCAACTGTAGAGCGGTTTGCCAAGGCCAGTCGTATGACGATCATCAGCGAGTTTCGCGACGGCGGCGTTAACGGAGCCACTGACCTTGAGCACCGAGAGGGACTCGCGGCCTTGCTCGACACCATAGAATCAGACGGCGTGGAGATCGTCCTCGTCGAGCGGGCGGATAGGCTGGCCCGTGATCTCATGGTCAGCGAAATCATTCTCGGCCAATTCCGCGACCTGGGAATCCAGGTCATCAGTGCCGATTCCGGTGTCGACTTGACTGTAAACGACGAAGATCCCACCCGGACCTTGATCCGTCAGGTTCTGGGAGCCGTAGCCCAGTTCGAGAAATCCGTCATAGTCCTCAAGCTCCGCGCCGCCCGCGATCGCGTTCGCAGGGCAAAGGGTCGATGTGAGGGCCGCAAACCTTTCGGCACGCGTCCGGGCGAAGCCAACATCCTGGACCGCATGCGACAACTGAGACGAAAGCGACCCGGTCAACCCCGCATGAGCTTCACCAACATCGCCTATATCCTTAACGCCGAAGGCCATCGCACCCGTATGGGCAAACCCTGGCGTGGCCCCACCGTACGGAAGATCCTGGTCCGCTGATTGATAAGCGAAGGCCCTTCACGGCAGGATAAATCCCCCTCAAACGCCGGAAATCGAGTTGCTTGGCTTCCTAGTCGATATTACTATGGCGGCTGGACTACGGCTCTGGAGTGTATTTGATGAGGGCCAGCTGGCGGATAAGCTCTGAGGCTCTATGGATGCCGCTGAATACAAGCGTGTCGTCCTCGGGCTGATCTTCCTCAGGTTCCAAGAGAGCAATCGATGACTGAACAGAGAATAGAACAATCGCCCACTGCAAACCTGCGCGATATCAAATGCACCTACCGCCCGGACATCCGCGACGATACCTGCCAAACGCATTCAAGGAGAGTTTGTGTCCCGATTGACTGATCTGATCGCAAATGCCAAGGCCAAAGACTCGCAGCTTGGCGCCGACCTGGAGCGTGAGTTCCGGGCGCTTTCGTCGCGGCTTTCGTTCGGCCTGAATTTCGAGCGCCACAAGCCCGAAGCCGTGGAATTGCCGCAACGCCCGGTCCGCCGAGGAGACAAGGTGCGTGTGTTGCCGCCGCGCGGCTCGACCACAAAGGGCGACCGGCGACTGTGGCAAGTGAAGAAGATCGTCAAGGGCGGCGGCAAGAAACGGGCAGAACTAGAATGCCTCGACACACCAGCTGAGCAAAGTACAGCACAGATAGATGACTTGGTCGTCGTCGCGGAATTCCGCGACACCATCTATCCGGGCCTTGCTGCCACTGGGAAAGTCTCGCGCGGAGGCGACAAACCTTGGCATACCGTCATCAATGGCGAGAACTACCACGTCCTGAAAGCTCTGACCTGGACGCACCGGGGCAAGGTGGACGTCATCTACATCGACCCGCCCTACAACACCAGAGATAAAGACTGGAAATACAACAACGACTACGTCAATGCCGACGACTTGTATCGCCACAGCAAGTGGCTGGCCATGATGGAGCGGCGCTTGGTCCTGGCGAAGGAGTTGCTGAATCCGGCGGATTCAGTGCTGATCGTCACAATCGACGAGAAGGAATATCTGCGTCTGGGGCTGCTGCTGGAGCAGATGTTTCCGGAGGCGCGGATTCAGATGGTGACCAGTGTTATCAATCACAGTGGTGTCGCCAGAGATAAGGAGTTCTACCGCGCTGACGAATACCTCTTTTTCGTTTTCTTTGGCGACGCGGCGGTGACCCCGATCGGCGAGGACATGTTGAATTCTCCAGAGAGCATGGAGGGAAAGAGAATTGATATCTGGAACCGTCTCTTGCGGCGAGGGACTGATGCTCAACGAGAAGACAGTGAGAAGCAGTTTTACCCATTCTGGGTCGACCCGAAGCGAAAATGCATCCATTCCGTTGGAGACTATATCCCGCTTGGCGTCAGCCCCAACACCGTTCAGCCGCCAGCGCCTAATCTTGTTGCCTGTTGGCCAATACGATCGAATGAATCGGAAGGTAGATGGCAAATCAGTGCGGCAACTGCACGCAAAGGTCTGAAGGAAGGGACTGTTCGACTCGGAGCTTACTCACGCAAAAGGAAGCGTTGGTCAATTTCTTACTTGCGCAATGCTGAGAAAGAGCGAATTGATCGTGGAGAAATCGAAATTGTTGGCAAAGACGAGAACGGCGTGCTGATCCTGAAGCAATCGGATACGGTTGCGCGGATAAAGAATCCGGTCAGTGTCTGGAATCAGCGTTCACATAACGCGGGCGCCGGCGGGTCCAACGTCATTCGTGCTCTTCTCCCGGGACGAAAATTCCCCTTTCCGAAATCGGTCTACGCCGTAGAGGATGCGCTGCGTTTCTTTGTAAAGGAAAATCCGGAAGCGCTGGTTCTAGACTTCTTCTCCGGCTCTGGAACAACCGCTCATTCCGTTATGCGACTGAACAAGCAGGACGGCGGCCGACGGCAGTGCATCTGTGTGACCAACAACGAAGTCAGTGCGGACGAACAGAAAGCGCTGCGTGAACAAGGCCTGCGCCCCGGTGACCCCGATTGGGAGCAGTGGGGCATCTGCGACTACATCACGAAGCCACGCGTGCAGGCCGCTATCACGGGCAAGACGGCGAACGGCGATCCTATCAGGGGCGACTACAAGTTTACCGATGAGTTCCCGATGGCTGAGGGCCTTTTGGAGAACGCGGAGTTCTTCACTTTGACCTACGAAACGCCGGTCGCGGTCAACTACCAGACCGCGTTTAATCGCATCGCGTCGCTGTTGTGGCTGCGTGCGGGCAGTGTGGGCCGACGCATCGACAAACTGCCCAAGACGGGTTGGGAGGTGGTAGACAGCTACGGGCTGCTGGTCGAGTTGGACAGGGCCACGGACTTCCTGAAAGCCGCGCGCAAGGCTAAGAAATTAGGAATCGCCTACATCGTTACTGATGACGAGCGGCGCTTTCAAGCGATTGCGCGCCGCCTGCCTGAGGGTGTGGAGGCGATCCGACTCTATGAGTCCTATCTGAAGAACTTTGCATTCGCCAACGGGGACGACGCATGAAGTTTACACTGAAAGACTACCAGGATGAAGCCGTCGTCGATGTACTGGAGCGCTTGAAGAAAGCGCGCAAACGATGGCGCGAGGACGGCGACCGTCACGCTTTTTCGCTGACCGCGGCCACCGGCGCAGGCAAGACGGTGATGGCGGCCGCCGTGTTCGAGGCGCTGTTTCACGGCGACGACGGTTACGACTTCGACCGCGACCCCGGCGCGGTAGTGCTCTGGTTCAGCGACGACCCATCACTGAATGAGCAGACACGTTTTCGGCTGATGGAGTCGTCCGACCGGCTGCGACACACGGACTTGGTGGTGGTGGAAAACACCTTCAATCGCGCCAGGTTCGAGGCCGGAAGGATTTACTTCCTCAACACGCAGAAGTTGAGCAAGAAAAGCCTGCTGGTGCGGGGCTTTGACGGCGACGAAGACGAAATCTTCCCCGAAATGCGGCCCGACCTGCGGAGCCACACGATCTGGGACACGATCCGCAACACCATCGAAGACCCGGCATTAACGTTCTATCTGGTGCTGGACGAAGCACACCGTGGGATGGGCAACCCAAACCGCGAGAAGCCCACGATCGTCAAACGACTCATCAACGGCGAGAAGGGGGTGCCGGGCATCCCTGTGGTGTGGGGCATTTCGGCCACGGTGGAGCGTTTCAACAAGGCCATGGAAGGGGCACGAGGGCGCAGCACCCTGCCGCCGGTAACCGTGGACGCCACCCGTGTTCAGGATTCCGGCTTGTTGAAGGACACCATCGCGCTGGACATCCCAGACGAAGAGGCGGGCGACTTCGACACCGTGCTCGTACGCCGCGCCACCGACAAGCTGCGCGAGTGCTCTACGGAGTGGACGGCTTACGCCGCACAACAGGACAACAGCGAAACCGTGACGCCGCTGCTGGTGTTGCAGGTGCCCAACAAACCAAGTTCCAGGGAAATCGGCCGCGCACTGGACAAGATCTTTCATCAATGGCCGGAGTTGCATGAGAACTCGGTGGCGCACGTGTTCGGCGAGCACACCACACAGACCTTTGGCAAGTACACTGTACCCTACATCCAGCCGCAGCGTGTACAGGACGATTCGTGGGTGCGTATCCTGATCGCCAAGGACGCCATCAGCACAGGTTGGGACTGCCCACGTGCCGAGGTGATGGTATCGTTCCGCCCGGCGAAAGACCAGACCTACATTGCCCAGATGCTGGGCCGCATGGTGCGTACGCCGCTGGCACGGCGCATCCCCGGCAATGACAAGCTCAACGCCGTGGATTGCCTGTTGCCGAAGTTCGACAAGGAGACGGTGGAAAACGTCGTCAAGGCGCTGCAGGATGGCAGCGGCGACGCGCCGCCGACCGGGCGTATCCTCATCAACCCGGTCGAGATGAAGCCCAATCCCACTGTACCGGACACCGTGTGGAAACAGTTCGTCTCTCTGCCATCTCAAACGCGACCGCAACGTAGCGCGAAGCCGGCTATCCGCCTGACCGCACTGGCGCACGAACTGGCGTCAGATGGGCTGTTGCCCGGCGCGGGCGGCAAGGCTCACGCTGCCATGCACAAGGTGCTGGACGACTTCATTGCCGAGAGGCAGGAAGCATTTGACGAGAAGCGTGCAGCAGTGATGACCGTCAACGGCCGTACCATTATTGCCGATATGCAAAGCGGCGAGACGCAAGACGCCCGGTTCAAGGCCGAGGCAGATGACGCCGTGGTCACCGACGCATACCGCCGCACGGCTCGCATCATCAGCCCGGACATTGCCCGCACCTACACACCTGAGCGTGCGAAACGCAAACCAGAAGCAGAGGAAGACTTTGACGAGGCGCTGATTGAGGCCCGCGAGGATGTGGCTGCGCTGCACCTAATGGAGAACCTGCAAATCTTGTTCGATGACGAAGCCAAGGCACTTTCCGATGAGTGGTTTGCTGAATTCCGCGACCGCATTAAGGAACTGCCGCATGATCGGCAAGAGGCTTACCGGCAAATCGTGGCACTCAGCACCGAGCCACAGGATGTGGATTTGGCCCGACCGGTGTCGCGCTTCGAGCTAACGAAGGTACGCGAGAGGGATGGTGTGGAAACGGATATTCCGACGTACAGGCAGCATCTGCTGTGTGATGAACAGGGCTTCTATCCGGCTACCTTGAAGACTTGGGAAAGGGCGGTTCTGACGACCGAAATGGAACGGAACGGCTTCAAGTTCTGGTATCGCAACCCCGACCGCCCCAGCCAAGATTCGCTAGGCATCTCTTATGCCGATGGTGACGACACGAAAATCGTCAGGCCGGATTTCATTTTCTTCGCGGAGCAGGATGGCGAGGTTGTGGTGGACATCATTGACCCACATGGCTTCCACCTAGCCGACGCTTTGCCCAAATTGCAGGGCTTGGCGCGGTACGGCGAAACCCATCCGCAGATCTACCGCCGCATTGAGGCCGTTGCGCAAACAGGCGGCAAGCTGCGCGTGTTGGATTTGACCCGCGCCAATGTTCGCCAAGCGGTCATGGAGGCGACGAGCGCGGAATCTCTCTACAAGAGCGTAGCGGCAGGTGATTATGCGTAGCTGTTGCTTAGACCCATTAACACATCGCCAAGATCATCGAGACATATCAGCACCTGAGGGCACAAGAGCGCTATTCCCGCCGGGTAGAGATGACGGAGGTCGAAAAAGAAAACGGCTTCAACCTGAATATCTCACGTTATATCAGCACAGCGATCCCGGAACCAGAGATCAACCTAAAGGCGGTTCATGTGGATCTGGTCTGATTAGAGCGGGACACCAGAGCAGCAAGGGACGAGCATAACCCGTTCCTCGAAGAACTGGGCATGCCTCCGTTACCATGATCGGGGGCGTCTAGGCGTTGAATATGACGCGGAAGTAGAAGATTCGAGCCATCGAGGCCACCCAAGTCACTGACGAACCGATTGGTTTGGCCTAGATCATTCGTGAGGCCATCCGACAGGTCCCTAGATGTATTGCCATTGCGATTGTCTATGCCCTTCTAGAAAGGCCATGGTAATACTCAAGCAACTGAAATACCTGATCATACAAGTCCTCGGGAAACGTCGTGTTCAGTAGGACATGACTGAACTCGGCGACATGTTCCAGGTAATCATGATGAACTCTTTCGATCTCTTCGATCCGGACTTTGGCTTCGGCGGGATTGTCATTGTTCTCATACTGGTACTTTCGTATATCTTCGCGGGAGCTCAGGCGATGCAGATAGATGAACACGACATTGTCGCCGTACCTTTCTCTGAAAGCCGGGAACTGCTGGATGTTTGAGATCACAATCTGTGACTTGCCCTCCTGTAGCCGCTCATTGATTTGGCCCGAGGAAACAGAATACTGAACTCCCTTGAACGCCAGTCTCCCATCCTCTGCCGCAGCTTTCACTGGCTTGTGGAATTCCCATCTGAAGTCGTACTCTGGGGGGAACTGCTTCTGCCCAATGGCGATCATTCCATCTCGCTTATCTCCCGGCTTCTTCTCGCGTCTTGCCATCTTCGTGATCAGCTCCACTCTATCGCCGCCAATGAGGTGGAGCATGTGCATCATCGTGGCCTTCCCAGCGCCAGACGCGGCCGCAACTACAAAGATTGGCGGCCAGCGAAACGAATGGGGAAGTTCACCGGCATCGTACGATCGTATCAGATTCCGTATCTGTAGCGTCATCTCATCGGAATGCCCTTCCGAATAGTTGAGGATAGTATGGTCAAACAACTCGATGTGATCGATATATCTCGTATGAAAAGCGCGAATCCGTTGGACGCGCACTTCTGTCGAGTCCGATTCCGGCCGCAACACTTTCCAGTCTTCGTTCAGTTCGCCGATGCAATTCGCGACGGTTTCCCACTGGTTCAACCGCGCAGCACTGCGCAAACGCGAGAACTGCCTCTTCAGGCGTGATCGAGCCCTTACTTTGGGATCAAATCCGTGGCGAGCAAGTTGCACGCGCTGAAGCTTTGCGGGATCGATGGCCGAAGAGATATAGACACATACGGCGGCCTCTCGAAGAGCCTCCTTCAGCCGGCGAATGATCCGGAAATCGCTAATAACAATGAGGGCATTCTTGCCTGCATCGATCGCCTCCCTGATTTCCGAGAGTTTCAAACCGTAGAGGTTCTCATTGATTGCATATGCGATGTCAAAGGTGTTCAAGTCGATTGTAGGTGAATGGCAGCAGTCGTCGTCAGGCCCCCGACGCTTGCGCGTGGAGTGCTTCCTCGCCTTGATGGCACGGAGTTCTTTCGATAATGCAGGGGCATCGCAAATGCTGTTCAAGAGCGTCGTCTTGCCGCATCCCGAAGCGCCGGTCAGAATGTAGAGACGTCCCTTCATCTCTGCTGCCTACCCAATATATCTGATGAACTCGGCGAAGCTCTCAAGCATGCCACGGTACTCCATATTGATGTGCAGGAGATCATCTGTGAAGATCTCCTCAGCCTTGCCTTCTCGTTCTTCGTCTTCGATCCAACTCCTGAGTTCCTCCAACGTCAGGATCTTGTGATCCTGTGCAGCTCCCTTTTCCTCCGCCAATTGAAGAACACTCTTGACTTGTTCGGGTGTATCGATGAACCCCTCGGGTGCGACAAACAGATACACGTCACTTCGGAAGACCGTGGGCTTCATCGTTACGTTACCTTCGTCATCATGGATTCTGCGCTGGGACCGACGCGTGACCGTGAGCGGATCGCCGGTCTGCTCATCCGACGCACGGAACATGATCCAGTCCGCTGGCCCCAGGCCTTTGAATGCTTCCGTGAAAGATTGCTCCATCCTCTTTGTTGGATGCCAATCGCCAAAGTTCTCTATTTCACCAAGATCCGCACGCACGTACTTCGTGAACTCAGCTTCGGGAAGGAAGAGTTCCTCAACGAGTTCACGTTGAGCTGTGATGTACGTCGATGAGTCGAGAAGATCGACATGGCCCCCGATGGATTTGTCCCACAGACCTCGGCCGTCCTTCGCCGTTAAGCTGCGCTGTTGCAGGAGTAGCTGCCCCTCGCGGTTAAAGATGAACCCCCAAACGGAGTATCGCTGGAACGCGGTCGTGTAGAAGCACTGGCGAGGGAAAATGCCGCGGGGGTAACCAGCCCGATCGTACAACTGGATCAGTTCCTCTCCCGGCTCGGACAGAAATACCCCTCCCGTTGTATCATTGCGGTAGAAGTCAATGAGCTGTAGCAATGATACTCCCATCTGTGTCTCAGAGGAGATCTCATCATATGAGTTGAGTGTTGGGGCATTCGGTGTCGTCACGCATGCCCACAGCTTGTCGTCCACCTGAATGATATTAACGGGCAAGCGCAGGTTGACCTGCCTTAGGGCGACGCGGTCTCCGACGTCTTTCTTCAACTCATCGTCATCAAGTTTGCTCAAGATGTCGTTCCGCAAGCCACCGATCAGCTTCTTGTCCTTCTTCGTTCCGCTGATTCGGTTGCGATGCACCGTAAGCGTCGAGTAGGTCATGCGTGTTTCCGCCGCTTGTGAATCCAGCAACAGTGATTGGCCGAAGTTCTCCGAATCACTCTCGTAGAACACCGTTAGCTTCAGTTTGTCGTTTAGTGTCAACAAGTCAGCGAGGAGGCTGCTACTCTTTTCCAATTCCGGGATGAGTGGATTGGTCCCGATGATCGTAATCTGCTCCTTCGCCTTGTGCACATAATCCATCAGTACCATCTGGGTATCTCCTCAGTGCTATTTCAGTTGTGAAAGCCACTTCTGAATGATCGCTACCAGTTCCTCGGAGCGACCATACTCCCTGTAGATTTGGGCTGCTAAGTCGAAAGGTGGCTGAGGCAACTTACTGTGCTTTAGCATCAGGCAATGCTTGTCCTGAAACAGCATCATCGCCAGTTCAACCGCGACATTTGCGTTGTATGTATTCGTTTTCTCCGGCTCGTCGAAAAGGGCAATGCCATACTTGCAGCAGTAGAGGACTGCGAAAGGATTGTAGACATTGTCCTTTGTCAGTGCCCACTCATCCATGTCCGCCCGGACGCAATTGAAACCTGCATTCTCTACGACAAGCTTCACGACATCAAAGGTAGCACTGTTCTCCGGCCGAAAACGCATCATTACAAAGACGTTGTTCTCAAAACTGTACCGGCCAAGCTGCTCCACCATGCGGGTCTTGTACTGCCGGAGAACTCCGGGTAGGTGATAGTGTTCCCGAGCAGTGATGCGGAGGAGTTCAGGTTTCGGTTCGAGGAGTTCTTCGAACTTCTCCTTCAACTGACGCTGATATGTGGCTTTGTCGCTGTTGTTAATGATGTGCACTTTGTACAGCTTCGGATGCGTGTACAGATCGCTCATTGCCTCAGCGGATCGGCTCAGTCGGAATTCTATTTCCTCATCTGTATAACCTTCCTTCTTCAAGCGCTCCCCGACAAGAGACTCGATGGTGTATACAAACACTGGTACGACATTTACGTCCTTGAAGTCTGTGGCGATGTCTCGGATTGTGGAGGCACTTCTGACAATCAAGAACACGTTGTTGTGTTGCATCAGTTTCATCTCAAGATCCGCGCGAAAGAAACCGTATCTTTCACCACCACTGTGCGGGTATCCGTACCAGTAGAAGTCAGCTTCCTTCCCGTATCGATCAAATTCCTCGTTTGACACGAACTTGAGATCTAGGTTCTTCCCCGTGCGCCTCTCAGCATCGCGGAGCTGTCGGGTGGTGAACTTCTCCAAGATCGTAGCATCATGGCCGACAATGTGGTGATCCACAAAGTCCAAGAGATCACTCTTGCCTGTTCCAGCAGCCCCATCAATGAGAAAAATGTTCTTACAATACATGCAACATCCTCTCAGTCTCAGATTTCCTCGTCATTTGTGTGCCTGCGTTTGTTGCCGTCTAATACTGGTGTATGTGTGACATCAGACGCGCATGGACGACACCAGAACTACTTGTGAGGTACGAGTTGGGTTGATCTTCGTGTTTGGGGCTCTTGGCCCTCATCGTTGTGGAAGATCCCTGATCTTGGGTGCGCCCCGTAGTGGACGCTCTGTTGTCCCGATGCGCAGCCCGTTCCCTTATGTATCCTGGTACCGAGGCGTCAATTCGGATTGTCATCGTATCACTCCGTTCTGGCGAAAGACGTCCATAAGTCAACATACAGCGCCCAGTTAGCATTCAGATTGAGCACTATGAACTCACGACCTTGTGACAGTCTGTTTCAGCACATGAATCGTAGGAGTCGCACCTTTCTTGAGGTCCCTGCCGGTGTGCGGCCTGCGAAGGGGGCATACCGGCAGAGAAATTCGCTCCAGAATTACAATGAATACTACCAGCAAACTACCCAAGAAGCAAGTGATGTCAATGTGTTCCACCTGCTCCCACCAATTCAAAGTACCTGAGGCGGACTCTCCTCGGAGGCGAGCAACAGAGAGAGGGTACGTGCAGTTCTTAGGCCCGTTCAATCACCGGCTTTGTCCGAAAGCCCCACGACTTCGAGAAGCTGCCTTCGGATTTCACAAGCTGTGGTCCCGAGGTCGATTGTCGCAAACCGTATTTCATGTCCCTGGATCACTACCGACTCGTTCACCATTTTGTGTATTGATGGGTGTAGAAGAAGTCCAGATGAGTGGATCGTGGAAGCGGTGCTGTTGTTTTCCTGGGATCTCAAGTAGGCATATATCTGATAGAGATACGCGCTGCGCAGGGATTCTTCCCTATACCATCCGCGTGTGACAATGGAAGTGAACTTCGTGTCGATGATGATTCGTCGACCAGTCTCGTGGTGGTCAAGAATGATATCGGTGCGCATTGACGGAAGGATCTTGTCGATCCCTGGCGTTCTGTGTTCGATCAGCCACGCGAGGGGCTTGCCTGCCTCGACACGCCATCCAGATCCAGACAGGACAGTGTCATAGAAGCCCGCGACCGCCTTTTCGTAGAGGTGCCGAATCCAAGTAATCTCTCTGTCTGGCAGAGGAAGTAGTTGAGTGCCCGAGGTTTCTGTGGGAAGCGCTAGGTCGAAGGCAAGGCGCGCCGCTGTCACCATTTTCTGGTCATTGGAATCGTGACGTCCCAACTGGTCCGCGGACACTTCAGAACGAGTCGGTCTTTCGCCGGTGACGCCGGTTTGCCTGAGGCAAGTGGCAAGGGTTCGACAACGATGTGCAAGGTCTGAGCGGCTGACCACACTGGCGACCGTAGCAAGCGCTGCTCGAACAAAGCGATTGCGCGGCGTATTGACTGTAAGATCTTCAAAACGACAAGCAACCAGTCCTCGTGAGAGAAGCTGATGTCGCTCTGTGTCAAGAAGATCTATGCGGCCCTTAACTCGACTAAGGACAGCCTTTTGGGGCTGGTATCCGAAACTCAGGTTGCGCATTAGCCGGCGTTCCACCAATCGCGCGAGTATTTCTGCCACCAGATCTGGAATGTCTTCGGGGTTTTCCTCCAACGCGATCTTCCCTTGACCGAGTTCTCGGAAGAGGTCCGAAGCGTAGAGCATTAGAAGCCATAGGTTGCGGACGGGTATACGGCCGATATGACCGCTCTCCGGTGGCGATTCCGAGCTTGCCGTGGATGCCGCAGGGGTCATCGTCAGAATCCTCCTTTCAACTGTTGTCTCGCTTTCTGAGCCTTGTCGAGAGCATCAAACCAGTATTCATCGAGAAGCGGGCCAATTTCAGTCTCGACGACTTGCCTGAACCATTGTCGAGCATCCTTGATAGATATCCCGAAGGGCGGTGTCACATAACTGTGGCCGATACGGAACTGGCGGCCGAGACTCGTATCCGCGGCGATCTGTTTGTTTAGCGACAGGATTCGCTTTTCGATTTCGGAGAGAGTCTCAGAATCGATGCCAAATCGCGTATGAACCCAGTCATGCCAAGTCTTCCCAAGTTGGGGCTCTAGATCAACGAATGCAAAACGTCGTCTCAGCGCAAGGTCGACAAGAGCAAGAGAACGGTCTGCGATGTTCATCGTGCCGATAACGTACAGATTGTCGGGGACGAAGACCTGCTCCTCCTCCGTTCGTCGGTAACAGAGTTCCAACGCTTCCGTGGGAGTTCTCTTGTCTGCTTCGAGCAACGTCAACATTTCACCGAATATCTGAGCCGGGTTCCCTCGGTTGATCTCCTCGATGACAATGACATGCCGAATCGAAGGTTCTTTGGCTGCAGCCTTCACCATCTCCAGGAATGGGCCATCCACCAGAGATAGTTTCCCGTCTCCGGTGGGTCTCCAACCACGCACAAAGTCCTCATACGACAGGTTTGGATGGAATTGTACAGCCCTTACCTTGCTGTCGTTTCGCTGCCCCATCAGGGCGAAGGCCAATCGCTTCGCAAGCCAGGTCTTGCCCGTGCCAGGTGGCCCCTGGAGTATCAGGTTCTTCTTTGTGCGCAGACGTTCCAGAAAATCCTCCAGTTGGGAACGCGCTATGAAACAGCCATCTTCCACGATGCTATCTACTGAATAGGGTACGATGGGTGCCGGAGACACTTCTGTTTCCGGCTCGATGCCTTCACCATCATCTCGGCCATTCTTAGGTGCGACGCCGGGCGGTATCGGGGCCCCGCCATCTTTGAAGAGCCACGCAGCCAGTGACAGCTCAGGGAACGAGTGCACGGGATACGCATCCTCCTGGAAACGGGCTTCTATCGTCTCCATAATGGTGAGGTAGTCATGCGCATCGCAGCGCCTCTTCGGACCATTTCGCCCGATCTGGACTCCGAGCTTCTTGTCGATATAGCGTTGCGACTGACCCTCAAGCGTTAGGTAGTTCCAGGGGCGTATCCAATAGAGGCCCATCGTGAGATTCCATCCTACGCCATACCTGTGGGTTGAACGGTCATATGCCTCCACAAATGCCGACCGAACATCCGGATCATCTGATTCGGCGAATCGTAACGCCTCCGCAAATACCTGCCAAAGCACGTCGATGTCGTCCGGTTGACGCGTTTTCTCGAATGCGAAGAACCAGGACCGCTGGTTATTGAGAATCGGTATTCCCTCAAAGGACTCCGGGACCGGTTCGTCTACCTTCAGCAGTTTCGCTAGCTCCGCGGCAATTGCCTTGCGATTGGCGTCCGTGATGCCGCGGTTGAAGATTCCCATAGTTGTGAACGGGCATATGTCTCTAAGTGGGCCAGAGGAACCATCCGCGTATTGATCCTCTAGGTGGGAAAGCCCCTCCACACGTTCGGCTATGGCGTGAATTCCAGCGACCAAGTCACCTCTCTTTGCTCGGAAACCCACAAGTCCGTCCGCCACAGCCTCATAGAATCGCGTCCAGTTGAATCGGTGCTTGTCAACAGCTCTGTCACCAAACCTCTCCCGCCAATAAGGGGCGTTTCTGAATCGGCTCAGATTCTGAGGCTGGCTCTCAAAGGTGAAACGGACCAAGTCGTCAGCGGCCCAATCCCCAGGCACGACCCTCCAAACGGTACCTCTGTGGGTATAGAAATACCATTCACGTGGTTCTTCTAGTCCGGTCCAATCGACCTTCACTCTGCGACCGTCCCCAGGGTTCTCGGTCACTGTTCCAATGGCCTTGATCGCCATGACGGAGACCGTATGACCTCGGCTGTCAAATGGCAGATCGTGTTTGCGCGTATAAGAAGACTTGATTGCTATGTGGTCGCCCGGTTGCATTGACCTCACGGCATCGAGGTACCTGTCTTGGTATCCGTTTTCCCAGATTCCCTCTTCGAGAAACCTAGTGGTCTGATCATCGGTTCCGCCGTAGCTAGCTCCAACAAACCAGCATGCTCGACCACCAGCTCCGTCTAGTTTTGCATTCATAGACCTTCCTCACTTGCTTGATTCTCTGAGTTATCAGCGCCGCATAGCGCTCCCGCTGATCTGGTGTTCATGTGCCTCGCATCTTTGACTCTTGTACTGCCCCGGCATACTGCTGGAGCATCGCTTCGTATTTCTCGCAGCAGCAAATCAGAGGAACAGTTCCTTCATTCTCGTCTTGTCATGGATCAGGGTGTCAGGTGTCCCGGTGAAGAACACTCTCCCGAGTTTCAGGGAATAGACCCTGTTGGAGATGGCGAGGACCTCGTTGACTTTCTGCTCGACAATCAGAATGCTCGTGCCGGTCTCGCGGCTTATAGTCCGTATTCGCTCGAACACGTCTTTTACGATGCCAGGGGACAGGCCTAGGGAGGGCTCATCCAGCATCAGTAGCTTGGGTTTGGGAATCAAGGCGCGGCCCAGAGCGACCATCTGTTGCTCTCCACCGGAGAGTTTGCCTGCTGCCTGTTTCGGCCTCTCTCGCAGGAGTGGGAACATGGCTACTACATACTCGATGCGCGAGCGGAGTTCCTTTTTCGGCAAATGGTAGCCGCCGATTTCCAGGTTTTCCATGACGGTCAGATCGGGGAATACTCGGTTGCCCTGAGGGGCGAAGGTAATGCCGCGGCGAATGTTCTTGGCGGGGCTGGAGCCGTTGAGCAGTTCACCCTCAAACCGAATCTCACCCTTCCAAGGGCGAATCAGACCGCAGATTGCTTTGAGTGCCGTGGACTTGCCCGCACCGTTTGGACCGATGATCGCAACGGTTTCACCCTGACGCACCTCGAGCGACAGGCCAAAGAGGACCTGTTTCTTGCCATACCCTGTTTCCAATTGCTCAACTTGCAGCATCTTTCGTCTTCAGTCTATATACGCCTCGATAACGCGTGGATCATCGCGGACTTCTTGAGGTGTCCCTTCGCTGACCTTGGCTCCGGCATCCATGAATATGACCCGGTGACATACCTGCATGACAGCGTCGAGGTTGTGCTCAATCAGCATCACGGACTTGCCTTGCTTGGGCAAGTCTTGAATCACACCAAGGATCTTCTCGATCATCTCCGGGGCGATTCCGGCCACTGGTTCGTCCAACAGAAGAACGCGTGCGTCGGCGGCCAGACAGCAGACAATGCTCAGCAGTTTCTGCTGACCGTAAGACAGCGCGTCGGCCGGGTCGTGAGCTTTCCTCTCAAGGCCAATCTGCTGGAGCAGGGACAGCGCCTTTTCGCGGTTCTGAGTCTCCTGGGCCCTGCACATGCCTCGACGGAGGAATAAATTCGAGAGTCGTTCTCCCGGCTGATCCTTGAAGAAGAGAAGCACATTCTCCAGAACGCTCAGGCGACGAATCAGCCGGAGATTCTGAAACGTTCGGGCGATACCCAGTTGGGCCCGCTTGTGTGCAGGCAGTCGAGTCAGATCGTTGCCCTGCAGAAGAACACGCCCGTTATCTGGCGGGATGAAGCCAGTCAGGACATTGAAGAGTGTGGTCTTGCCTGCCCCGTTGGGCCCAATGACGCCGAGAATCTCGCCCTCGTCCAACACACAGGAAAAACCATCCAACGCTCTGACACCGTCGAAGTGCTTGTTCAGGTTCTTCATGTCAAGGAGGGAGGTCATTGGGTAGCCCCTCCTTTGCCGAAGGCGTACTTACCCATCAGGCCCTGAGGACGGAGCATCATGAAGGCTACCAAGAGCCCTCCATAGAGAATCTGTCTAACGTTGGCGGCAACGGAGCTTGGCATCCCAACGAATCGCAGTATCTCCGGCAGCGTCACCAGGACTATGGCGCCGACAACCGGACCCCAGAAACTGCCCGCGCCGCCAATGACGACAATGGAAATGATGAAGATCGATTCCATGACTGTGAAGCTCGTTGGATCGACGAAGCTGATGTAGTGGGCGTAGATCACCCCGGCCGTCGAAGCCATCGCTGCACCGATCATGAACACCAACACCTTGCAGGCCGCGACGTTCTTGCCCGCCGAGAAAGCAAAGGTCTCGTCCTCACGAATAGACATCAGAATGCGACCGAACGGAGAATGCACAATCCGGTGACACCCCCAAAGAACAACTGCTGCAAGCATTGTGATCAGCAGCAGATACTCCCCGTGCGAATTCACGTCCCAGCCCAGAATCACTGGCTGTGGAATCCCAGGCAATCCCATGGGCCCGCCTGTGAACGTCACCCAGTTGTTCATCACGCTGAACGCGATCACCTGAAAGGCAAACGTGGCGATCACGAAGTAGTCATCGCGAATGCGCAAGGACGGGAATCCCACCAATGTCCCCAGCGCCCCGCTGATGATCGTCGCTAGTACCAGATTCACCAAAAACGGCGAACCCACCTTCAAAGACATCAACGCCGCTGTGTACGCCCCCACCCCACAGAATGCCGCCTGACAAATGGACAACAATCCCGTGTATCCGGCAATCAAATTCAAAGACGCCGCCAGGATCACATAGATGTTGATCAGGATGAGAATGTGAAGGAGATAGTCCAATTGACCTCCACGTCACACAGCGACTTTCCCCGGCCTTCGGCCGAAAAAGCCCTCGGGTCTGAAAAGTAGGAAGACTACTAGGATGATGAAAGCTATGGCGTTTTGCCATTGGGTAGGAAGCCATATTACGCCAATGTGCTGTGCCATGCCAAGAAGCAGGGCTCCGAAGGCAACGCCCAGAATCCTCCCCATTCCGCCGATTATCGCCGCAACAATACCCATCAGAAGTGCGTTCATGCCCATGCCTGGCGTTATGTCCACATCAAGGGCGACGAGAATACCGGCGATCCCCGCCAATGCTGACCCGAACGCAAAAGTCCAGAAGAATACTCCATTCGTAGCAACACCCGAGATTGTGGCGAGCTCCTGGTCATTCGCAATTGCCCGGATTGCCCTGCCAAACGTTGTCTTCCTCAGCAGCACTGCAACCAGCAGCATCAGAATTACGCTTGCCCCTACTGTGAAGATTTGAACGGGCGTTATCCTTGCCCCGAGAATATCAATGCCCTCTGCCACCCTCGCAAAACGAATGCTCTTGGTGTCATCTCCAAACAAGCAAGAAATGGCATTCTGAAGAACAATGTAGATGCCCAATGAAGCGAGGAGAAGGACGAGCGGGCGACTGCCCCGTTGACGTAGTGGGCGATAAACCGCAGACTCGATGATGACACCGAATATCATACTTGATACCACACCGGCGGGGATGGCAGCAAGCAGCGGCATATCTAGTCGGTCAACAAACATGAAGGTCGAATAAGCGCCGATGGTGAAGACCATGCCATGCGCGAAGTGAAAGAACTTGCCCACACGGAATATCAGGGCAAAACTCACTCCAATGAGTGCCCATGTACTTGCCGCCAGGAGACTGTTGATAAAGTACTGAGGTGACAATGCCATTCACCGAATCATTGATGTCGTGTCGGGTAAACTCACTCGGAGCTTACTGTATCTTGGCTTTCGATAGCCCTCATGCCTCCCCATCACCCCTCCTTTTTGACTTCGTCCCAGTCTTCCTTCTTTGTGAGTTTGCCCAAGAGGTCACGCTCTTCTCTGATTGCAGAATACAGACCCATAAGGAGCTTCACGTATTTCTTAATCTTCTTCTCATCAACATTTTCTTCCTTGTTGAATGGGAATTGTCTCTTGGCTTCCTCTACAAGGTGGTTCTTTAGGCTGCGACATGCTTCCAGTTCCTGGCAAAGCCTGTTCTTGTCTACATTCCCGACGAAAGCTTTAATCTCCTTGATGAGCCGTTCATTTATTGGAGATGCCGTCGTTCCTGCCATCACTATCTCCTTTCGTTATGCCTGCTAGTATGTTCCTCAAAAACGCTTGGGAAGTAACTGCTCAGTACATTCAACACGGTGCTATTCCGAACACAAACAACTCCAGGTTTTTCACGCTGACCTCTATCCGCGTATTCCTTTACAGATGCCACTGCTATTTCCGTTGCCACAGCCTGCAATTGCCGTACATTCCCAGGCCAATCAAGACTGGAAAGCATTAGGGATTCATACGCCTTCAGTTCGACGTATACGAAGGGCTCTTCCTTTTCGCCGGGAACTGTCGATGCCCAGGGCTCAAGCTGGTCTATGCTGTCATCAATCGCAACATTCTTCAACTCTTGTCTCACAGCAGCTTCACATTCAAAGTAGAACAGAATTGGAATATCATCTCTTCGTTCTCGCAAAGAAGGCAGTTTAATATATAGGCCGCGAGAGAGCCTATAGAAGAGATCGGGACGCAACCGCCGCCCTTTGACAAAGAACTCGTAAAGCGCATTGCCGATGAATTCACCTGTGAAGGCTTTCATTTGCTTGAGATTCCTTGTCTCGTTCTCGCGCATAAGAATCTCTGGGTCTTCATTAACAACCCCGATGATCAGATGACCAACATACGATGGCCTAATATCGAACAGCGGTGTAACCTCTCCGTTCTCCAATATGCGTAGCAAGACACCTTGGAGGTCTGCGTCAAGACTGTTAAGTTCATCGAAGATAAATACGCCAATATTGTTATTGCCTGATTCGTTGGAATCTGGATTGTCATCGAGAAGCAAAATGCTCGGAATATTCAGCCGTGGATCTGAGACATTCATTCCTTGAAACAATGGACCAAAGAGTGCGTTGGGCTTCAGAGCTGACATATTGATTGCATTCGGTTTGAGACCAAAATAACCCAGTGGCTGATCCTCATTAATCCCTTCTTTGCTCTCTTGCTTCCATGATGCCAGTGTAAATAGTTGAATCAATTTGGCCATGGTGTCCTTGCCCGCTCCTGCCTCTCCGTAAACCAGGGCAGCCGGAAGCTTAGCTCCTTGTTCCGGTTGACAGAAATGCGGTGCACGTTGAATGATCTTCCTTATCTCATTAACCATGCCGGGCGAGGCAATGTTGTATTTCTTGAATAGCAATGTCTCCTTAACGGCCGCTACTCCATTGGGTTGTAGGAAGAGTTGTTTTCGAGCATCCCACAGGCGGGCAAGTCCGCGCTCAAGTTCATCCTCTGCGTTCATGGACCAGCGGCTTATTGGAGAAACATCAATTTCATCGGCAAATATGCCAGCTTCGGAGATCTTGTCGATTCTTTTGCTAAGTCTGTCTTCCCAAATACTGTTATGCAGCAAAGTCAGTGTCGGCACATAGTATTTGCCAGCATGTGTCTTAAGGCATTCAATAATATCGCCAGAATTCACCTTCCTCCATTTACGCTCGGTGTTGTTGCAGGGCTGCGAGGGAGGTTCCGGCCACACAAGTACGAAATAGCCATAAAAGGTACTGGCAGAGCAAATAGGGTAGCCACCGACGATAGTAGCTATTCCGTTCGCACAAGCTTTCCAAAAACGTCCAACTAAGTTGAATTCAACGAGATATATATCGCGAACATCTTGTGGCGCTTGCCGCACTAATCGTTCATGTTCTTCCCACTGCTGAACAGAATATCTGTGAAACCAATCCCGTGTTGACATGTCTTCCAGGTCAAGTGTTCTTGACCACTTATCGAAAACAGTCTGACCAATGATAGCCTTTTCAAAAGGAAGGGCATATCGTTTCGGACAATACCGTCCCTCATACTGAGCGAATTCGACATTTTCACGCAAATCACTGGTTAGAGGTTGTATCTCCAGAGGGCCATCCTGCCCTCTCAATTGAAAAGTATTGTGTTCAAGCAACCTCCGCAGGAAAGGAAAGCAAACCATATTACCAGACGAATCGCCACCACGGGCAATTGGCTCGCGGAGAAAATACTCTACAAGTTGAAAGGCTTCAATTCCGTAATCGTATCTGAAGACATCCGTCAACTCCGCATGGAGTTTTCGATGGCACCCGAGAGCGACAACCTCGAATTTGGCCAATTCAGAATAAGGCCACACTTCTGCAGTGCCGTTCATCAGGTGTCCTCCCAGGGAAACTCTATGTGTGCAGTAACCTCAATCATATCCAGCAACTCACCTTTGGCCCGAGATGCGGGTAGATTGGAAATGGCATTTTTTGCTCGATGACAATACTCATGAATGACCTTAGAAGCAAATGTGAATGACTCGCTTCTTCTTAGGGCTGAGAGGATGTCTCGTTGGATCTCCGCGATTTGCCTTGTACTGTACTTCTCTGTGTGTGTTGTTCGAAAATACTTGAGAACTGTACTTCGCGTCGCCGGATTGCCTGCCAAGGTAAGGGCATGCGACAATACGATGTTGGGCTGCCCTAGGAACAAGTCTAACAGAACCGGTTTGCCGATTATTTCAGAGGTAGCGATGAAGTCCAAAACATCATCCCGATGTTGAAGAGCCACGCCAAACCATCTGCCGCATTCGCGCAGCGAATTCTCCACACTCAATGATCTGCTGACTATAGCAGGTACTGCAAAGCATGCCTCAATTAGTTTGCCCGTACGCCCACGCGCAAGGGTGTCAACATACTCATGGGAAACAGAAGTATCACCTTCCATAGATGATTGAAGATACTGGTGAAGCAAGAGGTCCTTAAAAGCCTGGCGAAATTCATTTGCCGCCTTGCTCCAGATGTCCTCTTCAACAGCCAGTACTCTCTCACACAGAGCGATGTGCCCGATGTTATGAAGATACTCTGCAACCAAAAAGGCCTTAGAAGGATTGGCTTTGGCCTGAAGTGTCGGCTCACCACTCCTTTGAAATGAGCCGTCAATAACATCATCTGCCGTCAAGGCAGATGCCATAAGAAGCTCCGCTGCGAAAGCAAATGGCTCAAGGATTGCTCTGTCCACACCTGACAAGTCCGCTGCGATATGTATCAGATAGGTACGTTCCCTCAAGGGAGTTGCGATCTTAATGGCATGAAGTACATCTTCCCGGAAAGCTGGATGAACACTGGTAAGATGTGTCTCAACAAAATCAAGCAAGCGATGAGTGGCATCTCCAGACAGTTCTTCCAGTCTCATTATCTTTTCCTTCTTCTTGTGTGTCGGGACCGGAGAATGCGATACTACTCTCCCTGAGCTCACTCTTTGGCTCATCACTAGAGAGCAAACTTGTTACGTCACAAGTTGCATCACTGGCATGTTTTGGCAAGTATCTTAGATGAATCTGGGCCATAGCTTATCTCACTTAATCATCTGTACCATATGAATTGCCCATTGTGGACAGTCTTCAAATATGCTGGCTGAATAACATCCCCGTTCTCGTCGAAAGAAGTACTTCCTGTGACACCCGCAAAGTTGTTAATTGAATAGATCGCATCCCTGATCGCATCGGAAGACATCCCTCCTTGTCTGATTGCCTGGACTAGAATGCGAGCGGCATCATAAGCATATGCGGCAAATATATCTGGATCACTTTGGTACTGATCTTCAAAGGTTGTCACAAATTCAATGACATGCGGTTCATTGCTCCGTGGATCGTATGCCCGTGCCGAGTAGATAACGCCTTCAGCGGCGTCACCGGCGATAGTAAGAACCTCTGGGTCTTCGAACATGACGCTACTCATAAACTGCGTTGCCAGTCCCAGTTCACGGGCCTGTTTGAGTAGAAGCCCCAGTTCCTTGTATCCTACAATATAGACACCATTCGGTTCTGCTGCGATAATCTTGGTCAAGTGTGAACGGAAATCGGTCGCGCCTTGAGGGAACGCTTCTTCTGCGACTATCTGCCCGCCATGGTCTGTAAACGTCTTCTTGAAGACGCCCACAATGCCGACCCCGTAGTCGTTGTTGACATACACGACAGCAGTTTTTTTGATGCCGAGTTCTTGGATTGCAGCATCTGCCATAACGCTGCCTTCAAACACATCCGAGGCACAATTCCGGAAGATGTAGTCTCCGGCATTGGTGATGCTGGGCGCAGAAGATGTTGGGGATAGGACGACTACGCGATTTCGCTCGGCAACAGGAGCCATCGCGAGTGTGACAGAGCTGAAGAGTCCGCCGATGACTGCAGACACATGATCAACAGTGATGAGTTTCTGCAGTGCCGACACTCCATCTTTTCCAACACCCTTGGAATCTTCGTATATTGCAGAGATAGTCCTATTCCGAACTCCGCCGCGTTTGTTGACCTCTGAAAAAACGAGATCGATTGCTTGTCGGGCGGTAGTTCCGTATTTGGCTCCCTCACCTGACAAAGGAAGGACCACCCCAATCTTGATCTCAGTGTTCTTCCTCTCCCTGGATATCTGGACGAATTGTGACACAGCAATCGCCAGAACGACAGTCACTATTGCTCCGACTATCCATATTCCCTTCTTCATTGTTAAGCCTCCAAGCAAAGTATAAGAAACAAGGCCTGGATACTGCTTAGCCTTGGTCCCATAATCACGCCCGTGCCTTCATCCTTGCGTGTCGTACGATCGATTTGCCGGACTCGCTACGGCCCGGATTTGTTAGGCGGCAGCGCCTTCCTGAAGCCAGTTCTTTCGATAGATGGGGCTACGGGCCTACGATGAAGGCGAACCTGTGACATTTCGAGGTGTCACGGCAAGCGTTCGGCGCGCCGGCAGCGCGGGCCTGTTTCGATCAGATTCACCTGTCAAAGGTCTCTTAACGGCCTCCCTATTCGCTTGTCTTCTCGCCGCTTGGTTCGGCTCGTCCTTCAAGCTGCGGGTTTCCGTGCCCATACCGCGCATCTCGGCCCAACCATCTCCATCTGCCCACGTAAGCACCTGGAATATCTGTCACCACTTCATTCAGGGTGCCATTATGGTTGATTTGTACGAGGCAGACAAGGAAAACTCCGCTATCGCCCAGGACTGCCAGTAACCTGAAAGGTGGGGCGTTCCCCGTTTTCGGTTAAGCCTTGATGAGATTCTCACGGTGGCCATATCCCTTGGGCAAATACCCGCCTTGGCCTCAACGTACGCAGTCTAGGGGCTTCCCAATTGGAACCCTCTCGCAAGAAGAAGCGGTAGGGTGAACATTGGAGCTATCCTGACCAAGGAAGCGTCCCAGAGAGCGGCGCCGGAGAATCAGCATGTGATACACGACTGTGTATCACTTTTCGACTTCCCGGCGCGTAACAGTGTGCATGTGTTTACCGTGTGTGAAACACGCGAAGGCCCACGGAGGTCATAAGCCCTGCTTCGTGAGAGGTTTGGAGGTTTCTGCTTTGGGCGGAAACGTCCTTGAGACGGGCGTAGCCGAGGCATTACGATCTGATACAGGATGTGTATCAAAGATACGCAATGGAGTGCAAACGGGTGCAATTGAGCGCAATGAATGCAAAGAATGCAAAATCTGCAATACCATAAGTCATTATTTATTAACGGGTTACAGTTTGTGCTGTTTTGGGCGGTCCTTGATCACACCCGTGAGGTCACAGGTTCGAGTCCTGTATCGCCCATTCCCCATAAACCAGTTCTTCACAGCAACTTGCATCGCATTTCTTGGTCATTCTCGGCGCTGCCAACATCACCCCATAAACCGACAAACTACGCCCTTTTTCGCTCTTCTCTGCCGAGGAAATCAGAAACTGCTATCAGTTCATCAGTATCAGTCACAATCTCGGCAAGCCCCGTAGATTATGACCTCGTGCGAATTCATCCTGAATCCTCTCGGCAGCAGTTCGTTCAGGCCACCGCAACAGCCATCTAGATCAAACATCTTGCGACAGCCTTCACAGATGAAGAAGTGATGATGCTCGCTGCGTTCCCGTTCGTAGTGGGGCGGCAAGCCGGCCGCTTCAATCTTCCGGACTTCACCTGAATCGACCAGTCTCTTGAGAGCACGGTAAACGGTGGCGAGACCCAGTCCAGGTGAACTAATCGAGGCAGTCTCCAGCAATTCCTTCGGAGTTACGGGTCTGCCAAGATCATCCAGCACACTGAGAATGGCCGCCTGTTGATTCGTCTTCGGTTTCATAACGACATATTCGCAGAAAGAAGATGAGAGTCAATTCTCAAAAACCTGTTGACGCCTTTTGTTGGTGATGATAATGCATTCTCATCATGAAGCCAAATCAGTCAGAGCTGTTGTTACGCGGGGAAACCTGTCTTGACCCGGCGCATATCTGTCGTGTCGCGCAGTGGCATGTGGCGGTGTTCTCAGGGCAGCTCAGGGCAGACCCGCTGCCGTTGAGCCATCGCAGCGCCCCCGTACCACGTGCAAATGAACACCGCTTCGGCCTTTGCATCGATCTTCCGGACGCTTGCGGTTGCCGAATACAGGCCCAGAGCCA